>JAEWMQ010000061.1 GCA_023393125.1 Bacillota bacterium
AGAAAAGACTGGGTTGAAGCATTATGTATGACACTTCCAACTAACAAACAAGAACTTATAGATATTCTTTATGCCTTTAAAGAAAAAGATCCTGGCAATGTAGGTGCTAATCTTGTTCCTTGGGCTATGGGGGGTAATCAAGATACAGAAAAATATTTCTTAAACTTTGTAGGTTCTTATGTTGATATTAGTAATGAAAAAGACCAATATATATATTCTAATACTTCAAAATCACTTCATTCAGATGCTAAACAAGGTTTTCAAATTATGAACAAACTTTATAATGATGGTATTATAAAAAAAGACTTTGCTGTTGATACAAATGACGATATTTACAAACAAGATATAACTAATGGTTACGTTGGTTTTATATTAGAAGATAATATGAGACCTATTGATCAAGGTTGGATTGAAGCACTTCTTGCAAATGATCCAGATGCTGAATTTGTATCAATTAATATTCTAGAAGATCCAAATGGTAAACTTATTACTCCTGCAGAGCCACTTCATGGTATGTATATTATGGTTCCTAGTGTAAGTGAGAAAAAAGCTGCTGCAGCTGTAAAATACTTAAACTGGTTAGCTAATACTGAAAATGCTATGAAAGTTAGGTTTACTCCAAATTATACCGCAGATGAAAATGGTGTACCTATTTCTATTGATAAAGCAACACTAGCAGAAGAAGGTTATGCAACAACACCTAATGACTTTACTACCATTACACAGTACTGGGCATATTGTGGTGATAAAGATGCTGTTGTATCAGAATGGGCATCCAATTATCCATATCTTACTACAGAATACCTAAGTAACTTCTATGATAGTGCTACAAGTGGCCTCTACAACGAACCTATTACTCAACAAGTTTTAGATGCAGAAACTAAATATCTTTCAAATATTGAAAAACTTACCATTGAACTTGCTTATACATCAATTAGTACAGCTCCTGAGAACTTTGAATCTGTTTATACTTCTCAATACAACAAGCTTAACCAAGCTGGTTTACAAGAACTTTTTAGTGAAAGAGCTAGTTACTACGATACTAACATAGCAAAATAATAAATTTTAATTAGCATATTATAAATTTATTGTTTTGTATGGGCTATGGCATTGAGTTTGCATCAATGCCATAGCCCATTGTTATATTCGTTTGAACTTAATAAGAAATTATATGCAAATCAAATTATCTACAAAAAGGAGTTTATATTATGAAGATAAAAAAATATTTATCTATAGCTATTGGTCTTTTAGAAGCTCTAGAAAACAAAAAACATTATCATACTGCTAATTCTGTTTATGATACTATTATAGCTCTAGAAGAAACTCTCAAAACAAGAGGTCTGACTTACATAGAAGATAACTCCAATGAATCACCTAAAGGAACTTTGAACCTTACAATTATAAATGAAAAGGCTGAAGGTATTATTTCACAAGTTAAATTCTTCCCTATGAAAGATACTGATACCTTGCAAAACTTTACTAAAACAGATGGTAAAATTAACTTTATACGTGCTTATACAAACCCATCAGGAAACCTATCTATCACTCTTCCTGTTATAGATGGCGTTTCTAGTAAATACTTTGTAGAAATCTCAAAAGGCTCTGAATATGAAATCTTAAGTATTGAGGTGGTTATTGAAGCTTATACAGAAATTTCTATAACTCAAACACTTTCACGTATTATTAATCTACAAACATTAGGTTGGTATGCTGGAGACTTACATCATCATAGCATCTATAGTAGCCCTGTTCATGGCGGGACAGATGATGTAATAGAAACTCCTCAAGAGGTAGCCCATTCTATGCAAGCTGCTGGCCTTACCTACGGTGCTTTGAGTGACCATCATAATATTTTAAATCATAATGAATGGCAAAAAACCTTATCTAAAGACTTTACCCCTATTATTTCAAAAGAAATCTCTACATCTAATGGTCATGTTATGGCTCTAAATGTACCAATAGATATTATTTATGATATTCCTCATGAGGAATATAGAACAGAAGACTTTTTAAGAAACGAATTTATTAGAATAACAAAGCAAATCAAAGCCTCTAATGGACTTGCCCAAATTAATCATCCAAGAGATCTTAGTTCTGCTATTTCTTTTCCCACAGAATTTATAGATATAATACAAATTTTTGATACGATGGAAATTTGGAATGGTTCTAATCCATTTTTTAATGGTACAACAAATCACAAAGCGTACTTACTATGGCTTGAACTCCTTGAAGAAGGTAGATATATTCCAGCCACCTCAGGCAGTGACACACATAATACCTTTGCTAATGACTATAATAAAATTCTAGATAAAATTACTTGGCTTATACAGACAGCTAAACCTTTTCTTTCTATTCTCCCCTCTGAACTTCAAAGCGAAGTCATTTATCTTATGTGTTTATACGATAAAACTTTTCCATTACTAGAAAAATGGGCAGAAGATACTTTAGGTAGTGGTTGTGTAAAAACTTATATTCATTTAAAAGATGAGCTTAGCCCTACTCATATCTTACAAAGCTTAAGTAGCGGTAATAGTTTCTTAACCAATGGGCCTATCTTAATTCCTACTATTGGCGATAAAATACCTGGTGAAACTTTTTACGCTTCTACTAATAAGGTAGATATAGATCTTATACTTATTTCTAATAAGCCATTAAATACACTTTATATTTATGGAAATGGTAACAAATGTACTACTATCTCTTTAGAAAATACTCACCTAAAAGATGGTAACTCCTTTAACTATAGCAAAAAAATCAAGAACTTTGATGTAGAAAATATGCAATGGCTATTTTTTGTAGCAGCAAGTGATTTTACTAACTTAGCCATTAGTAACCCAATTTTCATAACCAAAGAAGTTTCTAATAGTAAATGTTAAATAAAAAGTAAGCCTCAAATAATATCAAGTATTGAAAAATGGCCACCAAATCCATTTGGACATTGCTGCACGACTTAACTTTACACCAAGAGTGGTCCATTCTTTTTCTTGGCGATAAAAAGCAATGTCCATTTCATACTTTTGATGAATAACCTGAGCCACCGTAGAAGATGATACATAGGAGTGTTAAATAACTGGATACGGCATTGGTGCTTTTTCCATGTATGTTCACCTTGCTTGCGGCAACTACGACATTCAAAGGTCTCACGATAATAATCAATAACACGTACCTTTATAGGAATAAATTCTATTTCTGTACGAACAAACTCCTCACCAATAGAGTGAAACTCACTGTCACAACGTTTACCACAGAATAAAAATAAACTTTATAAAAATGGATTGAGTTGAAAATTTTGCTGTACTATAGCTATTAATCCATCAATCGACTTATGCATGTCTGTATAACCACAGGCTATTTGAATAATCTGATACAGATGTAGAAAATCCTGGTTTAGCAGTTTGAACTGGGACAATAGTTAAATCTAATATTATATTTTAGAGTAATTATCCTATAAATTAGAGAGAATTCCTATTCACCTTCTTAATTGGCGCTTACTTTCAAACAATAAAAAAACTGTTAAAGTTAGATAATTTTACTCTAATTTTAACAGTTTTTATCTTTAAGTTTTTGAAATTCTTTTGCTCGAGGTATAACATCTTTTAAAATTGCACTTGAATGGGCTTAAATTAGTAATCTCTTCTTATACGATTTCAATAGGCTAAACTATTTATGTATTCTTCTATATTGAGTAGGTGTCATACCATACTTTTCTTTAAATAATTTAGTAAAATATGTAGGATTTGAATATCCTAGTATATCAGCAATATCTGAAACTTTAGCTTTACCATCCGTTAATAGTATTTGAATAGCTTTTTCAAATTTTACTTCACTTACAAAGTCAGAAAAATTACTACCTGTTTTTTCTTTAAATAACCTGCTCAAATGACCTGTACTTAAATTAAAATAATCTGCAACCGAGTTAAGAGATAGCTGATGATTTATATTGTTTCTAATATAATCTATTATCTCTTGTATAATCGTGTTATCCATATTAATATTTCTTAAATTAATATTTTCTTCAAATCTATCAATAACCTTAAAAAACCAACCTAGGCATTCTTCTAAGTTATTAATTTGAGAATAGCTTTCCAATAGCTTCTGCTGACTTAACTCTATATCAGATACATTCTGAGCCATACATTCATTAGAAATAATAGTTATAATTTGTATTGAAAGATTATACATATATAAATAGGAATATCCATGTAGTTTAATCTGTTCAAATAAAAAAATTAGATTTTCTTTTAGTAACTCTAATTTTTGGGTTTTCAAGAGTATCTCAATGTTATGAATAGCTTTCCCATTAAGTTCTATTGAGTTTTTCTCATATTTCATAATAGAATCTTCTGTAAAAATATTGTTATTTCCATATATAAAACCATATTTAAAATAACCTAAAGCATCCTGACTATGTTTATAAAAATGGGATAACTCTTTAAAAGGCTTAGTAAGTGCTAAATTAAAAATAGACGTAAATTGATTATTAATCATCTTTAAAATCTTCTTAGCATCATTAATTTCTTCTTCATAATCCTGCTCATTTAAATTAATAATACATGTAAAATATCCCTCATAATCAAATAAAATTGCTATCTTAAAACTCTCTTTATAGTGCTCTATATAATAATTATTTATCATTTCATCTATAGTACTCCGTAATATTTCTTTTTCCTTATGAGTAAAATCTATATAATTTTTAGCATCTATCTTTATTAATAAAATATAGAAACTATTATTCACACATTCTTTATTTAATAAGCTTAATCTATCGTTAAGTTCTTTTATATCATAGATTTTACTATTTACTAAGTCATGAATAATATTATTAAATATGAGAACATCATTTTTCTTCACAATACCTTCTAATTTTTCAAGCTTATCATTAACACTTAAAAATGCCTTATCAATAGTTGTAATATCTCCTTCAGATACTATACCTGATAATCTTTTACTAGAGGCATTTACAATGTTATTTAACGGTTTATAAAGCCATTTCCCAATAAGTAAAGCAATGAATACAACAGTAATAGTTATAATAAGATACCAAATTAAAATATATCCCATAGAAGTAAAAATACTACCTAATAAATTAGTCTCTTTTGAAGTATAAATATATTTCCACTCATTTAAACTAGAAGAGCGCCATATAGTATACACTCTTCCCTTCTCTTCTTTTGATATCTTGTAGCCTGAGTCTGAGTTAGTAATTTCTTCTGTTACCTGAGCCGTGTTATTATTTTGTAATAAGTTATTTGTATCTGTATCAAAAATAAGGTTATTTTTACCATCTATAATTTTAAAATTATCCTTCTCTGTATTTATCTCAGAAAAAAAGCCCGAAAATACTTTATTTAAATCTATATTGATATTAAAAGCAATATTGTACTGATCTGTTGGTAAAAACATAGGCATAAGCTGAACAAAGGAAACAATATGCTTTTCTTTATAAAAATCATTATTCTGAATAACTGGAATCCAAAATTGATTTAACTTCTGTTTCTCGATACCTGTTAATAATCCATAGTTCACAATATTAGCATACTTCTCCTTATTGGTGCTAATATTATATAAAACTCCTGATTTAGAAGATACATAAGTATCATACTCCCGATTATAAATAGTAATAGATTCAATAAATTCCCTACGCTCTTGCAAAGAGGTAGCAAATTTTTTTATATTTAAAGCATAAGAATATTCATTAGAGTTATATTTATAGGCTAAGGGCTCGTTAAGGATGCCTGAGCTATAACTATTTTCTTGAAAAATCTCCTTTACTACAATAGAATATATGTCTTCTAGAAAGTACTGATCTGAAAAAATCTGAAACTGTGTCACAGTATTTGTCAAATCCTTTATTTGTTGCTTTTGTAAATCTTTATTTTGGAAACCTACAAAAAGTAAAAGTAATAGAAACAGCGAAATAATAATTATAGTAGAATATATTATAACCATACGCAAATAAAAATTTCTCTTAAACTTATTAATAGCTAATTGAAATATCTTCACTATTATTTTTTCCCCTTTTAATATATAAATTATTTTTTATGTTTTTAATACCTATCTCTAATTTTTTATCCTAAATCATAATAAGAAACTTTACAAAATTTAATAGTTATTCTGTTAATATTGAAAACACTTATTAAAAAGATAATTCCGAGACATTTTATTGCAATAATTAGCACCAATATAAAGATATAATACAATCAACTTTATATAATCCATTAGTATTATTAATAAATATATTATAGGCATTAATTTAATGCCTAATTTTTTACAGATTGAATGACTTCTTCTAAGTAACTCTTAATTCTAAAATAGGTAAATTGTCTTATACGCTTCTCGTGTAACAAAATCAGTTTCCTATTC
Organism: Bacillota bacterium; assembly: GCA_023393125.1. Taxonomy (GTDB): domain Bacteria; phylum Bacillota; class Clostridia; order Lachnospirales; family Cellulosilyticaceae; genus Cellulosilyticum. The sequence continues at coordinate 6,364 of JAEWMQ010000061.1, forward strand.
TTAGGAACATATCTTCAAACTAACTATAACTCTGTAATGTTACCTTCTTTATGGCATAATACTGATATAAATCAACATTAAACAAAGTATAAAATCTTTGAATACTAGCACCTCTCCCCTTGCTTGACAGTAAGAATTAGTGCATACCGTTATAATGTGGCATTATAAGTAGTACTCCAATCAAACGACTCTAAAGAATAACTTCAACATATTTAGTTTTAACTACATGTATTTTGTCTATGGAAAAGGCGCTTTTAAGAATTTTTAAAAGTACTTCTATTTACCATCTCAAACCATAAAGTTCAGTAATAATTATTATCAATAATTATTATTATTAATCTATTATATAATTTTAAATTGATGTTTTATAATTAACCATAGACTAAACTTGAATTAGCGGAAAGCCTAATAGAGAAAATTGTTCCCGAGTAAATTTACTTGTAAAATGGGGACTCTCCCTTAATTAATTAATTAATTAATTACGTTTAACTTTATTATAACAAAAAATCCTTATAATTTGAAATATTATTTTATGATGCAGTATTTTATATTTTAATTTAAATAATATAATTCTTAATTTATAGCTCCTATCTATGTTTAAACTCAAATACATTTAAAATCTTTTATATCTTACTAGTAAGGTTACTGTATCTATAACGTACAAAAAATGTACGTTTGTAGATACAGTTTTTATTTAATATAAATTTCTTACAAAATAATGGTGAAAACTTGTATCAGTCGTTAAATCTGAGTGAAAGGAAGTGCCCCATACTGGTAATCCCTCTTCAATTTTTTGTTTAAAAGGCTCTAGCATATTAAAAGCTCTAAGAAGCCTACCTAGCACTATGCTTTCTTCCCCTGGATCAATTACGCCTTCTAGTTCTTTTAATTGACTGACATATTTAACATCAACACTTTTTACTTCTGGTAACTGAGCTAAAAGATGATGGTGTTCTTCTATGCCACCTTGTAGGCCTAATACACCAATATGTTTCATCCTACCATCCCCTTGAAGCATAAAGTTGTTTTTCATCTAATTGCCTTATATCTAATGAATCCATAGCCTCACCTAATTCTTCTGATACCTCAGCTAATACTTTGGGGTCATTGTAATAGGTTGTTGCTTTAACAATGGCTTCTGCTCTTTTTTGTGGGTTCTCAGATTTAAAAATACCAGACCCTACGAATACACCATCTGCACCTAACTGCATCATAAGTGCTGCATCTGCTGGTGTAGCTATCCCCCCTGCTGCAAAGTTAACTACTGGCAGTTTACTAGTTTCTTTAACAGTTAAAATAAGTTCATAAGGTGCCCCTAATTCTTTGGCAATGGTCATAAGCTCTTCCTTAGTTGCTCCTACAATCCTTGCGATATCTCTATTCATAGTACGCATATGTCTAACAGCTTCTACAACATTTCCTGTACCAGCTTCTCCTTTTGTACGAATCATAGAAGCGCCTTCTCCAATACGACGAAGTGCTTCTCCTAAGTTACGTGCACCACATACAAAGGGTACTTTAAAATCATACTTGTTAATGTGATAATCTTCATCTGCAGGTGTTAGTACTTCACTCTCATCAATATAATCAATTTCTAAAGACTCTAAAATTTGGGCTTCTACAAAATGTCCAATACGTACTTTTGCCATAACAGGAATACTAACAGCAGCCTGAATCTCCCTAATCATCTTGGGATCAGACATTCTAGCCACACCACCATGTTTACGAATATCAGAAGGAACCCTTTCTAAAGCCATAACTGCTACAGCGCCAGCTTTCTCTGCAATAATAGCTTCTTTTGCATTAACAACATCCATAATAACGCCGCCCTTTAACATTTGGGCTAAATTCTTATTAAGCTCTAATCTCTCACTCATATCTATTCTCCTCGCTACATTTTTTGTACCGATACAATTATTTTATTTCTTCCGGAAATTAAAGGTATGTTAGCATAAGAGCTAGAATAAGAAAACATTTATTTTAACTATTCAATATTATCTTTTATTTTGTATGCATACAATTTCAGAATATAATAAATAGAAATTTGAATCATATTGTATAAAGTTAAATTGCCGCTATGTAGTCCGACTAGTCTCCCTACATAGCTACTGCTTTACAAGAATAAACTACAAAGAAGCTTTATACATTATTGTGAATGAAGAGAAACGGAGAAAATCCTTCGTTAAGAATTTCTGAGCTCTATACGTTATTATTGCTAGAACGAGATATGATAGAATGGCTTATAAGTTTAAAATACCATTATATTTTTCTCGCGCCGCTTTACTGTTAGAAACGTTTATGAGCTTAATAACGTTTGGAAGAAATGAGAGGAGGAGGGATATCTGGAAGGGTGACTTGGGAGAATTTTTTAGAGGCGCTTGGCGAACGATTTGGATGGGTTTTAGCACGAGTGTTTGACCAACGGGAGTTTTCGTGCGTTCATCCAAATAAGTGAGCCTAGTGCCTCTAAAAATTTGAACCGGAACACTGGAAGATAGCCCTTCTCCTCTCATTTCCTCCCAGCAGCCTTCCTCATAAACGCATAGGCAAATATATTTTTGTAAGACTGAATAGTTCTAATGATGACATTTAAACTATATTGATAGTTTTATAGGCGGAAGAACTTCTAGATAATTCGTAAACTCTCTTATATTGTTATCAATTGCTTCTAGCATATCGTTTGTAATAGTTATGCCTGGCTCCCACCACCAATTTTTAATTATTAATGGTGTATTTCTCCTTACCTTCTCTGGTTCAAATCTAGCAATTATTCTATCCCCATATAAAACGGGTAAAACATAATAGCCGTATTTTCTTTTTTCTACAGGCGTATAGACCTCCCAACGATATTCAAAATCAAACAGCTTAGAGATCATCTCCCTATCCCATAGCAAATTATCAAGGGGAGCTAAAAATTTTGCCTTATTCTCACTAAAACTTGTTTTAAAAAAACTCATATCTTCTTTTGCCACATAAAAAGGAGTTTTTATATCCTCTACAAATATCTGTATTATTTCTCCCTTTTCAACTAAATCCTGCAATACCCTTTGTCTAAGTTTACTCTCTGATAAAAACTGTCCTTGCCAAGCACCTCCCCTTTTATCCCATAATAAACCAACACTACGCACTCGGCGCTTTATATACCAATATAGAAATTCTTCTTCGCTTTTAAAGTCTTCCCTATGTAAATCTTCTTTTGATAAAACATGAGTTGTAAAATCATATACTTTTTGAGTTCCTATTTTATTTGCTACACATAATTCACCTATGTTATATAGATAATCAAGCGCAGCACTTGAAAGTTTCTTATGTCCCCAACGACTTTCTCTATTTTCACCAATAGAAATATCTTTTGAACCTATTCTGCCTTTTGTAGCAATACGCTCTCTTATTTCATCTAATATATCAAGTGCACCAAGTTGATTACGATAATTCAAAGTTCTTTTTGTACTTTCCGCTTGGGATGTTCTTACCCTATGAAACCTATTAAAGTCTTCTGCTAAGTAAATACACATTTCTTTATCAAATCCATCCACTAGTTTATGCTGTTTATATAAGAGTTCTTCTAGCATTTCTGGTTTATAACCTTTAACCCTCGCTTGTAATACTAAATCTGCATTTCTTCCCACTACATTTAGTGGGTCATATTGAATACTTCCTACCTGCTTGAAATAAGCCATTATTCCTGAAACACCCACGTAATCCTGACTATCATTTAAATTGTGATAGTTAATAAGAAACTGCCTAGCTTGCTTTTTCGATATCATTTGTTTTGGATCACTCATAAAATCTCCCCTTTATTTTCATTATCTCAAAAGATATATGACAATATCATGTCATCATTTGATAGCTAATTCTTCGAAACATGGTCTTTAGTGATAATCTATAATAAAAGCACAAAAAAGATAGCTCTTTCAACTTTATCTTTTTTGTGCCTCACTTTAGGTGCTCTATTTTTATTGCTCTAATTTATCTTCCATCTCCCAAGCCATACAACGTTTAACAGCTCTTTTCCAACCTCTATAAGCCTTATCTCGTTTTTCTTCTTCTAAACTTGGTGTAAAGGTATGATCAACTCGCCATTCTTCTAAAATCTCATGTTTATCTTTCCAATAGCCTACTGCTAAGCCAGCCAAATAAGCTGCCCCAAGTGCTGTAGTTTCAACAACCTTAGGTCTTACCACTTCTGCTCCAATAATATCTGCTTGAAACTGCATAAGGAAATTATTCTTACTAGCTCCTCCATCTACTTTAATGGAAACAAGCTTATGACCTACATCATCTATCATGGCATCAATGACATCCCTACATTGATAGCCTATAGACTCTAAGGATGCCCTAATAATATGATTTCTGTTAGTTCCTCTTGTTAAGCCAACGATGCCTCCTCTAGCATACATATCCCAGTAAGGTGCTCCTAATCCTACAAAGGCTGGTACCACATAGACACCCCCACTATCTTTTACCTTACTAGCAAAATAATCTGTATCAGAAGAATCATTCACTAGTCTTATTTCATCTCTAAGCCACTGCACCACTGCTCCGCCTACAAATACAGAACCTTCTAGTGCATATTGTACTTTTCCTTCTAATCCAATAGCAATCGTTGTTAAAAGTCCATTTTTACTTTTTACTAGCTCATCACCTGTATTCATCAGTACAAAGCAACCTGTACCATAAGTATTTTTTACATTCCCCTTATCAAAGCAGCCTTGTCCAAATAAAGCAGCTTGTTGATCACCTGCTGCGCCTCCTATAGGTACACGTATCCCACCTTTTGTTCCTAAATTAGCGTAGCCATATATTTCAGAGGAGTTTTTCACTTCTGGAAGCATACATCTTGGAATATCAAATAAATGTAATAAAGTTTGGTCCCACTCTAGCGTATTAATATTAAAAATCATTGTCCTAGAAGCATTGGTATAATCTGTTACATGTACTTTCCCATTAGTCAATTTCCAAATCAGCCACGTATCTACTGTTCCAAAAAGGAGTTCGCCTTTTTTAGCTCTTTCTCTAGCACCTTCCACATGATCCAGTATCCACTTAATTTTAGTAGCGGAAAAATAAGCATCTAGGACAAGTCCTGTATTTTGTTTAATATATTCTTCCCATCCTTTTGCTTTTAGTTCCTCACAAAAGTCAGCTGTTCTCCTGCATTGCCATACAATTGCATTGTAGATAGGCACTCCAGTTACTTTGTCCCAAATAATGGTGGTTTCTCTTTGATTCGTGATGCCTATAGCTGCAATATTTTCTTGTGTTAAGTTATTCTGCGCCATTACCTCTTGAAGTACTCCATATTGAGAAGCCCATATTTCCATTGGGTCATGTTCTACCCAGCCTTCCTTAGGATAAATCTGTGTAAATTCCTTCTGGCTACTTCCTACCATCTGTTGCTGTTTATCAAAAATAATGGCTCTTGAACTAGTTGTTCCTTGATCTATCGCTATAATATATTTCTCCATTTTTACCACCCTTTTATCAATTAACTTCTCACCCATTTTTCTCCTAGGTTATCTTACCTTTTTATATTTGTATTATATACCTTTTTGGCTACCTACTAAACTTTTTTATCTTTTATTAGTGTTTCCTGTTGAAAATTATATTAAAGTGAATTTTTATATTGTTTTAGTTTTTACAGGCGTATCTTTATCATATTCTCTATGTATTCTATACATGAAATATCCTATCATGGGTTATAGATAAACTATTATAAAGGAGCGTGCTAAAATGAATACTGCAAATTTTTCAACTGCCATTTATTTTAATGAGTACGAAATTAACTATATTAGTCAAAATAACTTATGGGATTTTTTAGATGAAAAACTTAAGTGGCTCCTTGCTCATGCACCTATTCAGAAAATCTATCTAGAAACTCATCGTAGTGGTACATATGTTTCAAAAGAAACACTTATGAAAATGAAAGATTTATGCCTCAAAAACAACCTTGAAACAGCTGGAGGCGTCACTTTAACTACCACCCTTACAAATCATAATTCTGATTTATTCACCACATTTTGCTATTCTAACCCCAAAGATTTAGAAGCTGTTAAAGCTATTGTACGATATACAGCTGAGCTTTTTGATAGCTATGTTATCGATGATTTTTTCTTTACTCACTGTAAATGTGAGCTTTGTATTAAGGAGAAAAAAGATTTATCTTGGGCAGAGTATCGCACACAGCTTCTTAAAAAAGTCTCTGAAAAAATTATTATTAAAGAATCTAAAGCTGTTAATCCTAATGTACAAGTTATTATTAAATACCCTAATTGGTATGATGAATATCAACAATCCGGTTATAACTTAGAAATGGGCTCTACCTTATTTGATGGGATTTATACAGGAACAGAAACCAGGGACCCTCTTCATACACAGCAAAACTTGCAGCGCTATTCTTCTTACTTTACGATGCGCTATTTAGAAAATACTAGACCAAATGGCAATATGGGCGGTTGGTTTGATACACTAGATTGTAGTTACAATTTAAATAGTGTAGCCGAACAAGCTTATCTGACACTGTTTAGTAAAGCTAAAGAAGCTACTATTTATTCTCTAGGTACACTTATTAGAGAAGATCCTATAGCCGTTCCTCTTCTAGGCTATGCTTTTGAACATGTTGATAAACTGCTGCCTATGCTAGGAAATCCTATAGGAATAGCTACTTATAAGCCCTTCCACTCTTCCGGTGAGAATTATCTTCATGGTTCTTTAGGTATGCTGGGTATTCCCTTTGAGCCTACTCCGTATTTCCCTATGGAAGCACCTACACTTTTCTTAACGGCTTCTGCTGCTTGTGACAAACATATTATTAGCACGCTGAAGGATTACTTAAAAGGTAAACATACACTTATTATTACTTCTGGTTTTGTAAAAGCTATGTCTCAAAAAGGATTAGATGAGTTAATAGACATTAAAGTAACTGATTCTAAAATAAGTTCTAATCATTTTGGTATTGGCTGGCATAACTGTGCCTATAATCACTATTGTACTGCCCCGGAACCTATTACTTTTCCTCTACTTGAATTTGCTACAAATGATACTCAAAATACGATTGCAGCTCTTACTAACAACAAAAGCTATCCTCTTCTTCTACAAACTAACTATCATAATAGTCAAGTATATGTTTTAAATATACCTGATGAATATGGCAGCTTAGAGAAACTACCTCAAGATGTACTGAGTTATATAAGAAAACTATGTCTTAAAGATTTTAAACTAGAGATTAATGGCCCTGCTCCTTTTAGTGTATTTCTTTATGATAACCAGACTATCATTCTCTATAACTTCACAGATTATGCAGGGGAGTATTCATTAAGAACTGATAACAACTGCTGTAAACTACAAGATCTAGAGCGCAATACCATCCTTACTGACGAGCTTATCAATAATAGAAATACTTTTAACTTAAAAATCAATTCTCATCGTTTTAAAGTATTAAGAGTAATACCTCACTAAGACTTGTTTTGAATATGATAAAAGCCTTGAGTTTTAGCTTGTAAAACAATGTTTATAAGCTAAAACTCAAGGCTTCTTGCTATCTCATCTCTCTTATCCGAAAAAAGATTCTCTATATAGCAGTACTACTCTCAAGTTTCCTCTATACTAAAGTAAACTCATATTAATTACATATACTCATTTCAACGCTGTTCATATTGTAGACTTTTTCAATGAAACCATCTGTTTTCTAACTTGATTTGAGTCTCCTTGGGATCTTAGTTCTTATTTGTTTATTAAATATTATCATCATTTATACTTTTATTTCTATAAACTAAATCATCTCGCTCACTAAAGCCCATGCTTTCCCAAAATTGATTACCTAATTTATTATTACTAAAAGACACTAATGCTACCTTATTAATCCCCTGATTTTTAAGTGCTTTTAACGTAACTTCTACTAATTGTTTACCTATCCCCTTTCTCCTTGCTCCTTCTTTAACAGCCATATGATAAATAAACGCTCTTCTACCATCATGCCCGCTCAATATAACGCCTACTGTTCTATGATTAATTTGTGCAATAAAGTTGGTATCAGGATTTCTTAATAAAAACTTTGAAATTCCTTCATAAGAATCATCTAAGCTACGTAGCCCCATCATAGGTATTTCATTCCATAAAGCAAAAGCTTCTTCATAATCTTCAATAGTCATTACTCTTATCTCCATATAGCTCACCCCATCTATCTTCTTAGTAAGTATTTCTTATCATTTTATTTCTGTTGGTAACTGATACTTTACCATTTCTATACAATTATCATGATTATTTAGTGTATCAATAACTATCTGTAGTGGTCTCACGTAAACCTTGCTATAATCTTTTTCATTGTAAAAAGTCCTAATCTCAAAAGCTAATTTGATTTTTTCAATCTCATTATTACATGTTTTAAATAATTCCTCTGCCTTATTCTTAATAACTGCATTAGTATAATCTACCCATTCATTTTCTTCTAGGTAATCTTGTAAATAATCACTTTCAAATACTAATTTCATAGTTTCCCCTTTCATATACATATAGCATGTAATACATAAGATTTAGCATCTCTTCCCTCTTGCTTTTACTCTCAAACATAATATTTCTTTACCACTTATATTTAACCTAATCATCCCTCCTCTACATAACTTTAAGTAATACAGATTCAATTTCACACCATTATTAATACTTATTCATGTAATTTAATATTTATTCAAATTATCATTATCTAAAACTTTTGTCAATACTTTCTTTTATCATCTCTAAATAAGGGTGTTATTATCATTATTTCTTTAATTTACTTAACTTATAATAAAAAAATCGAGTTAGATTATTAACAACTAACTCGATTTCTCATTTTTACTATTTTATTTATCTTATTTTTAATGTATAAATAACAAAACATACTACTCTACATCTATTATATTTAATCTATTATTTATCTTTTATTTCAAGTAGGTGTTTTCATTCAAAATACACTTTTCAAAAGCATAGATTATACTATAAAACTTATATTTATACTTGTTTTACACACTATCCTCTGACTTTGTCATAAGTAGTGCCAATAGAATAGCTATAAACCCACTACTTAACTTAGCTGTAATCATTGGCAATAGCATATTAGGTGCCACGTCAGCTGCATAACCTAGATGTGCTGCAAATACAGCAATACCACTTACAAAAAAAGCTGTAGTAACGACTTTGCCTCGTTCATTCATTTCTCCAAAAAGTTTAAATACAGGTAGCACACTAATACAAGAAAATAAAATTCCTCCAATAGAAGCTGCATTTAACCCTAGTAATTCACCTAACTTTTCAAAAGGTCTTTTGAGTACATTTAAAATAAGTGTCATAAGTGGTAAACTTCCTAAGAGTACAATACAAATACCTGCAACTGTCTCCATACAGCTCATAATACTTGGCATATTAGGGATTGTCTCAATCTTAGTTAAATATGTAAACGCCGCTAAACCAAGTCCTACTGTTGTAATGATTTTGATACCTTGTCCAAAATAATTAAATCCCTTTACCATTTGCTCCTGTTTAAAAATAAGACCTATCATTAAACATAGTGCAATAAGTAAAATAGGAATACTATTGATAAGAACAACTTTAAAAGGTATCCCCATTAAAATCCCACCTATAATACTTCCAATAGGAATAGGAACTAAACCTATTAATAGTCCCTTTGCAAAGTAAGTATGATCCTCTTTTGGAATCAGGCCTAATCCAACAGGAATAGTAAAAACAATTGTAGCTCCCAACATAGTTGAAACAATCAGACCTGAAAACTGTCCTACTTGTACATTTTCTGCTAATGCCATGGCTAAAGGATATCCTCCCATATCAATAGCTAAAATACTTGCAAACATAGCAGGGTCAGCTCCTAACAAGTGAAAAACAGGTACAATAAGTGGCTTTAATACTTCTGCAAGAAAGGGGGATAAGCAAATAATCCCCACCATACTTAAAGCAGTAGGCCCCAAGCACATAAACCCTTCTTCGAATTTTGCACCTAACCCCCACTTATTACCTAGAATACGGTCAATAGCTCCAATTATAACTCCTATTCCCATAATAGACATTAAGACTTCATTTAATGACATACGATAACTCTCCTTAAATATAAAATCTATCATTGTTTCTCTAATAATCTAATACCATAATCTCTTCTTTTCCAAACTTCTCTCCTGTATACTTAAATCCCAGTGCCTCATATAGTCTTTTAGATGAAACACCACTTGAATCTACTCCTACATATATCTTTTCTCTTGTCTTATCCGCCTGAATTTCACTAATCACAAGTTCCATTGCCGCTCTGCCTATTCCTCTAGATTGAAACTTTTCATCTATCATTAAGCGATAAACCCACCACTCATTATCATCTCTATCTATACAGTACATAACAAATCCAACAGGTATCTCATCTTGATAAATTGCCCTGGGCTGACACTCTACTTGTACTTTTGCTTGTGCTATAGATACCGCATTAGAGGTTACTAATTCCTCCTGACTCTCTGATACCTTTAAACTGATAATATCCCAAAAATTATTTATATCTATTTCTTTTAGTACGATCATCTCTATCTCCTCTTATGGCTTTTAATTTGTTTTGAATGTAACTTTCCTATTTTCTTTAGTTCTTGTAAATATCCCACTTTATTCTCGCTATACTTTGCTTCCTTTTTTAATTTTAGATAACTCTGCCACCTGGTGGTATCTAAAGTTCCATTATTTAAAGCTTCACAAATCTTACATCCTGGTTCATTAGTATGGCTACAATCTGAGAATTTACACTGCAACATAAGTTCTATAACATCTTGAAAAGCCTCGCCTAATCCTTTGCTGATATCCCACAGCCCTAATTCTCTCATACCTGGAGTATCAATAATCATTGCACCATTATCTATTTTAATAAGCTGCCTATAAGTTGTAGTGTGATGGCCTTTAGCATCATCTTCTCTAATTCCATTAGTTTTCATTATTTCTTTTTTAGCTAGAGCATTAACAAGGCTTGATTTACCAACTCCAGATGATCCTAGAAATACTACTGTTTTTCCTGGCTTCATAAATTGCTCTAACCTGTCTAATCCGAATCCTGTTTTTGAACTAATTGATATAATATCCACCCCTACAGCTACCTGTTCTAATTCATTTATATACCAACTATAATCCTCCAATAAATCTACCTTCGTTAATATAATAATTGGTATTGCTCCACTTTGCCATGCTGATGCTAAATATCGTTCTAATCTTTTTGTGTTAAAGTCATTATTTAAAGACATGATAATAAAAACATAATCAAAGTTAGCCGCTACTATTTGCTCTCCTCTCCCAACATCAGGATCCTTCCTTGAAAAGTATGACTTTCTCTCTAGGGTTTTAGTAATACGACTAGGACCATTAGGGTTATAAAGTATCCATACAAAATCTCCAATTGCCGGAAATACTTCTTCACATCCTTCATTATAGTAAATACTACCTTTTACAACTGCCGTTCCTTCTCCCTTAGAACATATTATTTCAAAACGCTCTCTATGCACCGCAGTAATTCGTGCTAGCTCCATTCCTTCTAATACTTCCATATCTTCCGCTACTCCATAATCTTTCATGTCGATCATTGCTTTTTTTCTCCTTTAATGCTTGATTTTGTGCTTGCAAAAAAGGGCATAAAAATACCACAGCTAATACCTTGTCACAAGCTGTGTCTTAGAAAAATGCGTACAAAAAAGACACATCCTTAGATGTGCCTATTAATTATCAGCTACACTTACGAAAGGATATTAAAAATGGCATAGCAAACATAAGATTCTACTCCTCTTATATTTGTGCCCTTATTTAATTAGTTGTTTATCACCATTAATTTAGTTTTCATCATCACAACAACTCCTTTCGAAATTACCTATATTATTAAGTAATTATATAAAGATTATGTTTTTTACAAACATATTTTCATTATACGTTACCTTATTTTTAAAGTCAAACACCTTTTAATTATAAATACAAAAAAACAACCTATTAATACTTTCTTGTTCTTCCTATTCTTTACATACTATAATCAACCTAATTCTAATCACTAAATTTCAGTACATAATAAGTCTGTAAGGACTTTTCCAATATCTTCTTGAATACATATCGCCTGATTACTGATTTCTGGCGGACAGAATATCTCTTGATAATTGATACAGGCATATGTAGCCTCTGTATTTTTAGATGTCATATTCCAGAATGGATATTTAATGATTACAGGTGTATTACCTCCGACACCTAATTCAAGATAAAGAATGTGCGAACTTTTATGCCTGTTTATAAAATCCGTGTATCTTAAAGAAGCCAAATTCCAGCCTTTATCCTCTACAAAAGTATTGTCAATCCGCAAATTCATAGTTAATGGAGAACCACAATGAGGGCAATATGGTATTAAGGAAGTAGGGATTTTCATATCCTTTTGTTCTGACATCATTTGTAACACCTGTTGCTCATTATCAAATGTTTCTTTATAACATAGTTTTGAACATTGCCATAATCCGTAATCTCCCTGTGTATAAAACAGCCTGTACTTATCAAATCCTGCTTTTTGAAAACAATGGTCAACATTCGTTGTCAGGATAAAATAATCTTTATTTTTCATTAGTTCTAATAAATCTATATAAGGCTTTCCAATCGTTGCTTGATAACGGTTAAGATAAATATGTCTGCTCCAGTAAGCCCAATATTCTTCTAATGTATCATATGGATAAAATCCTGCTGAATACATATCTTGAAGCCCGAATTTTTCTGCATACTCGGAAAAGTTTTCATAAAATCTTTTTCCACTATATTCTAGCCCTGCTGATGTTGATAAGCCTGCCCCTGCACCTATTAGAATAGCGTCAGCATTTTCAATCTCATTTCTTAGTTTGTTAATACTCTTCCAATAATCTTGAATAGATGTTCCAGTCTTTTTGTTGGAAAACATTGAAGACCACCTCCATTTCAGAATTTGAATTCCTTAAAAATTTTGTTACAGTGTCTACGGCTATTTGTCCTGCAATTTCATTCGGGAAATGAAACTCACCTGTTGAAATACAACAAAAAGCAACAGACTTTAACTGATATTTTTCAACCAACTCTAAACAAGAACGATAACAGGAAGCAAGCATACAGCAGTCATTTTGTGTTAATGTTCCTCGTATAATCGGTCCAACCGTATGTAGGATATATTTTGAAGGGAGATTATATCCTTTTGTAATTTTTGCCTGTCCTGTCGACTCTTCTATTCCCTGTTTCTCCATAATCTGTTGGCACTCCAAGCGAAGCTGTATTCCAGCTGCTGAGTGGATTGCATTATCAATGCATCCATGACAAGGAATAAAACACCCCAATAAGGCACTATTACCAGCATTTACAATAGCGTCAACTTTTAGCTTTGTAATATCTCCTTTCCACAAATACATTCCTTTTCTAATAGGGGATAGATCTTCAATAGAAGTGACCTTTTGCTTATTCAATTCTTCCTGTAAATATAAATCTTGTATTGATAAGAAGTCCTGTGAAATCGGATTTGGAAATCTTATATTCATAAGCGAACGGAGTAGTCTTTTTTGTTCCTCTTCACTTTGTGGAACCGTTATCTCTTGATATCCTGAATTTTCATTCAAAAGAAATTGTATTAAATACTCTAATCTTTGCTTTTGTATCATACGCTATCTCCTTTCAATCGCATTTTACAGACAAACCTCTTGGCACTTCCCATAATTTGTATTCATGTTTTCCTCCATAAAAGCCCCCTGTGTCAGTACAGAGGGCTTTGCAATATTCATATCCTTATTCTTTTACAACAGAAATTCTTTGTTGAATGTGATTTCCATTTACTGCTTCATCCACCATAGCAATAGCATAATCGGCATAACTGATAATGCTTTCCCCTTTAGCATTGAGTGTTAATTCCTCTCCACCTAGGATATATTTACCCGTTCTTTCTCCCTCTGCCTGAAAATCTCCTGCAGGACTGATATATGTCCATTTGACATCTTTTCTTATACGAAGTTCATTTAATGCCTTACTCATGTTTCCAGCAAGTGGTTTAAATACATCTGGGAAATCGGCACTGTCCATAACCTGTACTGTATGTTCTGGATTTACATATAAACTTCCAGCACCACCAACAACTAGAAGTCGTATTTCTTTTCCACTTACAAGGTCGCATAAATGTTTCAAAGAAGTGCTATGCTGTGGGAGTGTTTCTGGTGTCCATGCACCAAAAGCATCAATCACAACATCAAATTCTTGCAAATCAGAAGTAGTTAACTCAAATAAGTCTTTCTGAATGACTTTTTCTGTCGCTGATTTATTTTCTCCACGAACAATAGAAGTTACATCAAGTCCTCTTTCTACTGCTTCCTTTACAATTAACTTTCCAGCTTTTCCATTAGCACAAATAACTGCAATTTTCATAGTTTATTGCCTCCTGATAAAATTCAAACTTGTTATTTTTTGTTTGTAACCTTATAATACTTCTGTAAGGAAAATCTGTAAAGTAAGCACTTTTTTGTACCATAGTTACCAAAAAGATACTATTGAAAGGGATGGTTATTTATGAAAAAAGAATTACCTGCCTGCCCAGTAGAAACAACTCTCATGTTAATTAGCGACCGTTGGAAAGTATTGATTATCAGAGATTTACTGGATGGAACAAAACGCTTTGGAGAATTAAAAAAGTCTATTGGCAGCATATCACAAAAAGTTTTGACTGCGAATCTACGTGCTATGGAAGATAGCGGACTTCTGACTAGAAAAGTATATCCAGAAGTACCGCCAAGAGTTGAATACACTTTAACAGAAACAGGATATAGTCTTAAACCTATTTTGGATTCTATGGTGCAATGGGGAACAGACTATCAAAATAAATATCGTTAAAAAAAGATGTGTAGTTCTCCATATAAGGAGTGATTACACATCTTTTTTACAAGCTTATTAGATAGGAGATTTTTTCTATACTTATTAAATTAAATGCACAAAAAAACACCCTTACGGGTGCTCTCTTCTCACACTCTCAAAAACAAATACTACAACCGTTTAACCGTTTTTTCTAGGTCAAACCCTCGAACCGTTAGTATTGGTCACCTGAACATGTTACCATGCTTACAGCTCCAACCTA
>JAEWMQ010000003.1 GCA_023393125.1 Bacillota bacterium
TGTCCTATGGCCGCTACTGAATGAGTAGGATGTAGTGACCTTACAACACCTGGCCTTTTTCTAAATAACTCTGGTAAAATGCCTACACATACCTTAGAATGAGCCACATCAAATTTAGGATTTTCTGCATTAATATAAGACCAAGTATGGGTAGGTAAGACTAGTAGCCCGTCCTTCATATAAGTCATTAGAGCATCTAATACGGTATCAGCCCCTCCTTCTACTTCTCCTATGCTTTTCATAGAGGAGTGTACCAATAAAGTACCTCTTGGATTAATCTTTAATTGTTCTAGTGCTTGTAATAAGTCTTGTTTTGTGTAAGCCATTATTATCTTGTCCTTTCTACCAGGTAGTAATATGTATTTTATGTTTACCATATCATGAGTCGCTTCTTTAAGCAAACTTTTCTAGCCATTCATTAAAATGCTTTATATTTTCACTAAAAATTTCTCCTTTTTTTAGGCGCTTTGACAGTTATTAATCCTTGTATTAAGATGAGTAATAAGATTAGAACAAAGGAGCCTTATCATGAAAAACTCAAATATATTAGTCATAGGAAGCTTAAATATGGATTGGATTATTGAAGTAGATCATACCCCCGTAGCTGGTGAAACCTTACTAGGGCATTTTGCGAAGGAAATTCCTGGTGGCAAGGGTGCCAATCAAGCTTATGCTGCCGCTAGCTTAGGTGGTCATGTTACTATGCTAGGCGCTGTGGGCAAGGATGCTTCTGGTGAAAAGCTTCTAAATAGCCTCCAAAAAGCTGGTGTAAATACTTCTCCCATTCAAAGAAGTTCAGAAATAGGCTCAGGTATGGCTATTATTTATATTAATAAGATGGGTAATAACTCTATCGTGGTACTCCCTAATGCTAATAATACCATCACAAAAGAAGTAATCTCGGCTCATGATGAACTATTTAAAACAGCTGACATTATTATGTTACAATTAGAAATTCCTTTAGATGCTGTCTATGAAGCCATTTCCTTAGCACACAAGTATCATAAAACCATTATTCTTAATCCAGCACCTGCTATTAGTCACTTACCTGACGATGTACTAAACAAAATTGATTATTTAACACCTAATGAAACCGAACTGAGCACTTTAACAAATCAACCTATTACTACAGTAGATGATGCTATTATTGCAGCACAAACTTTACTTCATTCTGGTGTTAAACATATTATTACAACTCTAGGTGAAAAGGGCGCCGTTTTGTTACACCAGAAGGAAATTGGCACTTTCCTGCACTAAGCGTCAAAGCAATTGATACAACTGCTGCTGGAGACTCCTTTAATGGTGCCTTAGCCGTTTATCTTGCTGAAGGAAAATCTATTGAAGAAGCTATTGTCTTTGGCAATCAGGTGGCTGCTATAACAGTTACTCGTAAAGGTGCTCAAAGCTCTATTCCTTTCCGCTCGGAAGTATTACCTCCTACAAAAAACTTATAAAAACTTAAACCAATATCCTCTACACTTCTATTTACGAGAAAAAAGGATGTCGCAAAATGCATACACACTTGCAAAAAATTTCCTAAACAATAAAAGGTCTATGAATCTAGCGTAAATCTTCTAGTTTCATAGACCTTTTATTCATTGGGGTTTATAATAATTAATTACTAAGCAGTCCTCTATTTTCTTTTATTATTTAGCTACAAGGTTAACAATACGTCCTGGAACATAAATTTCTTTAACAACTGTTTTCCCTGCTAATTTATCAGCAATGAGCTCTTTTGCTTTTGCAATCGCTTCTTCCTGACTTGCTTCTGGAGAAATCATCATACGTGCAGCAATTTTACCTGTAATTTGAACAACGATTTCTACTTCATCTTCTTTCATTTTTTCTTCGTCATAAGTTGGCCATGTATTTTCAAATACGCTACCACTTCCGCCTACTTTAGCCCAAAGTTCTTCACTAATATGTGGTACGAATGGTGCTAAAAGAGTAACAAGAGCCTTAAGTGTTTCATTAGCAAGGCCTCCTTCTTTCTTTTGAAGATCAAGAAGTTCATTAGTGTATTGCATGAAACCACTTACTACTGTATTTAAGTTGAAGTTTTCCATACGCACTGTGATATCATGAATGAGTTTGTGACGAATTCTTTCCATATCTTTTGTTTCTGCTACTGCAGTGTTTTCATCAACTAATTTCCATACTTTATTAAGGAAACGGTAAACCCCTTCAATACCTCTATCATCCCATTCAGAATCAAGTTCTGGTGGTCCAATGAAGAGTTCATACATACGAAGTGAGTCGCAACCATATTTTTCAACAAGTTCATCTGGAGAAACGACATTTCCTTTTGATTTACTCATTTTAGCACCAGCTTTAGTTACCATACCTTGGTTGAAGAGACGTTTGAATGGTTCTTCAAAGTCTACTACACCAATATCAAATAAGAATTTAGTATAGAAACGAGCGTAAAGAAGGTGAAGAACAGCATGCTCGATACCACCTACGTACATATCTACTGGTAACCATTTTTTCATATCTTCTTTGCTAATAAGCTCATTGTCATTGTGTGGGTTTGGATATCTTAAGAAGTACCAAGATGAACCAGCCCATTGTGGCATTGTATTTGTTTCACGTTTAGCTGGGCCACCACATTTTGGACAAGTCGTATTTACCCATTCATCAATAGCTGCAAGTGGAGATTCACCTGTACCTGTTGGCTCATAGCTTTCTACATCTGGAAGACGAATTGGAAGATCTTCTTCTTTAACCCCTACAATACCACAGCAGTCACAGTGAACAACTGGAATTGGTTCTCCCCAATAACGTTGACGTGAGAATACCCAGTCACGAAGCTTGTAGTTAGTTGTTTTCTTACCAATATTTTGTGTTTCAAGGAACTCTGGAATTGCTTTTTTAGCATCTTCAGATGGCATACCATTGAAGTCTCCTGAATTAATCATGACACCAGCTTCTGTGTAAGCCTCTGTAAGCTCTTCTTCTTCCCCTGATTTAGAAATAACCTGGATGATTGGTAAATCAAATTTCTTAGCAAAAGCAAAGTCTCTGTCATCATGAGCTGGTACACACATGATGGCACCTGTACCATAGTCAGCAAGTACATAGTCTGAGATCCATACTGGAATTTTTGCTCCGTTAAGAGGATTAATCGCATATCTACCTAAAAATACACCTGTTTTTTCTTTGTCAGCCATACGGTCTACTGATGATTTTGTAGAAGCATCAAATACATATTTTTCAACTTCAGCTTTTTGGCTTTCTGTAGTAAGTGCCATTACTTTTGCATGTTCTGGCGCCATTACCATGAAGCTTGCACCGTAAAGTGTATCTGGTCTAGTGGTGAAAACTTTAATTTTTTCATCTGTACCTTCGATTTCGAAGTCGATTTCAGCACCATAGCTTTTACCAATCCAGTCAGCTTGCATCTTTTTAACTTTTTCTGGCCAATCAAGACCATCTAAGTCGTTAAGAAGTCTTTCTGCATAATTAGTAATTTTAAGCATCCATTGGCGAAGGTTTTTCTTAGTAACAGTTGTGCCGCAACGATCACAGCTACCTTCTTTTACTTCTTCATTGGCAAGACCTGTTTTACATGATGGACACCAGTTGATTGGCATCTCTTTTTCATAAGCAAGGCCATTTTCAAACATTTTAAGGAAAATCCATTGTGTCCATTTATAGAACTCTGGATCTGTTGTATTGACTTCTTTATCCCAGTCATAAACAGCGCTAATATCATGAAGTTGACGTTTAAAGTTTTCCACATTTTCTGCTGTAGCAATCGCTGGGTGTACTTTCTTTTGAAT
>JAEWMQ010000042.1 GCA_023393125.1 Bacillota bacterium
ATATTGAGGTAGATTATGATAAAGGGCTACTGACTATTAATTATGATCCTGATCAGGTAACGGTGCAGAAGGTATATAATTGGTTACAAATAATGATTGATGTTGGAATTGACTATTATGATGATATTAAGGCTAGCTGGAATATGCAAGGAAACGAAGCAGAAAATGTAGAAAAAGTATGGCAAAAAATGAGGCCAGTGTTGCTTACCGAGTTAAGTAAGTTAAAGTAGAAAATGGCTTGATAAAAAAATAGGTTTAAAAGTTGCCAAAGTATCCTATTTAGCTTAAGATTATAACGAGAGAAAACATAAACTAAATGCTTATAGTTAGAGGCAGATTTAGTGGAAGGAGATACAAGGTTGATAGGAATTATAGGTGCAATGGACGAAGAGATTATATCTCTTAAAAGAAAAATGCAAGTAAAAGAGCAAAAAGAGATTGCAGGTATGACTTTTTATGTAGGAACAGTAGGAGAAAAAGAAGTTGTGCTTGTAAGATGTGGTATTGGTAAAGTAAATGCAGCTGTGTGTACACAGATTTTAGTAGACTTATTCCAGGTAGAATATATTATTAATACAGGTGTGGCAGGTGGTCTTTATCCAGAACTTAATATAGGAGATATTGTAATCTCTAGTGATACCGTTGAACATGATATGGATGCTTCAGCAGTAGGAAATCCTAGAGGTGAAATCCCACGTATGAAAAAGACTTATTTTGAAGCTGATCAAAAGCTTATTGACGCAGCTCAAAAAGCAGCAGAAAATCTTAAAGATGCAGGAAAAGTATATGTGGGTAGAGTTGCTAGTGGAGATCAATTCATTTGTAGTATGAAAGTAAAAGAAGATATATATGCTACTTTTACAGCATATTGTGCTGAAATGGAAGGAGCAGCTATTGCACATACTTGTTTCTTAAATCAAGTACCATTTGTTATTATTAGAGCTATTTCTGACAAAGCAGACCAAAGTGCAGATGTTAACTTTGAAGAATTCGTAGATGTAGCAGCAAAAAATGCTAGTAAAATGATTGAAGGTATTTTAAATTACCTTGCATAAAACACCATGAGTTTAATGGGAGAAAATACAAGAACAAAAGAGAAATCAAAAAAGACTAAACTTTGTTAATGAAGTTTAGTCTTTTTTGATTTCTTATATATAAGGTTTGAAATCGAAAAACTAATAAAAAGGATATTCGAGGTACGATAGTGGAGATTGTGGTGTAAATAATTGTATTGAGATATCAAATTAGGAACAATTATTTACAAGAAGAAAAGGTGGATTTTACAAAAGTTAATAAAAATCCAAGACTAATCAGCAATATAATACATGAGTAAAATTTGAATAAATAAGAAAATTATAATAAAATATAATTAGACTACGTGTGCTCATAAGAATATGAAAGATAGAGTGGATACGTATACACAGAAATTAAAAATGAGTAAAAGGAGCGGAGAATATGAAAGGAAAATTATTTAAAAGGATATTGCTCTACACCGTATGTACCTGTATGGCATTGGCTACAGTACCTATTTTAGCAGAGGAGCATAGCACAACTGTAAGTAAAGATACGGGAGCTACAGAAGAGGGGGGAAAATCAGTAATCCAACCTTGGGGAACTATTAATTTTACAGAGGGACAAATTCTAGATATAAGTAACTATGATACCAATGCAAATAGGAAAATTATAATTCCAACAGGTATAAGTAATTTGACTATAAAAGGGGACAGTAGCAAAATTTATGAAGGACTTATTATTCAAAGTACATCTACAATTAGGTTAACCATACAAAACTTGAATATAAACAATGGTTATATTGATATTGCTAAAACTCCCGGAGATAACTACCTATCATTAAAAGGAACAAACAATATAGAAGGTAAATCTGACTCTGCAGCTATAGTGGTTCAAAGTGGGGATAATAAGTTGATTATAGATGATGCAGATGGAACAGGTAAATTAACGGCACAAGGTGGAAGTTACTCAGCTGGTATTGGTGGAAGCAAACAGCAAGATGGTGGACATATTGTTATTCAAGGAGGAAATATATCAGCAATAGGGGGAATAAGTGCTCCTGGTATAGGTTCAGGATACCAACGTGCTATTAAGACTATTACCATAAAAGGTAATGCTATTATAGAAAGGGCTGAAGGTGGTAGTGGTGGTGGTGCGGGAATAGGTGGATGCACTGATGGTTCAACTATAGAATCAATTGAAATTCTTGAGCAAGCAACTATAAAACTAGCTAAAGGTTCAGCGGGGGCAGCAGGTATAGGAGAGGGAAAGAATAGTGGTTTAAAATCTATAAAGATTGAAGGTAAAGATGATAAAGCAAGAGTAATTATTGAGCAGGCTATTGGAGGAGCCGGAGGAGCAGGAATAGGTGGAGGAGATGCTAATAAAGAAAATTTGAAAATTTCTATAAAAAATGTAACGATAAAGAATGCAACAGGTGGAACGAATGCAGCTGGAATAGGTGGAGGTTGCCAACGTGGAGCAGATATTCTAATTGGAAATGGAGCAATTATTGAAGAGGCTATTGGTGGTAGCAGTGGAGCGGGAATAGGAAGCGGTCCTCTAGGGGAATCAAAAACTATTACAATTGAAGGCACAAGTTTAATTAAACTTGCTCAAGGTGGTAATAATGGAGCCGGAATAGGTGGTGGAGATACACGTTCAGCTACAATTAATATTACGGGAGGTAATATTGAATTGGCTAAGGGCGGAGCAAATGCGGCTGGAATAGGTTTTGGAGCTGGAAATAATGATTCTAAATCTATAACAATATCAGGAGGCGTTATATATGCAGTAGGAGGTAGTGGTCTAAATACTAATGACATAGGAGCTGCTAACTATTATGATGGTACGGGTGGAAAGACTCAACAAGATGCAAAAAATGTAAAGGTAACTATTAAAGGTGGTACAGTAATGTTAGGCAACAATAGAATAATTGGTATAGATACAACATCTCATACCAATTATATGGTAGTAGGTTATGAAGCATATGATAGTGTTAAGATGAGGACGGATAGTGGTAGTAATAAAAAGATATATTGGAGAACGAAAGATAATCCTGAAACGGATGGGGAATTATCAAGTGGCACAGACGGAAGGACAGTATTTATATTTGAAGACCAAGTAACTAAGATAAAAAACAGGGACTACTGGTATATAGTAGTTGAAAACAAAGGTCTAGCAAGTGAAAAATCATATATAGGGTTATTAGCTGAGGAGGATTCAACGAAATGGAAAACAACATATTATGATGATTCTAACAATATTGTTTCACAAGAAAATGCAACATATTCAGTTAAAGAAATTCCTATTCAATACAAGGAATTAACAAATGGGAACCCACTTACACAAACAATAGTACCAAGTGGAGTGGGGAATAAAATTGTACCATATTCGATTTCTAATATTGGATACGGTATAAATTTTGCTAGTATGAAAACGACAGATTCGGATATTAAAGATTTTGTAAAAGTGGTTGGAGAAATAGAAATAGTACCAGATGATGCACCAGGCAAAAAAGAGGCAAAGGTAGAATTTTTGACTAGTAAGGCTAAAGGAGGGGTAGTGAAGAGAGCTGATGCTTCAGATCCGTACATTAACGTGTATAAAAATGCTAGTGAGTTTAAGCTTATATCAGCGACAACTGATGGAGGAAAGGTGAAGTTTGAGTGTATTGGCAATTGGATAGCAAGCGGTGATTATCAAGTGGTAGCATATATACCGACAGAAGGGGTAAGTGATAATACATGCTTAACGGGTCAAAAGCTTCCTCTAAATCAGTACAAAAATGATTATGTCACTCCGGGATATAAAATAAATGTAAAAATAACTAATGTAGTAGTTACAGTTAAGTGGCAAACATATCAAATGTTTACGCCTATGGGAGGTGGAGCTCCTATAAGAATAAATGGTCCAATTGTAAATAAGGATATCTCGTTAAATGATAAACTTATTGAAGTACAATTTTATGACATTACTAAGATAAATTAGATAGATAATATATCAATTTACTAGAATAGAAATCAATAAAAGACTATAGATAGATAATTGAAGTGCACCCCAAATGTTAGACAAAATATAACTAACGTTTGGTGGAGTTGTCAAGAAAAAGTAGACACAAAGTTAAGTTGATTTTATGAATTTAACTCTTCAAATTGTGCAGGTGAAATATACCCAAGAGCAGAATGCATTCGCTTTGTGTTATAATACATTTCAATATATTTAAAAATATCTTTTTGAGCTTGTTCAGGATTTTCATATTTTGAGTCCTGAATAAGCTCTCTTTTTATTGTTCTATAAAAAGATTCCATAACGGCATTATCATAAGGATTTCCTTTTCGACTGTTACTCTAGACAGCATGATACTTAGCTAGTAATGATCTAAAGTTTCCACTTGTAAATTGTGAACCTTGATCTGTATGAACGATTAGGCCAACATCAGGATGTTCTTTTCTATAAGCCTGAATATAAGCATCCTGAACTATAGTATCGTTCATTTTTTTATCCATAGACCAACCTACTACTTTTCTAGAATAAATATCAAGAAAAACAGCTAAATATAAGGTTCCTTTTCGTGTTGGAATATAGGTAATATCTCCAACCCATATTTTGTTTTTCTTATCTGTATGGAACATTTGATTTAATAGATTTGGCCTTTCTATTGAGTTAGTTTTCTTATTATAGTTTTTATACCTATAACGCGTTCCTTTAGGATATAGATTTAATTCTCTCATAAGCCTTACAACACGTTTACGATTTACATAAATTCCTTTAATACTTAAGGCTTTAGATATCCTAATCGAACCATAACGACCTTTGTGTTCTTCAAAAAGTTGGTTAATCTCTTCTTTTAAAACTTCATTTTCAATATCACGTTTAGAAGGTTTATGATGTAAATATTTATAGTAGCCAGCTCGTGATACATTTAGTGCTTTACAAGCCTTCTTGATGTTGTATTTCTCTTGATTTTCTTTCAAATACTGAAATCTTACTTGTTCCTTTGCTTCAAGAAGGCCTGGTATTTTTTTAATAAGTCAATTTCCTTCTGGAGTTCTAGATTCTGTTGTTTTAGCTTTTTTATTTCGTACTGGTATGAATAAAGTGCGGTCCCGTGTCCAGGGAACGCACTCTCTCCATGTTCTTCATATTCATTTATCCAACGGTATAAAGAATTGTAATGAATAGATAATTCTTTAGCTGCATGAGAAACAGACATTTCATCTTCAAGAACCAGTTTCACTGTAGCGATTTTAAACTGTTTATCATAACTCTTTCTCATAAGTAGACCACCTTTTACTATTTTATCTTAACTTAGTGTCTACTTTATTGTACCATATCCAAAGGCCGCCTAATTAAACTGTCCAAAATTTGGGGTTCAGCTCAAATTAATCTATAGTCTTTTTGCAGTTTACTGTTAAGTATAAATTTATTGGATACCAATCCTTATACACAATTACTAGAGAAAAACAAGGATGTTCAGGTGAGTGGGAACTGAATTCAATATTTAGTGTGTAGGACAGAAACTACATATAAAGCTGATACCAGATGAGATTATACAGTAACTAGTGTTCTATAACTATCATAAGATCGATTATGGAAGTGGGTAGCAAATAGATATAGCGTAAAGTGTTATGTATTTTAATGGCAAGGATGTATGGAATACCTAGTTCAAAGTATAAAACGTTATTTTTATAGCTTCAGAAAATGAAATAATATAAAATACTTTAAAAAATGTAATAATATGGTAAAATAATAAAAAGGAGATGAAAATATGTTAATATTCTTATTACTGTTTGAAATAGCTATCATATTTATTATTGTCTTATGCCATATTATGCTTGAAAAAAAATATCAGGAAATAGAAAAAAGTACACAAATTTATACAAGTAAAAGAGCATATCGAACAAAGCGTAGTATAGCATTTATTGCTGATATTTTAAAGCGCTATCAAAAATACATTAGTGAAGAGCATCAAGTACCAGACTTATATAGTATGATAAAAAGTAGTTTACTTAAAGAATATATAGGTAAATTCACTTTTATAGGAGTAAATAATGTAGCTAATAAGGCGAAGTATATTATGTGGGGGATTATTGTTTTGGAAATGGCCATTGGGTTTATCAATAATATTACTACTTCTCTAGAAGGTATAATTGTCATTATTTCTAGTATATTACTAGCAATAGGAGTAGAAATATTTGTTATTGTAAAAGCACTGGAAGAAAAAAAAGAAGCAATGGTTGTATTAGTAGAAGATTATATTTTAAATACTTATCCTCTTCAAACAAATAATCAAACTAAAGTAAACAATAGTAAGGAAGATAAAATATTAGAACAGGAACAAGTTAAAGAACTGATTTTATTGACAAAAGCGCAAAAGATAGATTTTAGCAATGAGCTAGTAAAAAATCAAAATAGGAAAAGGCAAGAAAAAGGAATAAGTAATTCTAAAGAGAATTCAAAGGAAAGATTAACAGAAAAAGACATTGTTAGGTTTATTAATAATTTAAGTAATTTATGATATATATAATACAAAATAAGAAAGATACACTATTCCCTTTATAAACTAATCAATTTATAGAGAAAAATTTAGTTAAGATGCTTACAGGGAATAGCTATAATGATAAATACTAACTAAAGTGCTTATAATAGTAATGATACATCATAAAAATTTTGGCAGCCAGAATAATATTAGGTATTTCATTAAAAGATAAATTGAATTATAATGAAGTAGTTAAAAAATAATTTAACCTGTCGAAAACTAGGAGGTTTAACCAATGAGTAAAATTACTGTTGACTACTCTAAAACCGGAGTACAAGCACACGAAGTAGCATATTTTAAAACACATGTAGAAGTAGCGCATAAAATGTTACATGACAAAACTGGAGCTGGTAACGATTTTCTTGGCTGGATTGATTTACCAGTGAATTATGACAAAGATGAATTTAGTCGCATTAAAAAATCAGCAGAGAAAATTCAAAATGATTCAGATGTACTTATTGTAATCGGAATTGGTGGTTCATATTTAGGGGCTAGAGCATGTATTGATGCTTTAAGTCATACTTTCTACAATTCATTAAGTAAAGAACAA
This sequence comes from Bacillota bacterium, assembly GCA_023393125.1. GTDB lineage: Bacteria > Bacillota > Clostridia > Lachnospirales > Cellulosilyticaceae > Cellulosilyticum. The sequence continues at coordinate 7,104 of JAEWMQ010000042.1, forward strand.
AGAAAGACTCCTGAAATTTATTATGTAGGAAATAATATTTCTGGTACTTACCTAAAAGATCTTTTAGATGTATGTGAAGGTAAAGAAGTAAGTGTTAATGTTATTTCTAAATCAGGAACAACAACAGAGCCAGCTATTGCTTTCCGTGTATTTAAGAAATTTATGGAAGAAAAGTATGGAAAAGATGCAGCTAAAAGCCGTATTTATGCAACAACAGATAAAGCAAGAGGAGCTCTTTTAACACTTGCAAAAGAAGAGGGATATGAAACTTTTGTTATTCCAGATGATGTAGGTGGTCGTTTCTCTGTTTTAACACCAGTAGGGCTTTTACCTATTGCAGTAGCAGGTATTGATATTGATGAGTTAATGAAGGGTGCTGCGGATGCTAGAGAAGAATTTGCAACACCAAATTTAGAAGAAAATGCTTGTTATCAATATGCTGCAGTGAGAAATGCACTTCTTAGAAAAGGAAAGTCAACAGAAATAATTGTTAACTATGAACCTTGTTTACAATACTTTGGAGAATGGTGGAAACAATTATACGGAGAAAGTGAAGGTAAGGATCAAAAAGGCCTTTACCCTTCATCAGTTAACTTTTCTACAGACCTTCATTCTTTAGGTCAATACATTCAAGATGGTCAAAGAATGTTATTTGAAACAGTTATTAATGTAGAGAATGCAAGAAAAGACGTTGTACTTGAAGAAGAAGCATCTGATTTAGATGGGCTTAATTACTTAGCTGGAAAAACAATGGATTTTGTTAACAAAAAAGCATATGAAGGAACAATTCTTGCGCACGTAGATGGTGGAGTACCTAATATGGTTGTTAACTTACCAGCTATTGATGCTTACCATATGGGGCAACTTATTTACTTCTTTGAAAAAGCTTGTGGTATTAGTGGTTACTTATTAGGGGTTAATCCATTTGATCAACCAGGTGTAGAAGAGTATAAGAAAAATATGTTTGCACTTCTGGGTAAAAAAGGATTTGAGTCACTTAGAGAAACACTTTTAGGTAGACTTAATAAATAATATTTACAACAGATAAATACAAGGGTGCCTTATAAATAAAGCAAATAGCTTATTTATAAGGCTTTTTTGTTAAAGGATAGGTAATATCAATTTATGAATTGATTATTTTAATAGAGAAACAAGAAAGAGAGAGTTTCTGAGATGCCTTATATTGAAAATATAGAAGCACATTTGTAAATGGGTATTTTGCAAGTCTAATGTTTATCTGATATAATTTGTGTAAAGAGCCATAACATAAGTTTAGAGAAGGGTGTAAGCAATGGATGGAGAGCAAAGAAGGGAAGAAATACTAAAATTATTAAAGGAAGAAACAAAACCTATAAGTGGAACCTATTTATCTAAGCATTTTATAGTAAGCAGACAAGTTATTGTACAAGATGTAGCGTTACTTCGTGCAAGTGGATATGACATATTAGCTACTGCAAGAGGATACATTCTTAATCAAGATGCACCGAATATGTTACAACGTGTCATATGGGTTAAGCATACACATGATGAGGCAGAAGATGAGCTTAATATTATTATCGATAATGGCGGGCGCTTGAGAAATGTCATTATTATGCATCCTATTTATGGGGAATTAGTTGCAAATTTAATGATTAAAACACGTAGAGAAGTTAAGCAATTTATAAATAGATTGCAAGAGACAAAGGCAAACACTCTATTAAGTTTAACTGAGGGTATGCATATGCATACTATTGAAGCAAGTAGTGAAGAAGAGTTAGATATTATAGAAGAGGAATTAAATAATAAAGGATATCTAGTGACTCATTCATAAATAATATAAATAAAAAGAACATCATCTATAGGTGGTGTTCTTTTTATTTATATTATTTAGTTGTTTGACTGGTGACATGACACGTGATATATTATATGTAAAAAATCAGACAAGGGAGAGGACTAATGGTTAGTATAAGTAAGTGGGCTACATATGGAAAAAGGTTTGTAGATAGGTATTTAATAAAAGGGTTAAGTGGTATGGCCCTTGGACTTTTTTCTACATTACTCATAGGTACTATTATAAAACAAATAGGCTTATTTATGTCCAATGTATGGTTTGGACAACTATTAATACAATTAGGTAGTTTAGCAACTGTTATGACTGGAGTAGGAATTGCTGTTGGTGTTGCACATCAATTGGGGGCAAGTAAGCTTGTTATGTACTCAAGTATTTTAAATGGTTTAGTAGGTGCATATGGTGCTCAATTAGTAGGAGGAACTATTATAACGGAGGGAGGCATCTTGTTATCAGGACCAGGGGATCCCATGGGAGCATTTGTTGCTGCTGTTATTGGCGTAGAGGTGGGACGTCTTATATCAGGAAAAACTAAGCTAGACATTTTATTAACACCAGCAATAACTATTATATCTGGATGTTTTGTAGCCTATAAGATAGGGCCATCCTTAGCTCATTTCACAACTGTTTTAAGTGGACTCATTAAAATAGCGGTAGAATTACAGCCTTTTCTAATGGGAATAGTTGTGTCAGTAGTAATGGGAATATTTTTGACATTGCCTATTAGCTCTGCAGCCATTGGAGTTATTTTAGATTTGTCAGGGATTGCCGGTGGGGCGGCAACAGCAGGCTGCGCAGCTCAAATGATAGGCTTTGCTGTAATGAGTTATAGAGAAAACAAGGTAAATGGACTTGTAGCACAAGGTTTAGGAACTTCTATGTTACAAATGCCTAATATTATTAAAAATCCGAAGGTATGGATTCCACCTATCTTAGCAAGTGCAATTACAGGACCACTTACAACAGTAGTGTTTAAATTAGAAAATATTGCAACTGGATCAGGAATGGGAACTTCCGGGCTTGTAGGGCCACTATTAATGTGGCAAACCATGATAGAAAAAGAAACTAATAATATCATCCTATTAATAGAAATTATACTTATATGTTTTATTTTGCCTGGCGTACTTACTTGGATATTTGCAGAGATAATGAGAAAGAAGAATTGGATTAAAGAAAATGATTTGAAATTAGAACTTTAATCCTGATAGTATCTCCACAAGCAATATTTTATTCCGGATGCAATAGTATCAGCCATTTTCATGACAAGTGATAATCTAGTGTTTTGAAGTATAACCATATTCATTAGGCTACTGAAGTTAACGATGCCTGTGATATGAATATGTCCTACGGGAGGTAGTTCTTTTTTTACACCTGCACCGGGTTTAATGGAACCTTCACCTAATGTAAGACAACCAACATTTTCAGCAGCACCTAAACAAGCATCAATGGCCACCACCAAAGCCCTGGGGTGGTCTTTTAATATGACTTCAAGAGTTTCCTCTAAGTTTTTGGCATGAACAGGATGATCTAAAGTACCATATAAACTAACATGTTCATAAGAAAGTTCTTTAAGCTTATATCCAACAAGTGGGCCTAAGCTATCACCAGTAGCTCTGTCAGTGCCGATACAGACAATTACAAGTTCATTGTGATGAAGAGGTAAATAGAGTGATAGGTAAGAGGAGAAATGCTTACAAAATAAACTAAGAGGATTTTCAGCATTAACATTAATGTAGGTGGAACTACATTTGTAATCTAAATTCATAAATATATCACCACTTTCTAAATCTCTTTATAGTCTTCCAATTTTTTGGTGATTTATTTACTAATTTAGATGGAATTTATTTACATATATATTGTTTAGTATAATTACATAATTTATACAAAAAATGGCTTACATCAATAAGAAAAATAATGAATTCTTAAACAAAATATCAAAAAGTAAAAAATAAGAGTTATATATGGCAATAAAAAAAGTGAAGTCATCGACAACAAGCATTAAAATATTAACCTCCCATGTAGTATGATATAAACAAAAATGGATAAAAATGGAAGGTGATTTGCATGGGAAAAATAAGTTACAGACCAAAAAAAAACCAAGGGAAGCAAGAGAATAAGAGAAAGATGGGTGTACCAAAAACTGTAGATTTATTGGAGGAGAGAGAAGAGTTACTAAGGTATGGTACAAGCCAGTTAAACATAGAAGAAGCTAATGAAACGAATAAGATTATTGCTATAAGCAGTAATAAAAAAAATCATGAGACATTAGATAACCTTAAGATAATCGGAGAGATGGATTGTAAATATCATGTTTTCATTGAAGATTATGTATATACATATATTTATCAATTAGCTAAGGCAGATTTATCAAAGGAAAGTTCAGCTATATTAATAGGAGAAATCTATGGAGAAAGTAAAGAGGCTATTGTAAGAGGTGTTATTCCTATAGAGATGGAGCAGTTAGCTGAAGATAGTGAATGGATAGATAGCAATGTTTTAGAAGATATTGAAGAACAAAGAAAATGCTATTTTAAGGATCAAGATATTATTGGTTGGATGCACATGCAACCAGGATATGGAACAATGCTCACTATGAAAGAAGTAAGGGAGCATAAAAGTGTATTTGAAGGTAGTGGGAGTATCTGTTTGTTAGTAGATGCTATAAATAAGATAGAAACAGTTTTTGTTTATGAAGATGAAGAATTAAAAGAGCAAGCTGGATATTGTATGTATTACGAGAGAAATGAAGCAATGCAGCAGTACATGTTAGATCATCCTTTTAGTGGAGGAGCTAAGGAAGAAATGAAAGATGTAGTTGTTAATCAGTTCAGAGAAATAGGTAAGATAAGAAAGGCAGAATATGCACAACGTAAAAACTTAAATTTTACCGTTATGATAGCAAGTATCATTTTAATAGCATTAACAGCTGTTATTGTAAAAATGAATGACAATAAGAGATTAACAGATATAGCAGTGGTAAATAGTGATGCAACCATGAATCAGATGACTAATGAAGATATTAATTTAGCAATTGCACCTGCAACTGTAGAGAATGAAGCGAATTCAAATAGTTTAGACAATAAGATTATGGGCGAACAAGCAAAGGAAAAAGATGAAGAGAAACAGGAAGATCTTAATGTAAGTGAAAATAAATCAGATAATCAAGATACTTTGCAAGGAGATAATCAGGGGTATGAAGTATATGTAGTACAAGTGGGTGATACTTTGGCAGATATTAGTTACAAAAAGTATGGTGAGGCTAAAAAATCCATTGATATAGCAAAAGTTAATAATATTGAGAATACAGATCAAATATATGTTGGACAAGAATTAAAATTACCTGTTTATAACAATAAATAACATAATATTATTAAAAAACAAATAATTGTGTGCAAATAAATAGAAATAAGTGTATGATAATTATATATTTATATAAGTATATCATTTTTAGAATCGGAGGAATAAAAGTGAAAAACACTGCACTTAAATGTTTATTTGTATCATCCGAAGTTGCTCCTTATGCAAAAACAGGTGGACTAGCAGATGTTATTGGAGCTTTACCAAAGAAACTTAGAGAGCAAGGTGTAGATGCTAGAGTAGTAATGCCATACTATCAATCCATAAGAAATAAATTTTTTGAACATGATAAACATTTTTTAACAAGTTATGATGTGTATTTAGGGTGGCGCATCCAAGGGGTTGGAGTTTATTATGATGATAAAATTGTACCTACTTATTTCTTAAAAAGTGATACCTATTTTTCGAGGCCTGAGTTATATGGATATCAAGATGATTATGAGCGCTTTGCTTTTTTTTGCAAGGGCGTATTAGAAATGCTTAGACATATAGACTTTATGCCAGATGTAATTCATTGTAACGATTGGCAAACAGGTCCGATTTGTTTATTATTAAAAGAGATGTATAGTCGAGATACTTTATTTGCAAAAATTAGAACAGTATACACAGTACATAATATAAAGTATCAAGGACTATTTGGAAGAGAAGCACTAGATGTTTTAGAACTAACCAATGATTATATGACACCAGAACGTATTGAATATCATAGTTCAGTCAGTTATATGAAAGCAGGTTTGCTTTATTCGGATAAAATTACAACAGTTAGCCCTACCTATGCCGAAGAAATTAAGACTAATGAATATGGATGTGGATTAGATCGTTTATTAGGGCAGAAGCTTTATTACAAGATTCACGGGATTTTAAATGGCATAGACTATGATATATATAATCCTGAAACAGATACTCATATATATGAGAACTATACTGCCGATACATTAGAGAAGAAGAAAGATAATAAAGTTGTTTTTCAAAAAGAATACGGGTTAGAGCAAACAGATGCAATGCTGATTGGTGTAGTATCTAGAATTACGGAACAAAAAGGATTTGATCTGATGAAAGAACAAATCTATAATATGTGGGTTATGGATAAGATTATGCAACTTAATGTACAATTTGCTATTTTAGGAACAGGTGAGAAAGAGTATGAAGATATGTTTAAACAGTTTGCATACAAATACCCAGGAAGAGCCAATGTGTTTTTAACTTTTAACGAATCCTTAGCGCAGAAGATTTATGCGGCTAGTGATGTGTTTTTAATGCCATCCTTGTTTGAACCTTGTGGTTTAGGACAACTTATTTCTATGAGGTATGGTACTGTACCTATTGTTAGGAAAACAGGTGGGTTAAAAGATACAGTTAGTCATTATAATATGGAAACTAAAGAAGGAACCGGTTTTGAGTTTGAAGAGTGCTCAGGATACTGGATGTATAAAAAAATAGAAGAAGCTGAGTGGTTTTATAGTAATGAGAACACGCATTTTAGGCAAATGCAGCTCAATGGAATGAAAAAAGATTTTTCATGGGATGATGCGGCAAGGAAATATCAAATATTATATAAATCCATGATTTAAAAACAAAGAGCACAGCATAACAACTTAAAAGGAGAGACAAGGATATAAAAGTTTCTACTATATTAAGGAGAATGTTGGGCTCTTTATTATACTCTTTTTTAAATCCTTCTTTGAAAAAAATTCTATGTGTTGTATGATAAAAGGAGGGATTTGATAGAGGAGGAAATAGAATGACAGATGTTATCAAAAAGCGTCGGTTTAAAATCACAAATAGTATATTGCTTATTATTGTTATTGGGATTTGTATTTACATAGCAGAAATTCAAGGTTGGATTAATGTATATAATGAAGGGCAATTAAGCTTAGTTGAAAGCGATACAATATTGACGCTAGATGCTAAAGAAAAGGCATATATTGGAGTTAACAATAAGCAAATTTATAAAATAACGACAGACGGAATCGTGGCCTATGATTTTGATAAGCAAGAAATTTGGTCAGATACACTAAGTTTAAGCAATATTATTGTTAAACAGAGAACCCCATATATTGCAGTGGGAAGTAAAGACGGAAAAAGTATTACTTTGTTTACTGATAAAGGAAGACAGGCAGAAATAACTACAACCAATCCAATAATTTATTTCTCTGTCAATCAAGAAGGTAGTATTGTAACTATAGAAGAAAATGAGAAATCTCATATCGTCACAGCTTATGATCAAAACGGTAGGTTTATATGTAATAGGACAAGTTTCATAGAAAATGATGGATATCCTATAGTTGCTGAGATATCGCCTAGTAGTGAGTTGCTACTTATTAATTATATAGATGTAAATGAACCGCAAGTAGTATCCACTCTAATAGGAATTGATATGACTGATAAACAGACAGAACAGCTAGATAATATCAAATATGGAATAAAGCAAAAAGATAATCTTATCTATGCTATTGAATTTATAAATAAGAATACTTGGGTAAGCTTAGGGGATAAAAAAACGACTTGGTATGATACAAAAGGAAATGAACAAACAACAAAGAATGATTTATATGCAGTATTTACTCCTTATATAATGGAAATGAGTAAATATGGAGATGGGTATCTGCCTCTTATTATAAGTGAAAAGCCAACACAGAATATCATTCATCGCCAAGATCAATTAGTCTATTTAGATTCAAAAGGTCAAGAGTTATTTAACTTGGAGTTAGAAGAGGGAGCTGAAAGTTTCTACTCAGATGCAAGTGGAGTGATTTATAAAAGCGGAGGCAGTTTTAAGGGCTATGATAGATTAGGCAATAATATTTTTGAATATAGACCTACTTTAGATGTCAATAAAGTGATTTATTCTACTGCGTTAAAGAAAGGGATTGCTATAAATAAGGAGAAAGTTATTTTACTTACCCCGAAAAAGGAGAAAAAATAGAGATGTTAGATTTATGTATAATAATAATAATAAGTATTTTTGCCATAGTGGGATATAAAAGAGGTTTTATAAAGTCTGCTTTAACACTAGGAAGTTCGATTATAGCATTAGCATTATCTTTTGTGGTATATCCTATAATGGAGATGTTATTAAGAGTAACTCCTATTTATACATGGATATATCAAGTAGTTAGTAGTAAAATTGAAGGTATTACATTTGGTGGAGGTTTACAGTCACAGGGAGAAGCTATCACCAAGAATATTACATGGATACCAAGCATACTTGTTGAACAAGTTAAAAAAAATAATAATACAGCTATGTATGATGTATTAGGTGCTACTAATATTAAAGAATATATAAGTCTTTATATTACCCAAATGCTAATAGGAATGTTGGCGCTACTTCTCACATGGCTAGTTTTAAAAATAGTTTTAGCTATAGTTATTAAGCTTTTAGCAGGAATTGTAGAGCATCTACCTATTATTTCAGGATTTAATAAACAAGGAGGCTTGTGTTTAGGTGTTCTAAAAGGCGTTTTAATATTATCTATTATTGGGCTTATTATTCCAATCTTAATAGAGATACCTATCATACAAAATATTTATTCGGAAATACAATCGAGTTATGTAACTAAATGGCTATATGAAAATAATTTGATTATTATAATATACAATTATTTGTTTCATGTATAAGATGGAATATTATTTAGATAAGATGCAATATAAATAATTATTTTCAACTAAAACTTGTAATAAATATGAGGTATTTTATACAAGTTTTAGTTGAAAATAAAAGATAAAAATAAAGGATAAAAAATAGAGTAAAGTAGTTGACACTAGTAAAATGACATGATAATATAATATACGTCGCTGAGGGGTAATGAACTTCAGCCAATGAACTTTGAAATCAAAATAGTAACTATAAACCAGTCGATTCATTACGTCTCTATTATAGAGATGAGAATCAGTACAACTTGTACTAAGTAATATAGTCAGTAGTAGAAATACTACACGGACAAACTTTTTTATGAGAGTTTGATCCTGGCTCAGGATGAACGCTGGCGGCGTGCTTAACACATGCAAGTCGAACGAA
>JAEWMQ010000056.1 GCA_023393125.1 Bacillota bacterium
GCATTCTGGCAATCGCAGATGCTTATTCAGCCATGACCATTAAGCGGGTATATCGCAACCATCATTTTTCTGCTGAGGAAGCGGTTTGTGAGCTGGAAAAAGGAAAAGGATATCAATTCGACCCTGCCCTTGTTGAATGCTTTATCGCCATGCTGGTCGACAAGAATAAATTGAAGCCAGATGTATATACAAAAAAAGGACTGCCGGAATAGAGGAAATTCTATTCCGGCAGTCCTTTTTTGTAATATCTTTTTGCCAATTCTTTCATACTAAAGATATTGTATAAAATAACCTAAAAGGCGATTTAAAGGAGGATAAAATTGTTCCTATTTCAGCGGGTTCACTGCTGGTTTGCTTTATTTGCAATCGCCGGATTTGGTGTGCAGGGGCTGGTGTCGAATACCGGTGCATTGTCGGTATTGTTTGTCAATTTGCCTTTCCCTATTGAATATATCAACGGCAGAACTTTTCATGTGAATATCAGCCTTTATTGGACCTTCGCAGGGATCGTGAGCGGGATTTTTTACTTGCTTTGTCCCATCAACAATAAACAGGCGCAGTATTTTACCGGAGCAATATTTCTTTTTTATTCCTTGGGGACCTTGCTGATTCAGGCCATTTTGGCGCTGCATTTTACCGTAATCAGAGAATATCTGGAAGGACCGGTAACTCTGCGGGCTTTGCTACTGGTGCCGCTGGTTATGCTTAGCGGTTACTTGCTGCGAGCCTATCCGGCGCTAGTAAAAGAAAAAGGTCATGTTATTCCTTCCGCAATTATTGCCGGATTATCGGTACTCACGGCTTTCTATGCTTCTACGGTCTATTATTATACGAATTCTGGTCTGGCGGAGTATCACCGTTTTCTTACCTTTCATATCGGCATTGAATTCGGTGCAGAAATGATCGGCCTGGGCCTTACAGTATTGCTGCTCATCAGGCTTGCAGCAATAGAACGCCCGGAAGGAGCCTGTATTGTTCTTGCTGCGGCGGGAATGGCGGTACTTGCGCTGCTAGCTGCCGGTGCCGCATATCTGCTGTGGCCGGAAAACTGGCTGCTGCTTGCAGCAGCCGGCAGTGGCTTCAGTATGCTGCATGTAGTCCCGGCGCTGGTCTTTTTCGTAGTGGTGCTGCAACGAATACAGAACTGGCTCACCGAAAACAGAGATTACCGTTCCCGGCTTTCCTTGATGCAGGTTGGCAGCAGTTTAGTGTATCATATTATTGGAGCTGGAATTCTGGGGCTGTTTTTGGCCTTTCCGGCCACACATCAATATATCCAGGGCACCTATATTGTTTCTGCGCACTCTCATCTTGCTTTATTTGGTGTTTTTGGCTTTCTTGCGCTAGCCATATCCAGCTACTGCTTATTGGAGCGTGTCCAATTAACAAAAAAAGAAGAACGCTACTGCTCGGGGGGAGTTTTGCTGCTGCACATCGGGATGTTAACAATGGCAGCAGGGTTAGTTATGGCCGGAGGGCTGCAAACCTATTTGCTGCGTGTTCTTCATCAGCACATGTCGGTGGCTGATGCTCTTCTGAGACCCTACCTGTTTCTGAGAATCGGTGGAGGAATGATGTACATGCTGGGCAGCTTGCTGCTGGCCGGCACGATACTAAAAATCGTCTGGCAGCAAAGAAGAGCAGTTTTTGGTTACGGTCTAAAGTCCAGAAACAAGGAGTCCTTGTATAAAACATATTCACGGCTCGTACATAAGCAAAAAGAGCTGCAGCCTGTTATTCAGCGGATTATTATTTTGCAAAAAATTCAAGCTGTCATTACTAAACTGGCTAAAAAATAAATTTGCAACATATATAAGGCTAAGAAATGATTGGATAGTCCGGGCCTATCCAATCATTTCTTAGCCTTTTTAAGCTTATGCTGCTTGGGTTAGCGGAATATGGCGATTATTTATCTGCAGCATTCTACAATTGCTAATTAACATATGTCACATTTCGGTTAATATGCACGTATGATAGTATGCAGGTTGAATTTTTTCTGAAAGGAGTAGGTTTGCAATGAATAATGAATATCATAAATGTCCCAAATGCCATCAATGCCATTCCTGCCATCAATGCCATTCCTGTCATCAATGTAATTCCGGCCATCAATGCAAGCAATGCCCATGTCCTATTTGTATTATTGTTCCGCATGGAGCAACAGGGGCAACAGGGGCAACAGGAGCAACAGGAGCAGGTGTAACTGGTCCTACAGGGGTCACAGGAGCCGGAGCAATCATACCATTTTCATCAGGTGAACCTATTGCACCTACTTCAATAGCCTTGGGATTAGCAGGTCTTCCAGGAATAATTTCTTTTGGAAGCAGTACTACACTGCCAACTGTTCTGGGAGCAACAATTGACTTGACAGGAGCCGCTGGATTGCTTGCCAATATGGCATTTTCTGTACCAAGGGATGGTACCATAACGGATATAGCAGCATATTTCAGTGTTGTGCTAGGTCTTGCTTTAGTAGGCACAACTGTTACAGTTGAGGCACAGGTATTTCAGTCAGCAACTCCAGACAATACCTTTACACCGATCCCTGGAACGCTTGTCAGTCTTGCACCAGGTTTGTCAGGTGTTATTAGTATTGGTGATATTGCATCAGGTACAGTTACTGGTTTAAGCATACCTGTTACTGCGGGCACCAGGCTTTTGATGGTATTTACCAT
>JAEWMQ010000015.1 GCA_023393125.1 Bacillota bacterium
TGGGAAGCCTTATGTGGATAGTAATAGTAGAGTATTAGTACCAGTTAGATTTGTAAGTGAACAGTTAGGGGCAAAGGTAGAGTGGGACTCGGTAGCAAAAAGAGTAACAATTATAGATGGAGATAAAGTAGCTATATTAAACATCAACTCAAAGCAGATTATGATGAATGGACAGGTCAAAGAACTAGATACAGCAGCTATTGTAAAAGGAACAAGAACCTATATACCAATAAGATTTGTAAGTGAAGCATTAGGAGCAACTGTTAAATGGGATAATAAGGTAAGAATTGTGTACATAGATAATGGAAAAGTACCACTTCCTGAGGTAAAGGTATATACATCAGGTAATTTTACAATACCTGTGATGGAGGAGACAAAAGTAAATGATCATGGAGATGCTTGGACTATAGAGACACCAACATATGCTACTATTTGGTTTGATGAGGAGTGGGCTCTAATGCTTTAGAGCAAGCTATACAGCTAGGAGTTGATATGGTCTATGGGGAAAAAGATACTCGCAAATAAAAGCTAAAGATTGTGACATTAGTGTTAATGGTAATCCTATTGTTCATAACACAGGAGAGAAGCCTGAAGGGGTTGGATTATTTATGTACATATAGTAGTACCTCCCACAGAAACAACTTGGGGGCAAGGACGTATTTACAAGGAAAACGGTCATTATATGGGAATCCCCATTGCAGCTTTTGAATTAATAGGACCTAATTTAACAGTAACTTTAGAATGTGCACAAGCAGAAGGTGTAGGTGTAAGAAATGAGGATGTAGTAAAAGCATCAGCTATAGTTAAATCCATATTTGATGAAAATGTAGATACGATTTATAAATGAACCATTAAGGGAGATACAACAGGTGCTATTTATTAAGAGAAAATAGAAAAGTCATGTAAGTTTACAGGGTATGGGGAAGGTGTAAGCCAGGGAAGTGCTACTATACCATCTGAAGGTTCGGAATTTGATGCAGTATTTGACTTAGAGTTTATCATGCCAAGAGAACCAGTTACCATTACTTTTGAGATTAATTCAAGTAAGAATCCAAAAGAGAGTATTTATACAGATAATAAAGATAGCAAAAGTATATCTTGGATTCGATATGATATTGCAACAGCTGACTATACACTATATTATGATGAGCTTACTAAAGAATTAGAACATGAGTTAGCGGGTGGGGGTATTCCTGGAAGTGTAAAATCACCTGGTAAAAGTCTTTGGAGATGGGATGGTAATCCAGCAGGAGAATATACATTTACCATACGTACAGAAATCTATAAGGATGAAGATAAGGAAACGCAGGAGCATAAGGCACTTGTAGATGAAGTGTTACAAAGTTTTAATTATGGATCTAATATGACCTATGTAGATAAGGGCTCTAACTATCAGTTGAAGTTAGAAATAGATGATCCTACAGCAACAACAACAGCAGATGGCTTGTTAGGAATAAAGAGAGATTATACCAAAGAAATAAGCTATGAATTAGAGCATAGCCCTAATTCAACAGGTTCTACGCATCCCTATTTTAAAGAAATTTTAGAAGGCTACGATGAATCCAATACTCAAAATAGTAAAGATAACTATAAGTATAGAGCGTATATACAAGATGGACAACATATTTATAAAGTAATAGAAGAAACTTTAGTAACTGTAACGGTGAACCAAAGTAATAAAAAGTGTTATACCTTTGGTGGTATGAAAAATGGCAAGTATTACATGACAGCATGGTTAAATGATGTAGACGTATCAAGTGTTACTAATGTACCGGGAATGACGCTTAAAGGAGTTAATACAGAAAAGCAACTTGATGAGATAGCACTTCAAGTTTACGGTTCTATGTATGATGACCTCAATAATTAATTTAATATAGCTACTAGGCAGAAGATATAAAGTGACTATAGACAGGATGATTTGCTTATAGTCCCTTGTATTATTAATAAGAAAAATATAAAAGGCGCTACAATAAAACGCAGTATATAGTATAGAGAGATTTTAAAAGAATACGGATAGGGGGAGAAAAAGTATGAAAGTGAAAAATAAAAGGATTATGATAGGGGCAATTATTATAAGCTTAATGATTGTTGTAAGCGTGCAGCAACATAAAGCAAAAAACGAACAGAGAAAACAAGTAATGATAGAAAAAATGAGTAGTTATCTCAAGGATAAATATAATGAAGAATTTGAATATGTAAGTAGTTATTCCTTTATAGGAGCAGGAGAATTACAAAAAACCTTTAGAGCACGATTTATACCTAGAGGAGAATCAGAACTGGAATTTAATTGTACAGACAATGGAAGTCTGGGATTCACAGATGGTTTCTTAGTGATGTTAGGAGAAAGGCTTATGCAACCTTATGGCGAGCAGTTGTGTCAGCAAGTATTTAAAAGCGGAGAAAAGTATTTAGTCTATGCAGATGCTACACCTGATACAAAGATTAGTTACAAAGAAAGGCCAACACTTCAAACTTTTATCGATAATCAAGAGAAAAATAAGGTTTATTTTGATATAGTTGTCAGTCTTTATGGTGAGTATGAAAAGGAAGAAATCAAGCAGAAGGTTTATGAAATAGGTCAGCTTATGAAGAAATCAGGTATAAAAATAAGAGGGAGTGTAGCAGTTAAGGTATATGATGATAGTACAGAATTTATAGCTGATGAGGGATTTAATGATGATAGAGAGGGAATGCTTTTTAAAGGGATATTGTTTGAAGAATATGAAAATGAATTTACACTAGAAGATGTTTCTATTCAAGAGAGATTTATTAAATAAATTAAGTGATAAGTAAAAGGAGAGGATGAATGGTGAATACAAAAAATCTGGTAGAAATAGAGGCAGAAGAATTTATGCCACAAATTGCTATTAGTCAATTAAGTTATAATCAGGTAGATATAGAGAAATTATTAGTGAATGGTAAATTCAAACAAGTTAGAATTGATGAATACATAGAAGATAGGGAGAATTCTGAGGACGAAGATTTAAAAGTGAAAGGAGAGATAGAGCGCAAGCTTTTTAATAAAGGAGTGTTTGCTACTATTGAAGGTTACACTTATATTGCACAAGAGAGTAGTGGCACAGGTTTTGGGGCAATAGCTGTACAAGCACCTGATGGTAAAGTGATTATTGGTTATAGAGGAACAGACTTCCCAAGTGGAGAAGAACTTCAAGAGCTTATGAAAGAGTATACAAAATTAGGTGTATCTGAGAGACAAATAGATCTGGGTGGTAAAGTAGGAGATGCTATAGCTGATGCGCAGATTATATTAGGGGAACAAGAAGTCACACAAATAAATGAAGCATTAGCGTTTGCAGAAAAGGTTTCAAAACAAACACATGTAAATATTCAGGAAATAACTACAACAGGACATTCTCTAGGAGGAGGTCTAGCGCAGAGTGTAGCTATCCAGTATGACCTAGAGGGATATACATTTAACGGAGTTGGAACGGTGCAAAACATGCTAGATGTAATTAAGAAAAATGGTAAGTCACGAGAAGATTATAATATAACCCATTTAGTTAATAATCGAGATATAGTAGCTCAAGCAGGGGAAAAAGCAGGAAAAGTCATTACTGTAATAGGGAGTAAAATGCAATCTGGAGCTTATGGTATAGAGATGACTAAAGAGGAATATGAAATCATAAACATTACAATGCCAGAAGCAATAAGCTTATTAAAAAAAATGAAATGGGATGAAAGTAAGGAGAAATACATACTAGAGTGTGAGGTGGGACTTGATTTCGAAACTCATAATATGTATGACTTAATAGGTAGTGATAAGAAGATTCTAGTAGATCCTTCAAATAAATCGTATATTAGTCAATTTAACAAGATTGCCAATCAATATGTTCAAATTTCTAAACTAGGCGAGATTGTCAGTCGACAGATGAAAGATTCTAAGCTGAGTTTTATAATAGAATATTGTAAAAAAATTGGGAGGCCATTAGATGTAATGCCACCATATGATATAAAGACACAAGCGGTAGCAGGGGGCTTCCTATGGTTACTACCAGGTGTAGCAAACGCGTTTATAAGTAGTAGTCAAGAACAAGAAATGCTTACAGCTATGAAAGAGGAATTAGAGCAAATAAGGTTAGATACAGAACGGATACAGAAGGTAAGAGTTGCAATGAATAAGAGGAAGCAGATAAAAGGCACTAAAGGATTTACACTTTATGCACCTAATGTAAGTGTTTCAGACTTTGTAGATGAGGAGCTTAATATAGAGGTTTCATTAAGAGAAATACGAAATCTAAGAAGAAAAATAAGTAAAGTAGGAGAAAAATTGTTAAAAGGTTATACACAAGAACTAAGCAGTTGTACTTTATCACATAATTTTCTTAAGCAAATGTATGCAGACTATCCTAGTGTGACATCGGCTTGTGATTTGGCAGAACGAGAGATTGATAGAGTAAATAAAAGGCTTAAAGATATAGGAGAGATTGTACAAGAAAAGGCAGAGGGTGTAGAAAAGGCATTAAAGCAATACTATGCAGATGAAATGGAATGTATAAAAGTATTAAAAAACAGTAGATGGAATTAAGGGGATAAAAAATGTCAAAAGGAAATTTGAGTAGAGCAAAAGTTATGAAAATAAGAGAAAATATGGTCGATGAATTTTGGAGTCTTGTAAGAGAAGTGGTTAATTGCGAGTACTGGAAAGGAGATAGCGTAGAAGTACTGAAGGATGAATTTGTACGTATGAATAAAACCATTATAAGTATAGCAAAGGACATAGAAGAGGTTGCAAAAACATATAGCATATTAGACTCAGCTGTAGAAGCAGCAGCAAAGGACAAGCAAAGAAAAATGGATGAATTACGAAGAACTACGAGGGGATATAATGGTAGAATCATGTAGCCGATAGGATGAAGTTGAATAGTTGATATAAAAGGGAGATAATAAAAATGAAAAAAGGATTATTAATATGGTTAGTAGTCATGATGATAGTGGTACTATGCATGCCACAAGTATTTGCACTATCAGAGATACGTGTAAGGGTTAATGGAACACAAGTGTATTTTCCAGATGGAAAGCCTTATGTGGATAGTAATAGTAGAGTACTAGTACCAGTTAGATTTGTAAGTGAACAATTAGGGGCAAAGGTAGAGTGGGATTCAGTAGCAAAAAGAGTAACGATTATAGATGGAGATAAAGTAGCTATATTAAACATCAACTCAAAGCAAATTATGGTGAATGGAGAGGTCAAAGAACTAGACACAGCAGCTATTGTAAAAGGAACGAGAACTTATGTACCAATAAGATTTGTAAGTGAAGCATTGGGGGCAACTGTTAAGTGGGATAATAAGGGAAGAATTGTGTACATAGATAATGGGAAAGCACCACTTCCTGAAGTGAAGATATTTGAGGCAGGGCCATTTACAATACCTATTACTGCAGATTGTGTAGTATCTAACTTAGGTGATTCATCAACAATTACAACGGCTAATTTAGTAGATTTATATACAGTGAAATCTACTGGAACTATAATTTTATGTGTAACACAAGGAACGCAAGTAGATTATAGCAATCAATGTGATGAAGCAGAACAAATTTTACAGCAAGTGGTGACTCCAGCTGAAGCAAAGAAAATAGTGGATTTTGCTAGAACTAAATCAAGTATTAGGGACAAAATAGGGGAGAAGACTTTTAATACGGAAAGCTATATTTTTAAAGTAAATGGGAATGATGAAACAGTAAATATTCGTGTATATAAGAAATAGTCTCTTTATATTTTTAGTGTTAAAGAAGAGAAATATAAAAGATACTATAATCTAGCATAACAAGGGAATAACCATTGAGGAGAGAATATTGATGTCAACATCATCTTTAGCAAATAAAGTTCAGCAAACTTCAAGTACCTTGCAAAGTAGTACTAGACAAATGAAAGCAGATGTGGAAGCTGCAGAAAATAACTGGATTGGGAGCAGTTATGATAGTTTTAGAACTGCTTATGGTGAACTAGAAAAGAAATTTTCAACATTAAATAGTAATTGGGGGAGTATAGCAAGTCAATTAAATAGTTTATCGGGGGCAGTAGAAGCAGCTGAGAGAGATAAAAAAGCTAAGTTAGCAGCAGCTAAAAGAAAAAATAAGTAAGGGGAGATTGCTATGCCAGATACGTTAAAGGTTGAGACTG
>JAEWMQ010000073.1 GCA_023393125.1 Bacillota bacterium
GATATCTGGAAGGGTGACTTGGGAGAATTTTTTAGAGGCACTTGGCGAACGTTTTGGATGGATTTTAGCACGAGTGTTTGACCAGCGGGAGTTTTCGTGCGTTCATCCAAATAAGTGAGCCTAGTGCCTCTAAAAATTCGAACCGGAACACTGGAAGATAGCCCTTCTTCTCTCATTTCCTCCCATCAGCCTTTCTCATAAACGCCTCCAAAATTTTATTTTCTTCAACATTAAAAGAGTCACTTAAGTAAATCTATCATTTTACTTAAGTGACTCTTTTATAGCTTTTCTAATATTTCTTCTAAGCTTTTATAAAATGTGCTACCAAATTCATGGCATAAAAGCCCTTTATTGACCTTATAAACCGGCTTGTAATCTTCTTCCTTGAAAACATCATTATGAGCTTCTTTATTAATACAACGTAATTCTACTTCCAGTGTATTATAACTTCCCCAACGTCCAAAACGATGTGCAAAATCCTCATTTACTACAGCGGTTAAAAGTAGAATTTTTCTTTGCTTATTAGTAATAAGCTCAATGATTTCTAACGGATACATTAAGCAGGATAAGGGACATAATGTATAAATAGGAATATCTCTCTTTAAGGCATAGCTATGAGCGACGCATTTATAAGCCCCTTCTTCTTCTACTAATAATGCACAATGACCATCACATTCATTAATGGAACCATCTGAAGCAACAAAACCTCCTTTAGCTAAAGTTTTCTTGTAAGTTACTTCATCATAAGCTTTTACTTCTTCTTCAATATTTAAAAGATGCTTATCAAAAACTTTTCTGCTGCTAGGTCCTAAATTACAAGGACTCCCACAACAACACCCATATTGATACAATTTTGTACATGCAAAACAATTTAAGTTAATCTCGTGTTTTAATGCTGCTTCATCCACTAAAAATATCTGATTATCCTTTTCAATCATACTAAGTTTTCGCTTTAATAAATAGCTTTTTAAATCTTCTAAATGACTTGTAAAGCTATCTTCCATATCATAATACTCAGCATCGATAACACTATTTAGTAGTTTCTCAAGCCTTACATTGGCCACGTTTAAATCACTACTGGTAGTGGTTATTACAGTTTGTTCCTCATCAAACAAGTTTGTAATAGCTATTAATTTCTTTTGTAACTGTTTAATTAACTTACCCGTATTTAACTGAGTACTACTACTAAACTCTATTTTTAAGTGATCCTGTTCTATTTCTACTTGCTTTAATACAAGGTCTTGCTCTTTACATATATGAACTAGATTTTCTTTCACTAGTTTTTGTATTTCCTCTTCAAGGCTAGCCTTTTTCCCCTTAGTATACCAAGTAATAGTATACAACCATTTTGATTCATTATTTAATTGATTTTGCTTTTCTTCCATGCTGTTTCCTCTTCTTACTTATTCATATGACCTTTATTTTCTTTCGTAGCCTTTGTTCTACTACCTATCAAAAGTGACTTTATTCCTTCTCTTTATCTTAATACTAACTGTAATGAGTGTCTATGTAAAAGAGTATCATAGGTATTTACCTATGATTTTCATAAAAACCATCTATTTTACAAATAATCATTTTTCATTTAGACTATCTCTATACTTAAGCTCAAATTTATTCAACTATATAAGGAGAAAGAATATCATGTCAACTCAAAAATCAACTAGAACTGGGCATCTTTTATGGCAACTTTTTATCTCTACCTTTATGCTAAGTGCATGTACCTTTGGTGGTGGTTTTGTTATTGTTTCTTTAATGAAAAAGAAATTTGTTGAAGAATTAGGTTGGATTGAAGAAAGTGAAATGCTAGATATTACAGCTATTGCTCAATCTTCCCCTGGACCTATTCCTATTAATGCCTCTGTTATTTTAGGCTATCGGATGAAAGGTATATTAGGTTCCATTGTGGCTGTACTAGGTACCTCTATCCCACCTCTTATCATTATTTCTATTATTGCTGTGTTTTACGATGCTTTTCGTCATAATGCTATTATCTCTACGGCTCTTTTAGTGATGCGAGCTGGTGTAGCAGCTGTCATCTGTGACGTAGTCATTAATCTAGCTAAAAATATTATCCATACAGGAAATCGCTTTTATATGGCACTTATGGTCATTACCTTTATCATGACCTACTTTATGGGAATTAGCGCTATGACCATTATCTTACTTTGTATTGCCATTGGGCTCATTACACTTTTACTTGAAATGAAACGTAGTAATCAAAAAGGAGGCTGCTAACATGTTATTTCAATTATTCTTAAGCTTTCTCAAGGTAGGTCTCTTTAGTGTAGGTGGCGGTTATGCTGCTATTCCTCTTATACAAAATCAAATTGTAAATGTACATGGTCTTATGACTATGGCTGAATTTACAGATTTAATTACCATTGCTGAAATGACACCTGGACCTATTTCTATTAACTCTGCTACCTTCGTAGGCACACAACTAGCGGGGCTACCAGGAGCACTTATTTGTACTTTAGGTTGCATATTACCTTCATTTATACTTTGCCTAATGCTGGCTCACTTTTATTATAAATACCGCAATCTATCTGGTGTTCAAACAATTTTAGCAAGTCTTAGACCTGCCGTTGTTGCGCTAATTAGTTCAGCTGGACTTGCTATTTTATCTCTTGCCCTTTTTAATACAGATAAATCAGCTATTATTCTTACAAACTTTAGACCTATTGAATTTTGTTTATTTATAGTGGGGCTAGTTGCCTTACGAAAATATAAACTTAATCCTATTATGGTCATCTTTGGTTCTGGTATTATTGGTACTTTAGCTTATAGTTTCTTCTAACCCTTTAAACCATTTACTTGTAAACAATTTAAAAAACTAATTAAATGCTTAGATAAGAACTTATCTTTATGAGACACTACACAAATTTGTCTAGATAAACTAATCCCTTCTAGCTCAATAATGTGTAGTGTCTTTTCTTTTATTTCCTTCTCAATAGTACGTAACGAAAAAATAGCTATTCCTTGGCCTGCAATAGCTGCTGCTTTAATAGCCTGTGTGTTTGTACACTCCCATTTAACTTCCATATTTACCTGATGTTTTTCTAAGATTTGGTGAAATAAGCTCCTTATACCACTTCCTTCTTCTCTACAAATCAGGTAATGTCCCTCTAATTCTTGAATGCGTAACATTTTTTTATGATACAAAGGATGATTTTTGCCAACGGCTACTACTAATGGATCTTTACATACTGCTTGTTTGACTAAATCTGGTGTAGCCACTCTTCCCTCAATAATCCCTAAATCTAACTGGCTACTTAAAAGCATTTCTTGTAATACATGAGTGTTATTAACAACCACTTTGACCTTAACCCCTGGATTTTCTTTCTCAAATATAGTGATAATGGGGTCTAACATATAACTTCCTGCTGTAATAGTAGCCCCTATACGTAAATTCACCTTTTCACTCACATTTTTTAAATTCATTTCCATTTCATCAAAGGACTGAAGAATATGCCTGGCATATTGAAGAAGACGCTCTCCTGTTTCTGTAATATAAAGCTTTTTAGAAAGTCTCTCAAAGAGCTTGACCCCATAATACTCCTCTATTTCCTTAATAGCCTGACTCACTGAAGGTTGGGAAATAAAAAGTGCTTTAGCTGCAAGTCCCATTTTCCCCTCCTTAGCTACTGCTACAAAAATTCTTAAATGCCTGATTGTCATAGCTTATTCCTTCTCCTTTGCTACTTCATTATTTTTATTATAACCCATCTATTATCTACATGAATAGCAAAAAAAACACTAGATGATTATTAACTTATAATCATCTAGTGTTTTAAATTTATAGTTTGAAATTTCCTATTGAACCTTCTAAGCGCTGCATAGACTTAACTAAGTCTTGAGAGAGTACAGAGAGCTTTTGAATAACTAGCTTTTGTTCTTCACTAAAGGCATTAACTTCCTCCGTAGCTGCAGTAGATTCTTCTATAACAGCTGCAATATTAGAAATCTTATTGGTGGTTTCACTACGAAGTCTATTCATATCTCCAACTTGGCCATTAATATGGCTTAATTCTTCATCCATGTGTTGTAAGATAGTAATCATTTCTTTGAAAATAACAGAAGTTTTATCTACTGCTTGATTTTGCTCACTAAAAATTTCATTTGCCTTTCTTACAAGTTCCGTGGTATTTAAGGTTGTATTTTCTATCTCCTGTAAGGTCTTTCCTATCGTTAGAGTAGACGATTTAGATTGCTCTGCCAATTTCCTTACTTCTTCAGCTACTACGGCAAAGCCTCTTCCAACTTCTCCTGCACGTGCAGCTTCAATACTTGCATTAAGGGCTAAAAGATTAGTTTGTTCACTAATACCATCTAAGAACCTCATCATCTTTTCAATACCTTTATTTAACTCATTTAATTCCCCTACACTAACATTCATTTCCTTTGTAATGCTAATAGAGGATGCCATTGTTGTATTTAGTAAAGTCATTGTAGTCGAAGCTTCATTAAGCATTTTCTTAGCACCTTGTGTGCTTTTATAGATGTTTTGTGTTTTCTCACTAACCGTCTGTATACTCTCCCCAAGATTAGCCATTGCCACAACACCTTCTTGGGTATCAGCAGCTTGGTGATTTGCTCCCTGCGCTATGTCACCTACTGAACTCGTTAATTGTGAAAAGCCTTCTACTGTTTCAGAAGTTGATTCAGAAAGGATCTGGCTACTTTTTAAAGTACTTGCTATTACTTCTTTAGTTTCATCTAAAAGCTTATGTATATTGGCTATCATATGATTAAAGCTTTTGCATAAGAGCGTTATCTCATTATGTCCTTTACTTTCAACTTGAATTGTTAAATCTCCCTCTTCTGCTTTTTTCATCAACTGCACTAGCTTAATAATAGGGTTTGAAAAATTTCTAGCAATTCTTGTACCTACTACTACTGCTAAAACAGCTACCACAAGTACTAACATCCATGTCATTAAGCTTGCTTGTTCTATACGTTCTGTAAGTGACTGTTCTGGTACTTGTACAATCATCTTCCAGCCATTGCTCATGTTATGATAAGTTACAAGCTGCTTGCCCACTATAGTAGAACCGCTTGATTCTCCCTTTTCAGTAGCCTCCCATATTTTATCACTTATTTCAACCTGTTCTTCTGGCTTACTATAAATATTTTTTTTATTGCTATCCATAATAACTATAGATGAACCATTTAACAAATTAACCTGTTCAATAGCAGATACCATATGACTTAAGCTGACTTCCATCACAATAATATCTTTTGAAGTACTTTTACCATTTAATTTTCTAGCAACAAAAATATTGTCTTCTAAGTCTCCTAACCCTGCAATCCAAGTAGGATTCATACCTATATCATAGTCTCTTATATGGGCTATAGATTCTAGCTTGGTCTTATTAGATTGTCCACCAGATATAATATCTCCTTTTGTAGGAACCACCCATATATTAGTTATGGCACTGTTTAATGAGAATACAGCATTTATTTGAGAAGATATGTTTCTTGTTCCTGTTAACTTCTCGAACATATCATCAGAATTATACTTTTCAAAATTATTTATAGGAACAGTATTAGCAACTACAAAATCAGTTATCTCCTTCTCAACTTGTGTATTAAATACCCTGATATTTTCGGATACTTGTTTAATAACTTCCTCATACAACTTATTAGTAGTTTCTTTTACCAAATCTTTTGAAACCTTAGTCGAAAAAATATTAACAATTAATAAAGGGATAATAGCAAAGCATATACACATAGCTATGATACTTGTCTTTATAGAAACAAATTTATCCTTTTTAGCAGCCCCCCCCACTTTTTTCTCATATTTTTGTTTTAGCGGCTTACTCATTAACTTCTTATTTTGTGTCAATTGAATTGTCTTTCTTTTTCGCATACACGTCTCCCTCTTTTTTATCTTATATACTCCCCTTCTATTGTAACATATTCTATGTAATTTAAACAATAAATTAAAATAATTTTAAATAAAATAATACATTCTACACATAAAAAAAGCTACTATAAGATAATAGCAGCTTTTTCATGTATAGAATGTTTGATGTTTTTAGAAGTTAACTTCTGTGCCATAATAACAGCATTTTAGAAGTTCTTCCATTTGTTCTTGATCTGGAATTCTTGGATTTGAACCTGTACAAGCATCACTAATAGCAAGTGCTGCTACTTCTGGCAGTTTTTCTAAGAATTCATCTTCTGGTACCATACCATCTTCATAGTCTTTAATGCATTTTGGAATATTAAGGGCTACATTATAAGCTTCAATTTTATCGCAAAGCGCTTTAACTAGGCCTTCAGTTGTACCAGCTTCTAGGCCAACAAACTTAGCAATTTCTGCATAGCGTTTTGCTGCCACTTCATCTTTAGCATTAAATCTAATCACTTGTGGTAAATACATGGCATTAGCACAACCATGAACAATATGCCCATTTTTGTAAGCAGCACCTGTTTTATGTGCCATAGAGTGAACGATTCCTAAAAGTGCATTAGAAAATGCCATACCTGCAAGACATTGTGCATAGTGCATTTGTTCACGTGCTTCCATATCTCCCTCATAAGAAGCTTGTAAGTATTTAAAAGTCATCTCAATGGCTTTTAAAGCTAATGGATCTGTAAAACAACAATTCAAAGTAGAAACATAAGCTTCAATGGCATGTGTTAAAGCATCCATTCCTGTATGTGCTGTTAATTTAGCTGGCATTGTTTCTGCAAGATTAGGATCTACAATGGCAATGTCTGGTGTAATATTAAAGTCTGCTAATGGATATTTAATCCCTTTTGCATAGTCTGTAATAACTGAGAAAGCTGTTACTTCAGTAGCTGTTCCTGATGTAGATGGAATAGCACAGAATTTAGCTTTTTGTCTAAGTGTTGGGAATGAGAAAGGCTGAATAATAGCTTCAAAAGTAGTATCTGGATATTCATAGAAAACCCACATTGCTTTAGCAGCATCAATAGGTGAACCACCACCAATAGCTACAATCCAATCTGGCTCGAATTCACGCATCATCTCTGCGCCTTTCATAACCGTTTCTACAGATGGGTCTGGTTCAACGTTCTCGAATAATTTAACTTCCATACCTGCTTCTTTTAAATTGTTTACAACTTGATCTAAGAACCCAAAGCGTCTCATTGAACCGCCACCAACTACTACAATTGCTTTTTTACCTGGTAAATTTTTTAGTTCACTAATTGTACCTTTTCCATGATATAAATCTCTTGGTAATGTAAAGCGTGCCATGTTAATTCCTCCTATAATCTTTGTTGTATATTATTTTTCTTTCTTTGTTAATATTATAACATACTCATTTTTAGATTGGTAATATCAAATCAGAATACCCCTAATATATAAAAAACATTACTCATTTTTATATTTATATGCTTTTTTCATCATTTCTTTATTTAATAAGCTACAAAATTTTTATTTATTGGTCTTTTGTGTTACTATAGAACTATGAAATGATGTAACTGTTCAGTCTTACTACACTAATCAACCATTAGACATCGCAAAGGAAATGAGAGGGATATTATGAATTTACAACAACTACGTTATGTACTTGAAGTTGAGAAATCTAGTTCCATTACCAGAGCAGCTAAAAATCTTTTTATGGGACAACCTAATTTAAGTAAGGCTATTAAAGAATTAGAGCTTGAAATTGGTGTTACTCTTTTCAAACGCACACCTAAAGGTGTAGAGCCTACTCGTGATGGTATACAATTTCTTCAATATGCTAGAACTATTCTTTCGCAAATGGATGAATTAGAAAGTCTTTATAAAACGCATCATGAAGAAAACTTTAAATTAACTATTTCTGTTCCTAGGGCTACTTATATTTCTACTGCCTTCTCACAGTTTTTAAATACTTCTTTAAAAGAAGAAAACATAGAGTCCTGGCCTTTAAATATTCACTATAAAGAAACAAATGCCCATACTACTATTCAAGATGTTGCTATAGGTGAAAGTGACTTAGGCATTATACGGTATCAAAAAGCCCATGAAGATTACTTTTTAAGCCTCCTCAAAGAACATAGTCTGCAGTATGAATGCATTGGGGAATTTACTATGTGTATTATGCTACATAAAAATCATCCACTAGCAGATTATGAGGATATTCCTTTTCATGCCTTAGACCAATACATAGAAATTCTACATGGTGACTTTCAAGAACCTAATATAGCTTTTAATCATATCAAAAAAGATGCGGAAATAGCTGTACCTCAAAAACGTATTTATATTTATGACCGTAGTAGCCAATTTGACTTACTAGAACAAGTTAATGGGACCTATTTATGGGTCAGTCCCATGCCTGAAGAAGCCATTAAAAAGTATAACTTAGTCACCAGAAAGTGTAACCTTGCTGCTCCTACTACAGATATCATCATTTACCCACATAAAGACATGCTTAAATCTCATGAGTTAGCTTTTATTGATGTTTTACGCTCTACCTTAAATAGCTTAGATCAAAAACAAACGTAGTCCCCAAGTCCTCTAGTAAAGTCTTGGGGATTACGTTTATTTTAATTTCTTATAAAAGCTTAATATGATTCTTTTCTTTGATTTGTTCTAAGATTTCTTCCCATATGAGATTTTCTGTCACTCTTACTTTCCTTGGCTCACAAAGATAACGTAAGCTAAGCCATATAGCACCTTCTTTTATTTCTGTATATACAATAGGTGTAAGATTGTTATAAAAAATTAAATACTGTTTACTAGCAGTCTCTATTTGGGCTTTAGCCTCTTCGGTGTAATCACTACTATACTTTGCTATAATCTTATAAAAAAGATCCTTTGCCTCATGCAAATCACTTGTTAAATCTAATTTAACTATCATTTCATTCCAAATATACTTAAATCCTTTTTCATAGTTAGCTACGGGGCCTGAAAAAACAAGCATATTAGGCATATGTAAAATACGTCCTGTACTTTGTTCCTGGGTAATGCGATTACCAACCTCTAGCATAGTGAACTGAAGAAGGTTTAAATCAATCACATCTCCTACTTGCCCTGCCACTTCTATACGTTCGCCTACTTTAAAAGGTTTTGCAAATAAAATGTAAAGTCCACCTATTAGATTTGTAAAAACATCTCTAATGGCAATAGTAAGCCCAGCTGACAAAAATCCTAAAATAGTTAAAATAGATGTTGAGGATTTCTGCCATATAATCAGTAAACATAGCAAATACAATGCAGCATAAATGCTGCTTAATACTTTTGTACGCTTATATTGCCTTCCTTGACCTTCGCTTACTGCTTTAATTAACTTTTGTGTATATTGCTTTAAGATAAGGATGACAATTAATGAGGCAATACTATAAACTATTTTATCGGTGATTGTACCAGAATTAATGATCTGCTCCTGAATCCATAGCCACATGTGATCCCCCCTCTCTCTTTTTATGTTAATATATACTTTTCTCTAGTATATACTACTTTTTATACGTTCTCTACTGCAATTGATCTATCAGGTCATAATGTGCATTAATAGCTGCTAATCCTGCATCTAAATTCTTTTCTTCTAGCCCTAAGTAGATTTGCAAATGTAGATGGGCTAGCTGTTTTCGTTCATCTATAGTCGCCTTTTTAAGAGTTTTCTCTATTAATTCCTCACAAACACTTGCTAATGGCTCCACAATATTCATCATAAGCGTATTACCTGTAGCTTTAACAATAGCAAAGTGAAAGCTTCTATCAAATGCAATCTCATCTTCTAATCTTTCATCTAAAGGATTCATTAAGCAACTTTTGATTTCTTGTAACTGCTGATTAGATATACTTCTCATAGCAATTTTATAAGCTTCTAATTCTATAGCCCTTCTTACTTCACTAATAGCCCTATAATCTACTTGTTTCATTAATAGCATTAAACTAAAGGATTCTGTTAGATTTTTAGAAAAATCCCCAGTTAAATAGTTTCCAGACCCTTGCTTACTTTCAATAAGTCCAATATTCTCCATGCTTTTTAGGGCTTCTCTAATAGAAGGACGAGATATCCCTAACTTTTCAGAAAGCTTTCTCTCTGTTTCTAACTTACTTCCTACCTGAAGTGCACCACTTTTCATTTGCTCTTTTACATATTCAATTACTTTAAAGTATTCTTTATTCTCCATATACTCTCCTTATGTTAATGTACGCCTCTCTATATAATGACGCTCTCACATAAACGTAGCAAAAATCGAAGCACCTATTACCGTTAAAAGTCCCGAAATGGCTATAGATAAGCTACTCATAGCTCCTTCTATTCTTCCCATTTCTATTGCTTTAGCTGTTCCAATAGCATGTGCAGAGCTACCTAAAGCAATTCCTTTTGCTATCGGATGTTTAATTCTAAAAACTTTACAAATCGTTTCTGCTATTATATTTCCTAAAATGCCAGTAATAATAATCACAGCGACGGTTATCGTAACCATCCCACCTAATTCCTCTGATACACCCATACCAATAGCTGTTGTAATGGATTTGGGGAGCAATGTCACATACTCCTCATGACTAAAATGAAATACAAATGCCATCACTAAAATGCAAGTTAAACTTGTTAAAGTTCCTGAAATAATACCAATTAAAATAGCTGCTACATTTTTCTTAAGTAGCTCTAATTCTTCATACAGTGGAATAGCCAAGCATACCGTTGCAGGAGTCAGAAGATAGCTAATATATTTTGCTCCTTCGTTATAAGTATCGTAATCAATGCCACAGATTAATAAAAAAGCAACAACTACAACAATTGAAATTAATAGCGGATTAAAAATAGGCTTATTAAATTTCCTTTTAAGTACAGTACCTAACTCATATCCTGCTAAACTTATTAACACGCCTAAAAAGGTGGAATTATATAATATCTCTTTCATCTTGATGATCTTCCTTCCTATATACTATCCATTGTGTCATTTTACCTGCCACTACCATGACTAAAACTGTAGAGATTAAGGTAATGACTATTACCTGTAATAAAATTCCTTGAAGACTCTTCCAAGATACCATTAATCCTACTGCTGCGGGAATAAACATCATTGGCATAATTTCTATTAAGAATACACCTGTTTCTTTTATCTGTTCTAAACGAATCACGCCTGTCACTAACAAAATAAGCATCAATACTAAACCATAGATACTAGCTGGTATCGGTAAGGGTAATAGACTATTTAGTAGTTCTCCCACAAATGTAATGGCTAAAATAATCCCAAACTGTCTAATATATTTCATTTTGTCTCCTCTTTTCTAATTGGTCTTACCAATTCAGCATTATATACTTTATTTTTTATTTTTTCAATAATAAATCTCTATATAAAAAAAAGACATAGCTTTGCTATGCCTTTCTTCAATTTTATTCCGCCCCAAACTTAGCTCATGCTCTATTTCAGGTCTTTTCTTACACAAGATATTTTTCGTAAGCTTCACTAAAGTCTCGTTTATGGTATTCTTTTCTTAAAGCTTCCATCCAATCAAGGTTGAAATTAGTTAGTCTTTCTACAACATCTACAATATCTCCTTGAATACTATTTCTAGATAGGTCTTCATTGGCCATTTTAAGTCCATTAACGCCATCTCCAAATAAAGCTTCATTGTGTTTTTGAATATAACTAATTTCTAGTAAAGATTTATATAACTTTTTAAGCAGATTGATTTGATTTTTATCTACGTCAATACTAAAGCCTTGTTCATTAATAAAAAATTTAATCTCAATATCTAAGTCAATTGTACCTGCTGTTTCTAAAGTCACCTGAGATACTCTATAGTATTTAAAGTCATAACGTTTAACAAGTCTTTTTTTCTCTAAAGCAGATTTACCATCTACATGAATAAGCGCATAATTAGTAAATACATATTCATCTGTCTTAGATTTAATGACAAAGAAGATTTTCTCTTCATCTTCTTGTAAGATAAAATCATCTCCATCTACTTTATCAAAATCTTGAGGTGAAATAATTTTACCTATATCTGATAATCCTAAAGTATCTGCTGCTACTCTTCCTAAAAAACCACCTGCCATCTTTAACTACCTCCCTATTAGTACGTATTTATGATTCTATTATAACACACGTCATTACTCTATTTTATTTTTTCTCTATTCTTATTAACAACTTCAATAAATACCTCTACCAGTTCAGGATCAAATTGAATCCCACTGCATCTTCTTAGTTCCTCAAATGCTTCTTCATAAGTTTTTGGAATGTTATAAGGTCTATTAGAGGTCATGGCATCAAAACTATCAATAATCGTTAAAATTCTTACAAGATAAGGAATCTCTTCTCCTTTTAATCCTAAAGGATAACCTGTACCATCATATTTTTCATGGTGATGACGGATAAGTGGTATTGCATCCTTTAGGGCTTCTACATTACGAATAATTTCTACGCCATGTTCAGGGTGCTCTTTTAGGCTCTCCCATTCTTCTTTAGTAAGTGGCATTTTTTTATTCAGTACATCTACAGAGATATTAATTTTACCTATATCATGCATATAAGCGCCATAGACTAGATTTTTTCGTTCTCTCTCTTCTAGTTTTAATGATTCTGCCATCATTCTGCTAAACATCACTACTCTTTCTGTATGACCATACGTATATCTATCCTTAGCATTAATCACACTAATAAGTGTCTTTATAGAAGTAACAAGTTCTGTTTCACTTTCATTAATTTCCTTTTTAATTTCATCTAAAACAGATGCATAGACCTCTACACGATTTTTGCTGAAAAATTTGGCTCTATAAAGGGCATCATCAGCTGTTTTAATAAGTTCTGTATCATCTTTTGCATTTTCAGGGTAAGTAGCTAAGCCAACAGAGATGGTTATATTACCATTAGGTTGATTTTCTTGACCTTCCATATAAGTATCTTGTACAGCTCTTCGAACTTTTTCACCTATTAGGAGGCCTTCTTTCTTATCTATATCGGGTAAGATAACGGCGAATTCTTCTCCACCATATCTTGCTACAATCCCCTGCTCATTTACTTGTTCTTTTAAAATATGCCCAATAGTTCGTAGTACCATATCACCTTTTTGATGACCGTTAAGGTCATTATAATACTTAAAATAATCTATATCTATATATAATAAAGAAAGTGACTGCTTCTTTTCTTTTGCTATTTTAATCTTTTCATTTAATGAATCATGAAAATATCTATGATTATATACATCTGTTAAGCTATCTCGATTAACTCTGTATTTTAATTCCTTAATATGTTCTGTTTCAAACTTCACGTAACAACCTAAAGTATACGCTATTAATATAAATATACCAGCTAGCACAAGGTCATCTTCAAAATAAGGATTTACCTTAGCACCTGGTAATGACAATAAGTCCATAAGCAAAATAAGTGCTGATGAAATAACACTAATGGTTAACCCATATCTCATACCTGATTGAATAGTACTTGTTGTTATAATAAATAGGAATAAAAATTTATTAGGACTGTCATTTTTCCCAGATATTAAAATAATAAGGAGAAAAAGACTAATAAAAACGATACATTCAATAATATCATTGTTTTTCTTTAAGCTTGTTTCTAAGCTTTTATTAACTATCATTGACCAAATGAAATAAATAGCTAATAAACATATTACTGCTACTAATATAGCTAATTCAGGAGTACTATCTATTATTTTTGAAATTCTAAAATCAGCCGCCATATATTTAAATCCAATAATACCGCAAAATAATAGGGCCGATAGTTTCACCGTTAGTAATATATTATTAATTTGTTCATACTTTGTCTTTTCTAAGTCATGCATGATTTTATCCTCATTTATCTACTGTAAAAGAAAAAAATCGGCCTAAAAGACCGATTTTTCTAATTGATTAGTCTCTTAAGCATTCTGGTTCTTCAGGTTGATAAGATAACCAATAACATGCAGAAGTTGCCATAAAAGATGCTACTACTGTTGCAATACCTGCAACTGCCATTAATACTTTTGCATTCATTCTTTTCATTTTAAATTCCTCCCTTATTTTTGGTTAATTTATTAAAAAGTCCATCTATCTTTTGTATTATTTGATGCCCCAAAGCTGTAAGGGTAAACACTTGCCAGCTTATTCCCCCATAAATGCAGGTGGTGTATACTAACAGTTTTTCATTAGGTTCTAGTAAATAGATAACTAAAATAGCCACTACCATTACCCCATAAAAAGTTAATACAAAATAAGATTTCTTTTTAAGCATAGCTCTTTTTTCTAATTTCTTAATAGGTTTTGCCTTGCTATCTACAGGTGCTAATTTATAAATCCAATAAAAAGCTAGGCAGAAAATGATTATTCCTAAAATAATAACACTCTCTATATGCCACTTCAATTGATTTAAAACTACACCGCCTCCTACAGCCACTATAGTGCCTATAACTGCACACTCCTCAGGATTACTTGCATGAACCCCTCCTGAATACTTACGTAAAATAACAGCAACTATAGAAATAATTAAAGTAGGGATTAATACGCCAAATAGCGCGCCTAAAATGATACTTAATCCAATAGCTAAGGTTGTATGTATAATGGCAAATAAGCCATACTGAATAACTGCTTTTTGATTTTCTTCTAAGTTAAGCTCTTTTCCTATGTGATGTGTTATTGTTTCACACATATTTTGTATTTTAGACATTTTTATTCCTCTGCCTTTTACTATTTATCTTTCCTAATGTGAATATAATTCCCCAGAAAATAATGAGTGAAGGAATTCCATAAATCACTTTACTAACAGGATTAGTCATCACTTCAGCCATCTCCATGTTAAGTACATTTTGAATCAAAATAACATTAATACCTTCTGTTAGAAATTGAATAATCATATTAATGATGGCAATGCTAATACAATGAGCTATACTTAAGCCATTAATCATCGTAGCCAAAATAATCATACTCATTACAATCAATATACTGTGAATACCATAACTTATAGGTAAATTACTTACTAATACCATAATGAACGCTAATAATGTAGCCGAAAAAATATATTTCTTTTTATCTAGCTTTACATTCACTAAGGCATACATGGCATACATATGTATAAATCCTTCTGGAAGGCCTCTGAAAAGAATGGTTGTTATTAATTCAGTTAACATCACTTGTTGCTCCTTACTTTTTATGCTTTTTCTTTTAACTTATTAATCTTTTTTATGGCCCCATATATGATAAGAATAATAAATACTCTTATTAACAAATCCCCAATGCTTAAGATGCTATATCCTATATCCAAAAAATCTGTGAAAATCTTAAGCTTAGTTTCGCTTCCTCCTAAAATATGAAAATCTTTAGTAATTTCATGCGCTATGTTAAATGCTTCTGGTTTAGCG
The DNA here is from genome assembly GCA_023393125.1 of Bacillota bacterium. Lineage (GTDB taxonomy): Bacteria > Bacillota > Clostridia > Lachnospirales > Cellulosilyticaceae > Cellulosilyticum. The sequence goes on from JAEWMQ010000073.1 coordinate 15,269, forward strand.
TAACCTGTTAAATAGGATAAGGAAGGAAATACTGGCATCTTACCTTGATTAGCTATTATAGCTATTTGATTACACAGTCCCCCTAGTAGCATAAATCCAGAACCTATAAGCGCTTCTTTATACAGTTCATACTTAAAAATCAATCCCAAGTAGGAACATAAATAAACACTCTTTAGTAAACTTGCATATTGAACAACCTCATAATTTCCATTAAATAAAGCAATTTGAAAATATAAATAAATCAATTCTATAGCTAAAACATAATAGATTTCCTTATGTTTAAATAATGGACTTATATGATATTTCTTAGCCTTACTATAAACAAGTGCAAACAATATGGTTTCTGGCATCCTTCTCCCTTTCTGTCTTACTACTCTAATTCTCTTTTATTTCAAATATTATACTACATATTGTGACATTAATCTACATATTTATACTTTTATCCAATTTGATTACTAAGTATAAATTTCTTGCTGCCTAATAAATGGAGCTAAGTGAGCATAAATAAACCATGCATAACTAGAATATCTTCTAGCTCTATGCATGGTTTTATTCATATAATCTATTACTATCATTTTGATAGTATACTCTTTTCATCTTAAGAACGATAGAACTGCTGATGATTATAATTCTTCATTTTCTTACTATATTCGCTTAGAATCCCTTTATATTTTTTATAACTTTTATCATTAATCTCGCCTTGCTCATAGCAACTTTCTATAAGACTAGTGGCATCTTTCCTCGCCTTAATAGCTAAGTCCTTATAATTATTTTCTAGGTAAAGTTGAAGCTCACTAATGAGTATTTCTATTTGCTTTTGGACTTTTTTATTTCCCCTTTTCCTCAATAAGCTAAACATATGACTTCCCCTCTTTGTTCTACTTATATTTTTATTTCATTCTAGTAAACTAGTTATTTAAATCCATACGAAAGCAGAGTCTTTAAAGTAGACCTGTTAAGTAAGAATTACTTTTTTTGATTAAGCCTTTCAATATACTGATTAATATAAGGAGATTCCCCTCTAAATGCTTCAATATCATAACCTTCTCTATCCATATGAATAATAGCATTTCTTCTAATTACATTTTTCCCTCTCCAACCACAAGAAGTAGCACTTATTTTTTCTTTAAAATAGGAATTATCCATCTTTGCATAAATACTAGCAGGCTCATTCATATAGTCTAGTGTTTGAAATTCCTCTAAAACATGAGTCTCTATCTCTTCATTGTAAGGACATTTTAACTGACAAAAATCACAGCCAAAGATATTTCCCTTTAATAACCCTATTTCTTGATCACTTATTTCTTTCTTTTGAGTAATATAAGATAAGCAAATATTAGGGTTACTTCTTAGCGGATTAATAGACTTTGTGGGACACTGCTTTAAACAAGCTATGCACTCCCCACATTCATGATATTTAGCTATATCCACTTGGTTTCTTTGGTCCTCGCACTCAATATTTAAGTCCGTAATAAGCTCACCTAAAAAAACATAGGAACCATATTTCTTTGTAATCAGCATATTGTTCTTTCCAATAAACCCAACTCCTGCTAAATAAGCAATATAGCGTTCAGGTAAAGCGTTGCTATCTACAAATTCTAGTGCCTTGCCACCTAAAGATTCAATGTATTCTCTTATTTGACTTAAATACTTTTTAACCACCCTATGATAATCTAGCCTTTTAGTATAAATGGAAAATCCATTGTCTACCTCCGCTGCTGCATCCTTATGATAATAAGGGAAGGCTATAGAAATAATCGTCTTTCCCTCTTCCATATAAAGCTTAGGATTAAGACGTTTTTCAAGATCCTTCTCTTCAAATTCATTTTGTAAACCAAGCTTTTGTCTTTCCTTATAAAATATTTCTAGTTCATCAAATCGTCTACAAGGAATAAATCCTATAGCATCTAATCCTATAGACTTACAAAAGTTTTCTATTTTATTTTTTAACATCATTGTTCACCGTAAGACACCACTAACTTGTCTTATCCTTTAAAATAATCCTTGTGCATCATGCATTTTTAATATACGCGCTGCCTCCACTAAAATCAAGTCCATTTTTCTCATATAATACTTTACAAACCAAATAAACTCACTTCATAAGCTGTATATTCTTTATCAAAATGATAGCCTAACTTTTCTGCAAGAGCCACTGACCATTTATTTTGCGCATCCCAGCTTGGATATAAATTTCTATCGATGCATTCTAGAATCAACTTCGCTGCACAGGCATAAGCTAAACCTTTTCTTCTAAACTCCGTCTTTGTATCAATCTCTATTTCTATACCTTCATTATATCTTGTATAAGAAGATGCACCTGCTACTAGCTCTCCTTTGTAAAGAGCAGCTGCTCCTAAGCCCTTTTCTTTATACTCCTCATAATTTTCAAACTGTGAGCATAAGTCCCGTGACCAATCACTGGCCATTGCCTGCTGATAAATGGCTTCATCAATTAATTTAATTTCATAATCTGCTTCAATACTTTCTATTGCTAGTTTAAGCTTTAATGGGTCAAATACGTTTGGCTCTTTTTTAATTGCATATCTCGTGATTCTTTTGGCGTGATTCCCGTAGGCTTCGTCAATAAGTTTGGCCCATGCTTCATTTTGTGGCACCATAATAATAAATTGGGACTTTGACTTATGTGGATTATGAAGTACTAATTCTAACTGAGGTTGCCCTGCTAAAAAACAAAAATCTGCAATAACAATCTGCGCAGCTGTAGGCTGCTCTATACGATCTGCAAATACACTTCCCATACATTCTTGAAGAGCTGACCAAATTAAAGTTTCATTCCAGCCTTCAAAAAAATGGGCTACTTTTCTTAAATGTTCTCCTGTTACTGGACATACTGACATTACTTTTCTCCCTTCATATATGCGCTAATACTATTATAGCCTAACATACTACGCCTTTCATTAAAGCAAATAGAAATTTGCCTAGGAGTTTATGAGGAAGGCTGCTGGGAGGAAATGAGAGGAGAAGGGCTATCTTCCAGTGTTCCGGTTCAAATTTTTTGAGACACTAGGTTCACTTATTTGGATGAACGCACGAAAACTCCCGCTGGTCAAACACTCGTGCTAAAACCCATCCAAAACGTTCGCCAACTGCCTCTAAAAAATTCTCCCAAGTCACCCTTCCAGATATCCCTCCTCCTCTCATTTCTGCCGACCGTTATTAAGCTCATAAACGCTCCTGACAGTAAAGCGTCGTGAGTAAAATATAATGGTGTTTTAAACTTATAAGCCAGTCTATCATATCTCGTTCCAGCAATAATAACGTATAGAGATCAGCAACTCATGATAAAGGTTTAGCTTCGTTCTCTCCTCATTCACAATAATGCATAAAGCTTCTTAGTAGTTTATTCTTGTAAAACAGTAGCTGTGTAGGGAGACTAGTGGACTTGCTGGAAGAGGCCTTGGAGCAGAGCTTAGAAACTCTTAATGAAGTAATCCTTATGGATTTTAGGGTGAGTGTCTGAGCGTAGCGAGTTTTCACCCGTTCATACGGATTACGAATTTAGAGTTTCTTAGCGGAGTGAGATAGCAGCTGGAAGCAAGTACACTAGTCGGACTACATAGCGGCAGTTTAACTTTATGTACTATTATTCAAATTTCTATTTTGTTAGCCTTTAAGACTATATAATATGCTTTTGCCTCGCTGCTTTAATCCATAAAGGAAACTCATTAAGGAGTTTATTATACAACGCCTCATCTGATAATTGCTTAATATTATCTAATGAAAAGAAATTGACATTATCTACAATGCGATTTTCTATAGTATCTAATTTTTCCAGAATGCCATAATTCTTACCACCGATACCTACAAACTGCCAAAATATTGGATAAGCTGATGCTTCTATAATCATTTGCTTAATCTTAGCACTGTTATGAACCCCACCATCACTAATAAAAATAACATAAGCAGGAACTTTACTTGTTTTATAGGTATTAATAACATCTCTTAAGACAGGTACTTCATTATTACAGCCGCCAACATTCCATCTTTTCCAGCCTCCAGCTTCTGTTTCTACATAATCCTTAATATTATCTATAGTAATAGAAGTTAGCCGTCTATACTCATCTGCAAAGGTCCATACATCTAACTCTCTATCATCATCAAACATTAATGCTAACGGTAGTACTCTATCAAAAATCTTTTGTACATCACCATTTCTATACTGATGATTCATGGAGCCTGAACGGTCAATAACCAGTGCTACTCTAGCAATTTCCTCTAATAAACCTTTCTTTTCTAAAGAAACAGTTGCCTTTTTAGTTAAATCAATCAGATAAGGGGACTTTTCTAAAACAATTTTCTGTACTTCTTCTGCTTTTGTTAAAGAAACTTTCTTTGTTTCTGACTTAGTAGGAGTCACCTGTGCTATGCTTGTTGGCTGCACATCATTTTCTTCACCACCATAATGCTTAAGTAGTACACTTAACCCACCGTCAAAACCTCTGGCAATAAAATTCATTCGCCATAGGTGATCTTTTTCGTAAATCTCTGCTAATATCAGTGCCTTCTCTTTTTGATATTCTGTTCCCTCAAAGGCAAACACACCAATCTCTTGACTACCTTCATATAATCGCAGTTCACCTTGTTTCATATTCCCCATTGTTACATTGCCATCAATAGCTACTGCTATGACTATCTTTTTAATGGTACTTGGTAACTTTGAAAAATCAATCAGAAAACGACTATTTTCTGCCCCCACTTCCTTTAGCTTTTGTATGCTACCTTCTGGTGCACATAGCTGATTATAAAAAATAAAATAGCGGTCATCTACAATTTGGTCTGCTTCATTAACGCCAAAACAAACCATATCTAATGCTGTATGTACTTGCATATTAATGCTTGTACCGATTATTAACTGAGATTGCTTTATTAACTCTTGCACCTTTACCTTTTGTCCCCTAATCCATTTCATAGCTTAACTCCCCCTTTAACTATAACAAAAAATCCTTGAGCTATTTATGAATCTGCTCAAGGATTAGTCTTATTTAATTTCATTATATACTTCTCAATGAGTATTGTACACTCCTAAATAGTCGGTGCTTGATTATTCATGGAATACCCATCACTTCTCACATCACTCATTTCTAGTGCAAGATCTTTCACTTCTATCTTCTTAAGTTTTTTGACTGCTCCATAAGGTTCTTTTAGTGAAAGCTCATCACCTCTTCCTGAGATGACCCATAGGACTTTATACCCTCTAGGGATAACCTTTAGCTGATTCTCACCTTTGCCGTCAGTGAAATAAATGAGTAAATTAATCTTTCTCTTATTGGCATAGTCAAAAACAGGTGTAAACCTAGTTCCTCCTCCTATAGCCACTCGCTCTTTTATATCTTTAGTAGATTTTACTTTATAAGCACGTCTGACTTCACTATCACATTCAATAAGAGTGATTTCATGATTATAGTTTTTAACGATATGAAGTACTTCCTGAACAGCTTGTTTAAATTCTTCATTACTAATACTACCACTTATATCTAGGGCTACCGCTATTTCTGCTTTATGGCTCCTTAGATTACCTCTTAAATCTAGTCTTTCTGGTTGTCTTCTGCTTCGCCTTGTGATGACCTTCTTTTTATTACTTTCAACGGTTCCCATTAATTGGCTTAGATATAAATTCCAAGGCAGCTCCCCTTTGCTATTTCTAAGAGCTGCAATCATATCTTCTAAATAAGCCGGAATTCCCCCTTTGAGTGCATTATTAATGAATTTCTCTGTGAATTCTCTTATGGTTTTCTCATCTATCTCATCAGACTCTTCCCATATATCATGTGTCTTCTCTGGATCATACTTCGTTTTTAAATCCTCGTTTTGAGGGATATCGTTTTCTTCTCCCTCTTCATCTTCCTCTTGCAAATTAAGTTCTATTTGAATTTTATCCACATAATACTCAAAAGTTTCATAGGGTTTTAATTTTAAATCATAATGTAAGTTAACTGACTCCAAAGTAGTCGCATAAGGTGGTAAATAGTCTAGAAATTGATTAACTACCACATCCATGGCCATATTAATAGCTAATGTACTATACTTATCCTCTAATGCTTTTACTCTTATTAAATGCCTAGAAATAATATGAAGAATCTCATGCTTAATCGTACTTTCCATTTGCTTAAGTGTAAGTGTTAAGAAAATAATAGGATTAAAATAAATCACATACTTGGCCCCTTTGAAATTCACACCAGTCGGGCTACTGATATCCACCCTCAGCTCTCTTCCCATTTGAATTAAAAAATAGCCATAGAAATCTTCTTTTTCTTGCATTAAGCTTAGACTTACTTGATTCACAAGGTTAAAGAACTCATTTTTAAAATCCGAAGGCCAATCGATTTCCAATTTGTCTCCTGCACGATTTGCCTTTAGCATGGCTGCTGCCTGAACAGTTTCACCTGCTTTTTCATAAAGCTTTTTTACCTGATTATTAAAACGACTCTCCACTAGCTACCCCCTTATTAAGCTATAAGCTGCAAAGTAGCCTTCTATAAAGGCCTCATTTTCTAAAGCATTTTTATATACTTCTACATAGCTCTCTTTCATATCCTTCATGATCCCTACCATCAAATCTACTGGATAAGCTTTTAAGAACGCCATGAATCTATCCATTATCTCATTTGCCTCTACTGGTTGCTGCTTCATTGTTAATTCTAGCTGTTTTAAAATATTCATAGCTGATAAATAAAGTCTTGTATGACTTTCATTTTTAATTCTTTCCACTAAAGCCTCGCTCATCTTTTCCCCTGAAAACACATCTTCATAGTTAATCAGTGGTTTATGATCAGCTTCAATAAAGCTTAAAAACTCCTCTGCAATCACTTTACCTACATTTCCCTTAATGACATTTAAAAACACAGCTCTTGGAATGGTTTCTTTTTGCTCCTTATAAATGCGATAACTCTTAGAGATTCTTTCATAGCTTCTTGGTGTTGCTCTAATATCATCTTCATTCTTTTTATTTAAATACTCTGGAAAGGTTGAAATAAATCCTATTACTTTTTCTTCAATACCTGTATCAATTGCCCATTTAAGCCACTGCACATGATCACTTTCCATGTTTAACCACACAAATCGATTTTCTTGCGCAGGATCCATGTCAACCACTTGATAATCAAAATCCGAGCCATATTTACTAGATGGATTCATAGCTGCTAATATCTTAACTTTTTCATTTAACTGATAGCCATTGATTTCTCTGTTTAATATTAAGTTCATCAGTTCTTGTTGGACTGTATGCTCACAGCGATTAATCTCATCTATAAATAAAAGTACCTGATGACCTTTAGCCACTTCTTCGTCTATTTCTCTTAATTTATGATGAACAGCATAAACCGTCATTTTCTTTTCTACCTGATGCTCCGCATCACTAGTTTTGTTATATGCTTCTATGGTTGGAAGACCACCTATCTCCCCTTCTTTTAGGAGATTACCATCAATAACCACTAAATGCCAGCCTTTCTCCTTAGCAAGTGCCTTGGCTAAGGCTGTTTTTCCTATACCACTTTCTCCTACCACTAAAGGTACTTCCCCTGTCTCTAATACTAAGTTTACACTTTGTAATGTCTCTCTAAAATTCATGTTGTCCCTCCTCTATAGTCTTTTTAGTTTTTCATCGACTGCTATTTTCTTAGCTTTTTGACTACCATATTTATAAATTAATAGCATTTTATCCATACCCTCAGTTATACAATATTTATCAATGGTACTACAATTTAAAAAGTCTCTTACATATTTTTCTTCAACTTCTTCTTTTGATAATACTTCTTTTAATACCTCTTCTAGATCTTCTCTTCTTATGTCTTTTACAATATACTTAATCACTAAGATATTAATCTTTAACAATTCTAACCTTTTTTGCTGGTCTAAAGAGGTGATAAAGCCAATAGCTGCCTCATTTTGTTTAATGGCTAATCTTTCTATTTGAGGACTAGGCTTATGGATATATCTAAGTGCATCGTAACTTACTTTTACTGCTTCTTCTTGTACGCTTTCATCAGGTTCCTTAATATATTTAATTGCATCGTAGTTTTTTCTAACTGCTAATAATTGCAATTCTATACTAGGATTCTTAACGTATTGTATAGCCCAGCCAGCTTGATTAATGGCTAATTTTAAAACCTGATCCGTTGGATTTTTAATATACTCCAAGATGTTCCAGCCCTTATTAACCGCCTTAATCATCATTTCTTCTGTTGGCTCTTTTACAAATTTGATTGCCCTAGGATTACTACCCACGGCTCTCTCTTCCATCTCTCTTGTGGGCTCTTTTATATATTCTAACACTAGCCCGTCCTTTTTAAGAGCTAATAACTTCATTTCATCTGTGGGATTAGGAATCATTTTAATAATAGAAGGATTGGCTTCTATTGCTTTTATATATTTTTCTTCTTCCATGATCTTTCCTTCTCTCTATTACTTTATCTAAATGAAAAACCCACGAATTCTAACTAGCGGGTCAGAAATTCGTAGGTTTCTCTATGATATTGTCCTAATCATTAGGACCTTTACATTTTACTCAAATTACTTATTACTGCTAGTGTATTTCACTGCCGTTTATATTTTAAATTGTTTTTATCAAAATTGATTATTATATGATTCTATTATACCTTTATTTCGGCATGAATGAAATAGCTCTTTATAACTACTTATCATAAGCCAAATAACGTGCTAACCTTTTTTCAACTACTTCTGTACTTAGCTGACACCTTCTAGCATAATCTTCTACTTGATCTTTATCTAATAGCATAGCATCAAAGTACTTCGCATCTTCTGAGGCAAAGTATAAGCCACATACAGAAGAAACAGGGTTCATCATAAAGCTTTCTGTTAAACTTACACCCGTTATCTTTTCTCCCTCTAATAAATCAAAAAGCTTCTCCATCTGGCTTTGATCTATTAAACAAGGATAGCCAAAAGCTGGCCTAATACCTCTATATTTTCCCTTTAATAAATCTTTCATCTCTAGCTGCTCATCCTTAGCATAGCCCCAATAGTTCTGGCGTGTCTCTTCATGAAGCTTTTCTGCAAAGGCTTCTGCTAAACGGTCACATAGCAACTTAACCATAATAGCCCCATATTCATCTCCCTTGGCTTTAAGCTCACTTGCATATGCTTCGGCACCTAAGCCTGCTGTTACAATAAAGCCGCCTATATAATCCTCTTTGCCTAATGCTTTAGGACTGATGAAATCTGATAAACACAAATAATGCTCTTGATTTTGTACTTTTTGTTGTCTGATACAATTAAAAGTCGCCGCCAGTGTGCCATCTTCATCATAAAGCTCTATGTCATCTCCTACTGAATTTGCTTTAAAAAAGCCTATCACACCTTTTAAATCCACTAGCTGCTTAGCTTCTAATAAGTCTAGCATTTTATTGGCGTCATCTAATAGCCTGCGTGCTTCATCACCATATACCTCATCTTCTAAAATAGCAGGATATAACTTTTTCATCTCCCACCCAATAAAGAAGAAGGTCCAGTCAATATAAGGCCTTAACTCACTAATAGTGTAGTGATGAATGGCTTTAGTTCCTGTAAAGCTTGGCTCAGCTATTTCCCTATGTGTCCAATCAATCGGTAACTTTTTACTTCTTGCTTCTTCTAAACTTATACGTTTTTTAGGTACCTTTTCATAGCTTTGCCTTTTTTCTTCATATTCTTTTTTAATCTCAGCAACAAAAGTCTCCTTTTCTTCGCCTAAAAGTTTTTTACAAATTTCTACTGTTTTAGAGGCATCATAACCATACACTGTTGAACCACTATAATGAGGAGCAATTTTTAAAGCCGTATGAAGCTTAGAAGTTGTTGCACCTCCTATAATAAGAGGAAGTGTCATCCCTCTTCTTTCCATCTCTGTAGCTACATGAGCCATTTCATCTAAAGAAGGGGTTATTAAACCACTTAAACCAATAATATCTACCTTTTCTTTAATGGCTGTATCTAAAATCGTTTCACAAGGCGTCATTACACCCAGGTCTATAATCTCAAAGTTATTACAAGCTAGAACAACCCCTACAATATTCTTGCCAATATCGTGAACATCGCCCTTAACTGTTGCAAGTAAGATTTTCCCTGCCTTATGAGATGCCCCTTCTTCTTTATCTTTTTCAATATAAGGTAGTAAAAATCCTACTGCTTTTTTCATCACACGTGCTGATTTAACCACTTGTGGAAGGAACATTTTGCCTTCTCCAAATAAATCACCTACTCTGCTCATCCCTGCCATTAATGGTCCCTCTATAATGTGTAAAGCTTTAGGATAAATCTTAACAGCTTCTGCTAAGTCTTCTTCTATAAACTCAGTAATACCTTTAACTAAAGCATAACTTAATCTTTCATCTAATTGGCCTTCTCGCCACTTAACTTGCCCAGTACTTACCTGACTGCCATCTTGTCTATAGCTTTCAGCCTGGTCTAATAATCTTTCCGCTGCATCTTCCCTTTTATTAAGTACCACATCTTCTACAAGTTCAAGTAAGTCTTTTGGAATATCATCGTATATCTGAATCATGCCTGGGTTAACAATCCCCATATCCATTCCTGCTTCAATAGCATGATATAAAAAGACAGAATGCATCGCTTCTCTTATGGTATTATTCCCTCTAAAAGAAAAGGATAAGTTAGAAACACCACCTGAAACTTTGGCATAAGGTAAGTGTTCCTTAATCCACCTAGTCGCCTGTATGTAATCAACGGCGTAGTTATTATGTTCTTCCATCCCTGTGGCAATAGCTAAAATATTAGGGTCAAATATGATATCTTGAGGTGGGAAATGAAGCTCCTCCACTAATAATCGATACGCTCTTTCACATATTTCTATTTTTCTTTTAAAAGTATCAGCTTGCCCTTTCTCGTCAAAAGCCATGACAACTACAGCAGCGCCAAAGGCTTTAACTACTTTGGCATGTTCTAGAAATTCTGTTTCTCCATTTTTTAAAGAAATAGAATTAACAATAGGCTTACCTTGAATACTTTTTAGTCCAGCTTCTATAACTGACCACTTAGAAGAATCTATCATAATAGGCCTTGAGGCAATATCAGGTTCTGAGGCAATCAGCTTTAGAAAATAGGCCATTTCCTCTTCACTATTTAAAAGACCATCGTCAAAATTAACATCTATTATTTGAGCGCCATTTTCCACTTGTTCTTTTGCAATTGACAATGCTTCCTCATATTTCTTTTCACGAATCAGCCTTGCAAACTTGGCAGAACCTGCTACATTAGTTCTTTCACCAATGTTAATAAAGTTATTAGCCTTATGACTCTTTACCATCTCCAAACCACAATAGATGCTTTCTTTAGGTAAATCAGGAATAACCCTTGGTTTTATGCCCGCCACGCACTCGGCAATGGCCGCAATATGCTCTGATGTGGTACCACAACAACCACCTACTATATTGACATATTGCCCTTCGGCCAGTTCTCTAATATATTTAGCAGTCATCTTGGGATCTTCATCATATTCTCCTAAAACATTAGGTAAGCCTGCATTAGGATACACTGAGACGTATAAGTCTTGCGTTTTAGAAAGTTCTTTAATAAAAGGAATTAAATCAGCCCCACCAAAAGAACAGTTTAATCCTACAGAAATAACATGTTCATGTCTAATAGACTGAGCAAAGGCCTCTAGCTTTTGCCCAGAAAGTGTCCTTCCTGACTTATCCGTTAAAGTGCCTGAAATCATAATCGGCAAGGTAATATTTTGAGCCTCATAAACTTCCTGTGCTGCCACAATGGCTGCTCTAGCATTTAAGGTGTCAAATATGGTTTCAATGATAAGGCAATCTACACCGCCTGCTATTAAACCAGAGATTTGCTCACTATAAGCTGCTACTAGTTCATCAAAACTAATATTTCTAAAGCCTGGATTTTCTACATCTGGTGATAAAGAAGCTGTTTTATTAGTAGGCCCAATAGCCCCTGCTACAAATCTTGGCTTGTTAGGGGTTTGCTTACTCACTTCATCTGCAACCTCTCTGGCTAAACGTGCTGACTCATAGTTTAATTCATATACCAGTTCACCTAAAGCATAATCCCCTTGAGAAATAACAGTTGCATTAAAGGTATTGGTTTCAATCATGTCAGCTCCTGCTTCTAGAAAACTTCTATGAATCTCCTTGATTACTTCTGGTTTTGTTAAAGATAATAAATCATTATTCCCCTTTTGATCCAGGTGAAACGTCTTAAAACGTTGACCCCTATAATCTTCTTCTGTTAATTTAAAGTTTTGAATACTTGTCCCCATTGCACCATCTAAGACTAATATCCGTTGTTCTAATATTGAAATGAGCTCATTTTTATTCATCTTTTCTCTCCCATAAATCACCGTATTATATATCTATTTTACTAACGTTTTGTTTTTTAAATATTATTATATCTCTTCCAAGGCTATTTAACAATTATTATTATTAAATAATTATCAACCTTTTTCATTCTCCCTAAGCTATCAAAAAAATATATCAAAAAACCCCTTAAATTCTAATAAAATCATTAGAAATTGAGGGGTTCTTTATTAAGCTTGTTCTTCTTCTAAAACAGATGTACAGTGTGAACAGCGTGTTGCTTTAATTGATATTTGACTATAGCAATAAGGACACTCTTTTGTTGTCGCTTCTTTTTTAGGCTCTTCTACTTTTCTAGTACCAATAGTGCTTAGTTTGTTCATTCCTTTCACTAATAGGAAAATCAAAAAAGCCATAATAATAAAATTAATAACAGCTGTTACAAAAGCTCCATAGCGGATATTCACATCTGCTATGGGTATTACTAAAGAGCTAAAATCTTTTTGGGCAAACAATCCAATAATTGGTGAAATAACATCATCAACTAAGGATTTTACGATTGCTTGAAAAGCTCCCCCTATAATAACACCGACTGCTAAATCTAGTACGTTACCTCTAAGAGCAAATGTTTTAAATTCATTAAGAAATTTTTTCATCCCTTAACTTCTCCTTTATCTCTTGTAAAATGTTCTTCATTTATTATATAACCACATTTGCTTTTTTCACAAGCTAAATTTTCCCAGGAAATTTATTTCACCAATTCTCTTTTGTGATATAATAGTTTCATCACAAAATAAAGGAGCTCCTTATGACTGAGTTTTACTATACCTCTCCTTACCAAAAGGAAATAATCACAGAAATTACTGCTATAAAAGAAAAAGATGACACCTATCATATCGTTTTAGAGGACACTATTTTTTATCCAGGTAATGAGGAAATGCCTTGTGACTTAGGTTTCATAGAGGATTCTCCCATTATATCGGTTTATATGGAAAACGAAACGATTTATCATGTATCTCCTAAAAGGCCTATCAAAATTCATAAAGCAAAGTGTCAAATTAATTGGTCACGCCGCTTCCATTATATGCAGCAACATACAGCAGCTCATTTACTTACTACTTATTTATCGACTCATTTTAATATAGATACTTTAAATTACAAATTAGGAGAAACATTTTCCACCTTGACTCTTAGTACATCTCTTCTTCCAGAACAAATTCTAGCATTAGAAAAAGACCTCAATATACAAATTAGTGAGCGACTCTCTCTTTCTTCTTTAATGCCTACCAAACAGGAGTTGAAAAAGTTAGGCTTTAAAAAGCCATTACCCAAAGCAGCTTCCCCAATGCGTTTTTTACAAATTGATGACTTTGACCTTGTCCCTTGTAGTGGTTTAACCCTTGGTTCTACTTTAGAGTTGCAACTCATTAAGATTACAGAAGTCAAGAACTCTAAAAATGACTTTACCCTCTCTTTCTTAGCAGGTCAAATAGCCGTCCATCATTTACTTAACGCCAAAGATGATACCGCATCTCGTATTCAAAGTCTTACTAAGGAATGTCACCAACTTTCTTGTGAAGTTCAAAATCTAAAAGGAATTGTAGATACCTATAAGGCTAAAGAACTTGTAGAAGCTACCCCCACTGTAGATCGTTATCGTATTGTCAAAGCCATTTATGAGGATATAGAGCCTAAGGCCCTACAAAGCTTTGCTAATCGAATGGTTAGTTTGCCTGATGTCATTGTACTCTTAGGTTTAAAAGTAGAGAAGTCTGCTTATCTTTTCTTTATGTGTTCTAAAACCCAAAAGAAAATCAGTATGAATAAACTTTTGAAAGATAGCATCACCTTAATTGATGGACAAGGTGGTGGCACCGATTTTTCTGCTCAAGGCGGTGGTAAATCAGTTAGTAACTTAGAATCTGCGTTAGACTATGCTTTTAGCCAAATCAAAAATAAATATTAAACTGTACTTCATTTCTATTATAGGGAGGTAAACGTTATGTCTCAAAGACAATTTGTTTTTGTTTCAGATTTTGACGGTACACTAACAGAAAAAGACTTTTATCAAATGATTATTGATGATTATTTAGGTGAAGCGGGACAGACACTTTATAAGGAGTGGCGCCAAGGTCTTCATCTTGATAAAGATTTCTTAGGCAAAATATATAGTGCTATGAATCGTGAAGAATCTGAGATTTTTGAAGATATTCTTCGCATAGAATGGGATGAATCCGCTAATGAATTGATTCAAAAGGTACGTGAAAGTGGTGGTGAGTTTATTATTTTAAGTGCTGGTACTAGCTACTACATTGACCGGCTACTTAAAGAAAAAGGCCTATCAGATATAAAAGTCTATTCTAATCCCGGTATTTATAGAGATAAGGGCATTCACCTGCAAATCGATGAAAACAGCCTCTACTATTCTGAAAGATACGGTATTGATAAAGCTAAAGTCGTTGAGGACCTGAAAAATCAATATGCTCATGTCTACTATGCAGGCGATAGCGCCCCTGACATTTTGCCTTGTAAAATAGCTGATATGGCTTTTGCTAAGAGCGGTCTTCAAGATATGTTAAAGGCAGAAGGGATCGACTTTATACCTATCAAAAGCTTCAAAGATGTAACCACTATTCTTACAGAAAAGGGTGTGTTAAAGTGAATCAACCACAAGCTCATCGTATTTCCATTCCTTCCTTACTTAAGGTGGGTAGAGGAACCCTTAATGAAATAGGCTTTTTTTTAAAAGAAAACCATTTTAATCAAGTTGTTATTTATTTTGGCAATGGACTTATCCGCTTATTTGGTGATAAGGTTTTTGACTCTCTTTCCCAAAATGCTATTACGCTTCTTCACTCTGAAGAGCTTGATACTACTAATATAGATGCTATTGTAAAACTTGCCTTTAGTATTAATAGTGAAACAGATGCCATTATCGGTATCGGCGGCGGAAAAGTTATAGATGTAGCCAAATATGCTGCCTTTCTTAGAAAACTCCCTTTTATTAGTGTGCCTACCTCTGCTTCTAGTGATGGTTTCTCCAGCTCTAGTGCTTCTCTTCTAGTAGAGGGAAAAAGAACTTCTGTCCCTGCTAGACTAGCCTACGGTATTATCATTGATACGGATGTTATCAAAAGTGCTCCTGATCCTTTTATCTATTCAGGTATTGGAGACCTTATTTCTAAAATCACAGCTTTATATGACTGGCTCTACGAACAGCAGCAAGGCTATGGCACCTTAGATGACTTTGCTTATATGATTGCTAAAAAAGCAGTTAATAGCTTTGTACGCACACCTTTTACAAGTATCAAAGATGACTTATTTCTAAAAGAATTAGTAGATTCTCTGGCTATGAGCGGCATTGCCAATGAAATGGCAGGAAATAGTGCTCCCTCTAGCGGCAGTGAGCACCTAATTTCTCATGCCCTTGATAAGCTCATGGATGAGCCTTTACTCCATGGTATTCAAGTAGGTATTGCCACTTATCTTATGAGCAAAGTGCAGGATCACAGATGGCAGCGAGTAGATAAGGTTCTGACAGATACAGGCTTTTGGACCTACACTAAAACCTTGCAGCTTAAACGAGAAGATTTTGAAAAAGCTATAGACCTAGCACCTACCATCAAGCCTCATCGCCACACCTTTATTCATGAAGAAAAGTACCGAAATGAGGCTAAAATGCTTCTTACAAATGATCCTATCTTTAAACAAATTCTTAGCTAGTGACTAACGAAGTGCTGGGACTATAATAAAAAGCCACCATTTTTGTTTTTCTAAAATGGTGGCTTTTTTGTGATTTATACTCATTTCCTAATCAATTACCAAAAATACTCTCTAAATCTAAGGAAAATGTATGAAGTACTTTAGACTTCACATTGCCTACTGAAGTCTTCATATCTAACTGCTCATACAAACCTTCCTCGTTTAATGTATAAATAGTGATGGATTCAAGCATAGGATTCACAATCCAATACTCCTTAACGCCATATTTCATATACAAATTCAATTTAGTCACTAGGTCATGTGCTTGATTAGATGGGCTAAGTATTTCTACGATTAATGAAGGTACCCCTATATACTTGTTTTCAGTAAAACCACTCTCATCACAAATCACACTTAGGTCTGGGATAACAACCCTAGTTCCTTCAACATCTTCCTTTTTAAGTTCAATATCATAAGGTGCTGAAAAGACTTCACATTTTTTACCTTCTAAGTAATTACCTATCTTTATAAGTAATTTACTAGATATACGTTGATGCTTTGTAGGTGGCGAAGGTGACATATAAACAATTCCATCAATATATTCAAGCATACTCTCACTCTCTGCTCTCATTTTAAAATAGTCTTCCAAAGTCACTAATGTATTTTTTGCCAATGCCATTCTTCTCACCCTCTCCACTCTTTTATTTTATTATATCCTAGACTAAAAAGATTTTAAACATCCTTCAATCAATTACCATAGCAAATAGTATGAGCGTGTTGTTACACTTTTAGTCCATTATAACATATAACAACTCTTGATAGGACTAAATATATAAAGTGTACCCTTTGTAAAGGACATTTTTCGCATAAAAGCATCTAAGCATCTCTATGTTCGAGGGTAAAAATTTAGTATTCCTTATAGTAGTGGTAAAATGCAATTCACCCACAACCAACTAAGTGGCATCACCAAAATCATAGCTGGAATCATATCTGCAATAGGGAATTCTTTTAATTTCATCATTCTAAATCCTGTAGCAATCATTAAAAAGCCTCCACAAGCTTTAAAATCAGCAATCATATCAGGTGTTGTAAGTGGAAATATAAACTTTGCACCTAAGAATAATAAAAAGAAAATAATAAACTGTGGCAC
Source organism: Bacillota bacterium (assembly GCA_023393125.1). GTDB lineage: Bacteria > Bacillota > Clostridia > Lachnospirales > Cellulosilyticaceae > Cellulosilyticum. The sequence goes on from JAEWMQ010000073.1 coordinate 32,411, forward strand.
TGCTACAACTGACACAACATACCCTAAGTTACAGGCAAAAATGGTAGCTGTAAAGAAATCAAGAATAGATTTTGAGATTAAAATAGTATTATCTCCTGTCATTCCAGCATCTAATGAACCATAAATACCTGTTCCACTGGCACAGAATAAAACAATAATGGTTACTAATATTGAAATAAACTCTTCTTCTGGCATATTAGTATTTTGATTTTTAAATAGCTTTGCAATAGGTTTTTGCATTTGCACCGCACCTTTATTAATCCATTTGCCAAGCTGAATGGCAAGTCCAATTCCTGTTCCTATTACAATTGCAAAAATAACGGCTGGCATGTATTTCATTTGTCCAATAGAACTAATTCCCATCCCCATTGAACATACGCCAAATATAAGTGTCAGATTCGCTTTAAATTCTTGGGATAACTTTTTCCCAGCTATGGCACCTATAACACCTCCGAAAACTATTGATAAAGCATTAATGATAATTCCTAACGGCATTTTTCAATCCTCAATCCTTTTATTATTTACTACTTAACTAATATCTTTTATTTTAAATCCATTTCTTCCATTACGCTTTACTTCATAAAGCATTTCATCAGCCATGGTATATAATTTATTAAATTCTATATCTTCTTGAGTAATTACTACACCTACACTTAACGATATTGGTTGCGTAACGCCATTATGCTCTATTTCTCGATTCATTAACTTACACAGTTCTTCTAATTTTTCATTTACCTTTTCAATGTCCTGTTTATCTATATCTGTCATAAAAACAATAAATTCATCGCCTCCTAGACGAGATACAATATCATGATGTGCGAAGAATTGATTTAATATGGAACTAAATTCTATTAATAAATTATCACCCATTCTATGTCCAAATTGATCATTAATTTGTTTAAAATGGTCTATGTCTATAATGATTAGAGCAGCATAAAGTAATGGATTTTTTGTCTTTAAGTATTCTTTTACCAATCGCTCACAAGCTTCACGGTTATAAATACCTGTTAATCCATCTAATTGTGTTTTTTCAAATAATACTTTCTTTACTTCTTTTAACCTATCAAATCTCATTTTGATAAGTCTAGCAATCAATATCCCAATCACGCTCAAAATAGCAATTGCACTTAATATAACCACTTCTAAATGAGTTTTGACAAATTGCTTTAAGCTTTCTTCACCATACAGTTCAGCTACTGTTTGATTAACGATGGACCTCATATCTTGCTCACTAAAAGCATATATAGATTTAGTTATAACACTTAATAAATCTTTGTCTAAGTCTTTAGCTACGCCTATTGCTAAACTTATCTGCTCTCCACTAGGATAAACAGCTATATTTTCATAAATATCTTGAGCCATATAATGGTTTGCAACATAGCTACTGACGTGGGTCATACCCGCCTTTCCTTCATTAACTGCCTTTATACTTTCTTCTGCTGAGCTATAGTACTTAATTTTATAATCAATGCCTTCTCCTATTGTACTATAGTAATCAGTTGCAGCATTTATACTTTCTTCTAAGATACTATATATCTGAGGTACGGCAATAATTTTTTTATTTTCTTCTATATCCTGCTCCCACAGTAAGTCTTTATTTAAAATTTTCTGCATATCTATTCTTAAAATAGTCTTTGTTAATGAAAAATGATATTTATCTGCAATCAAATAATCATCTAAAATCCCTAGTACTAAATCAACCTCATTATTTCTTAATAGCTCATAACCTTCTTCATAGTCTGTAATTGCCACAAATTCAATGGGCATATTTGTTTTTTGTGCTATTAGCTTAATATATTTAACAAGGATTCCATCCGGACTTTTTTTATCCTCATTATAATATTGAACGGGCATGTAATTGGTAAGATAAACAACTTTTAGTGGCTTCATTGCTTTAATGTAAGCCTCTTCATCCTTCGATAAGATTAAAAGATTCTCATCATTACTTTGGAAATATTTATTATAAAGCTTCTGTTCAAATGAACTATCTTGCTCTTCAATCTTAAGAAGAGCCTTATTTAGTCCATCAACTATTTCTGTATTTCCCTTTGTTGTTGCAAAATAATAGGGGGTTGCACCAAATCTAGCAACTACTTTTCCATCAATCTCATTTGTACTCAAATCTCCCCCAATTATTGCATCTATCTCTTTGGTTTTTAGCTTTTCTTCAAATACATCCGCTCCTGTTTTTTTATCAAAAGGAATCAATTCAACATCCTGAATGCCATTGTCCTTACAGAAATTAAGAAAGTTATTTAAGGTTCCCTTAGCGGTTTCTAAATAACCTACTTTTATGCCATCTAATAGGGCATATGTTGATCCATTATAATTTTCATTGTCATTTGAAACAACTAGCGTATTGTATGTATATCCCATATCATATTTAGGAAAATCAAATAGTTTCATAGTACTCTCATTGTTAATCATGCCACCCATCAGATCAATTTCGCCATCTTTTAGGGCATTTAATGCAGTACTCGTATCCATCTCGATAAATTCATATTCCCAATTTGTATAGATACTAATTTCTCTTAGATAATCATATAAATAACCTGTATACAAATCACCTTCTTTTTCTATATATCCTTTATCACTTGTATATCCCACTCTAATAACATGATGTTCTTTAGCTTGCACCGCTTCTGCATTTATTGCAATAGATATAAAGCTGATTAAAAATATAAAGATATTTGTACTCAGTTTTTTAAATCTATCAGACCTCATTTAATAGCCTCCACTCTCCCATATCTTTTAAGTATATAATCATTTCTATATATTTCTAAGATCCTCTATATGCATTGGTTTATTATAATAATACCCTTGTACATATAATGAAGGATAGTTTATTTCTTTTACTCTTAAATCTTGATTAGGCTCTTCAATACCTTCTAATACTACTGCTTTATTTATAAATTCTGCTATTTTAGATATAAATAATATAATTTCTTTTTTTATAATATCTTTATCAATGCCATCAATAAAATGCTTATCTATTTTTATAGTGTCAAAATCTAACTTATGAAGTATATCTAAATTTGAATATTCTACCCCAAAGTCATCTATTGCAATTTTAAATCCTACATTTTTTAAGTGTGATATATTTTTTGTTATCTTCTCTACATCATTTATTTTGACTCTTTCTATAATCTCTAGACAAATTGCACCCTGTTTTAAATTTGACTCAGACCATATTTCACTAACCTTTTTGATAAAGTAATCGTTCTCAAGTTCTTTTAAAGATACATTAAGTGAAATGTAAAAATCTTTTCTATTTACACATCTAAAATTTTTAATCTCCTCATAGTCCTTTATTACTTTTTGAATAACCCATATAGATACTTCCAATAGCATATTGTTTTTTTCTATTCTAGGTATAAATTTATGGGGAGGAATAATTTCTTTATTTTTACCTCTTAACCTTAATAAAGCTTCAAAGCCAACTACCTCCATAGTTCTAGGGTTATAAATAGGTTGATATTTTAAGAAATATTGTTCATTTTTTATTCTACCTTTTATCTTAAATTTTGTTATAACCATTCTTATATTTTTTATAGTCAAACAAAAGATTATTAGACAACATACCAAAATGATTAATGTCATCATTGCTAACACTAATAAAATGCCTCCTTATATACATGTAAATAAAATAACTTTGAAATTATAACATTTTTTTAGATATACTTCTATAGTTTTTATAATCTTGATCTAATGGCTATTATTTGAGATTTCTTATTATTTCTACATCATTTAACCAATACATTTAGTCATTTTTAATCCTATTGATTATATATTTTATTTAGTAATCAATCACTCTATAAAACATAAAAATAGAGGGGATTTCTCCCCTCCTAGTGACTCTTATTATATAAGAATTATATTTTTAATCTTATAGCACTTCTTTTGCCTGTACATCTATCTCACTTATCTCTTCATCATGTGGTAAGACAAGATTTAAAAATGATGCTACTAAAAAGGCTACTACAATACCACTTTGTCCAAATAATAACTGAATCCAGCTTGGTAAATACATAAGTGCTTCAGGTACATTGCCAAGGCCTAAACCAAGTCCAAGTGATGCTGCAACAATCATGCCGTTACGTCCCGACATATTTTCTTTAAAAATAAGCTGCATACCACTTACTGCAATGGATGCAAACATAATAACAGTTGCACCACCAAGCACAGATTGTGGCATAGCTGCAACAAGAGCACTTAGTTTTGGAAAGAACCCAACAATCATTAAAAACACTGCCCCTGTCATAATGGTATAACGATTAACCACTTTAGTCATGGCTACAAGTCCTGCATTTTGACTAAATGATGTATTAGGAAGTACCCCAAAACAAGCAGCAATACCACTACCAAAACCATCAGCAATAACAGCACCTGAAAATTCTTTATCTGTTGGTTCACGGTCCATACCACCCATTGTAATTCCTGAAATATTACCTACAGTTTCTACTGCAGTAGCTATGTACATAACACACATTGGTATGATTACATCTAATTTGAATTCAAGAGGAAACATAAAAGGCTTCGGTATACTAACCCAGCTGGCACTTGCTACACCACTAAAATCTATTTTCCCCATAAACAGGGCAACAATATATCCTACAACGATTCCTACTAAGATATACGCATTGTTCAAGAACCCCTTTGTAAATTGTTTAAGCACAATGACAATAATCATGACTAAAAAGCCTAAAAATAAGTTGCTAGGTGAAGCAAAATCCTCTGCACCTACACCACCTGCCAAGAAACTTATGCCGGTTGGGATAAGGGAAATCCCAATAGAAAGGACAACCACACCTGTTACAACAGATGGGAATAACCTTCTAAGAGGTTTTATAAAAAAACCTAGTATCATTTCAAACAATGCACCTACTAAAGATGCCCCTAAAACAGCACCATATCCATAGGTACTTGCTGCAACTTTAACAGTAGGCAAAAATCCTGAACTTGTTCCCATAACCACTGGTAACTTAGCCCCCATACCCCCTATAGGATATAACTGAATAAGTGTAACTAATCCTGCAATAAACATAGCATTTTGCATTAATATAGCCTTTTGCTCTGGTGCAATCCCCAAGAGACCACATACAATAATAAGTGGTGACACATTACCCACAAACATTGCTAAAACATGCTGAACACCAAGTGGAATAGCTGTTTTTAATGGTACACGACCGTCTAGCTCATAAAGACTGCCTTCTTTTTTACTTTGTTTTCCTGATTCTCGTCCGTTATTTACTTGCCAATCTTTCATTACTCCTCCATATTAACTTTCTCATATCATTAAACAGTATAAGATTTTAAAGTGCTATGGCATCCTTAATCCTTTCATCCAAATTAAAGATACACTTAACTTTATAGTCTAGTCTTTTACGGTGACTAGGTAGAAACATTTGAACCCTATTTTCAAATTTATACAAAGTTTAATATATGAAAGATTTTTTATTTTAACCATCATATATAATATCATATATTATATATATTTGTAAGTTTTTATCTAAATTTGTATTATTATACTTAAAATAAAAGCAAACAATATATTTCATACTGACTTTTATTTTCTTATGTATAATAAAAATAGACGAGAGGAATCAAACCCCTTTCACCTGTTTTTTGTTTGGCATATCAAAAACTCCTCAACTCTAGATTGTCTCTACATTTGAGGAGCTATACACCTTACTTTATTCAGTCAATGTCTATGCATTTACTTTATCACAAACCAGTTTATTTAATTGAGCCATACATTTAATAGCTTCTTGATTGCCCTCATCACGATATTTCTTTTCTGTACTATAGCATTCAAATCCACTACACATATTAATTAATGCTTGAATTTCTTGCCACTGGGCCGTATACTTTTCTTCTTTATTGCTTGTACCTACTTCTGTTTCCCAGCGTTTTAGTGTTTTATAAATATATTCATTACATACATAAAGCTCAAGTACTTTATCTTTTGTTAATCGCTCTTCAGCTTCTTCATCTAACAGCGCATTCATTAATGCTGTTAATTCTAATAAAATGCCATTTCCTTCTAACTCTATGAGATAAGCGTCTTCCACATAGCGCTCATTTTCTTTAATCATATGACCACATACACTAATAGACTTTCCATCTCGATTTCTTTTATTAGCCTTGCAAAAAATCTGTATTGTATTCATTGTCTTATCCACTATTATTCTGCTTCCACTTCATTTACTTGTTTAATAGCTTTAATGGCTTCAATAATTGTCGTTAATGTACAAAAATCTTTTTCTATGCCATTCTTCATCATTTTTAAGCCTTTAATTAATGTTTGTTCATCAAATTCTTCTAATAAGCGCATGATACTAATAGGACTAACTTGACCTTCTTTTGTATCTAATACTCTTGCATATTTTACAAATTCATTTTTCATAGCTGTTTCAGCTGCTTTTTCAAGTTCTTTGCTTATATCAAGGGTTGGCATTTCATCAAATACTTTTACATCTTGACCAGATAATTCTAAATTAACTGCTCTGCTAAGGTCTGTTGCTACAAAAATTACATTTTTAAAGGTTGCACCTTCAAAGTTAACACCTTCTAGATTTACTGAATCAAAAAGTGTATTTTCAAATGTTACTTGTTTGAAGCTACTGTTTTTAAAATTAACTGCTACAAGCTCTGCTGCATCAAATGTACATCCTGTAAATTTACAAGCCTTAAACTGTGCCCCTCTAAAACTTGTATAATCAAAATGAGAACCTGAAAAATCACAATTAAAGCAATTGCTTCTTCTTAAATCTTTTGATGTGAAATCCATATTTACTTTTTCTTTATGACTATAGTTCATTTGATTATTCATTCTTTTGCTCGTTATCATTTTTTCTCCCTACTAAAATAACTTGTATTTTAGTTTTCTCTTGTATTATTTTAAAATTCTTGTAAAAAAACCTCTTATATCAAAAGATATAAGAGGTTTCCACTGGTTTCTTTTTAATAATCTATTGTACCATACTTATAAATTAATGGCAATTTTTATTTATTTCTACTCTCACAGTTTATCATTTCAATGTTTTATATTTTACAACCTACACAAACTTCTAGTACATTTTCAGATTATACTAAAACTGTGATAAGTACTTATTTAATAACAAATATACCGGAGGAATAAAATGAACATTACCTACTGTTACTATCATCACATACAGTATGGGCAAAATAGATGTATGGCTATTACATAAAATTTTGGCTACCTATATTCTTTATGTAAGGTAAATCCACGACCACGAACTTCATTGACCTTATTAATAATCATAAAAGCATTTGCATCTATCTCCATAGTTAAATCATTGATTCTAGATAGCTCTCTATTGGATACAATCGTAAGTACGGCATAGGACTTCTTCCTTGTATGGCCTCCTTCACTATATAGCAAAGTTGTCCCTCTATCCAGCCTTGTACGAATCATCTCATTAATTGCCTCACTCTTCTCACTTATAATCTTAACTTGCATCTGATTTTTTCCAATCATTAATACCTTATCTAATACCATCGTATAAAGTAGTACTAAGAGGATCCCATACAATATCATTTCCTTGCTTGAAAAAAGCATCTGTGTTAGTAAAATAAGGCAATCTAGTGCAGACATCGTCACAGAAACTGATAACTTTAATTTCTTGTTTAAAATTAATGGTGGAATATCCATCCCACCTGTTGAAGCTCCTGCACGAATGACCATCCCAATACCTGCTCCAATTAGTAAGCCTGCAAATAAAGTTGCCAACATTGTATCATTGGTCATTCTGCCACCACCAAACACCTTCTCAAAGATGCTCAATATAAAAGGATAGTAAAAAGTACTTATAATAGTCGTTAGAGCAAAAGACTTCCCTAATACAATCCCTCCTAAAACAAACATTACTATATTAAATACTCCTACGAAAATAGAAACTGGTATTCCTAGCTGATGCTGAAAAACAAGAGCAAGCCCTGTCGTTCCCCCAGTTATAAGATTATTAGGCAAAATAAATAATGCTACAGCTAAGGCATAAAGTGTATTTCCCAGTAAGATAATGGATATCTTTTTTATATTCATCACTTTTTGTCTCCTTTCTTTATCTCTGTCTCCTTGTTAGCTTTATCAATTATACACTAAATTTTCTCTATTTACATTAATAACTCATATAATGGAGTCTCTCTAGATGGTAATACACTCTTAAACTAAGAAAAGAAACTGTATGCATACATCTCATATGTATTTAACCTCAATTCCATACCTTTATGATATGAAATAAAAATAGCACATAACCTTTGATATGATAAGGCTATGCGCTACAGCTATATTTGGATAAAATATACATTATCTCTTTCATCCCTACCTATATTATTTTATTAATATTAAATCATTAATGCTTAATATTTATTTTTTGCTTAAATCTATACCATTTTACTAAAATATCTATCTGCCACTGTTTTAAATTCTTACTCATCAAAAGACCACACCTTTTTATTTTAAAGTATCGTCATGTGATTTACATTTTAAACATCGTAACTTTACTTCTTTTCAGTAACTACAACATAACTTGCCTCACCATGAAAACCATTGGTCTCCAAATTTTCCTTATCCCATGTTGCAATGATTTCATATACTCTATCTGGTTTAAACTTTATTATAAATGTATCTTCATAAGTAGTAGATGAGAGAACTGTAGTTTCTGTACTTCCTATCTGTGATATATCCCACTCATTTACTATGATTTTATCAGGCTCTACAACACACGAAAACGTGTATAATGCAAGCCCTGCTTCGTTAGAATGAAGTAGTTTCAGCTTTTCTTCTTTGTTCTGGGCCGTTTCTAATGGATGTGAACCACAGGCAATCATACTCACCGTCTCTTTTCCATTTAGATAATTCCAGGTATAATTTCCGGGCTGCACCTCAAACTCATTTAGCGTACTGGACAAAGGATCTGATAACTTGATTGCAGGTGCAGAAGTCAACAAAACATTCTCCTTTGTCTTTACATTAACTGATGCTGAGCTACAACCAGCTAGTATAAACAAACTTAATCCCATTATAAAAACTATCAATCTTTTTATCATACTCCCCTCCTATTCTTATTGATATAGACGCTATATCAATAGCTTTTGTTCCAAAAATGATAGCTTATATTGTTTTCAATCCCGTATCCTAATGCCCAGTCTTCCATGGGTGCTGGCAAACGTTCTTTATATCTACTATCATTCGTATAATATTGCAACTTATCTTCTTTTAGAGCTGCATATATGTATTGGTCTCCCAATATATAATAGCAATAGCCCGAACTTCCTCTTAAATAGGATTGCCCACCTAGAACAATTGTGTCCTCAAAAATAACTCTCTACCTAAGAAAGAGCGTATCTGTACAATAATCTCTCCGATAAATTGGAATTTATCTTTTCTAATAAATTGTAACTATCCACACATAGTTTCATACAATCCAGGTATTGCAGAAGTTGCTAAAATTTGCATTGCCGTTGCAACATCAATAATTGTATGTCCCACCATAAGCGGTAACGGGTTTCTTTTTTTATAATAATACCAACATAAAATTAGTGTTAAAGGTAAAAAAGACAGAAACCTATATATAACATACTTAATATCAAATAAAACAGGAATAAAACTATGTTGTAATGCAAAAAAAACTGCAGGAGTAATAATGGCTATGTATTTATTTTTTATTTGATTAACTCCGCATCCCAAATATAGACCTTCTTCTGCAAATGCAGTAGATATTGGTAATATAACGATATTAATTATAGCCAAGCCTAATGGTATGGGGGCAATCATCATTGGTGCTGCATACGGTATTATTCCATAGCAAATATATCCTGCAAGATACATTCCTCCCATACCAATAAGTAAAATAATTATTGACATTGCTACTATTTCTCTAGGTTTAGTTTTCCCCTTCTGAAAATTAATAAGTTCCCAATAATTACTCTTTGCTTTTTTGGTTATGTACCACAAGAATAAAATCGTTAAAACATTTACACAACTTGCGACAATTGACCACCAGTTACTAATCTCACTAATTTCTTTATTAGTTATTAATGCTCCAATTATAAAAACTATAATAAATAATAGACATCGACTCGGCAACAAATAATATAAGCCTTTATTCTGCAACTTCATAAATCACCTCAGAAATTCAAATTTATGATTCTGTAAGCTATCTTATTCTTATTAACTAAACTGCTTATATAGTATATCACTTTTAGTGTGTTACATTTTGTAATTTTGTGCATATAAAAAAATAAGACCAGGCATTACTGCCTAGTTCATCTAAAACTATTCTTTGCTTATTAACCCTTTGATAAAATGTGTTTTAAACAACTTACTTAGTAGCACCTATTACTATGTGTTTACTCAGACTTTTTATCATTCAACTACCTCTACATTGGAACTAAGCAACTTTTCCTTTGTTTTTAGAAACTTACGTTTGTCTTTTATGCCTATGTACTCCAAAGGACAAACAACAGAAAAACCTAATTTACTTGCATCTAATGCTGATGAAGCAACGCAGCAGTTTCCATCAATGCCTATTATCTCTATTTTGGATATTCCTTTCTCTTTTAACAACTCCAGCAGACTATCTTCAGCAAACACGCTGGCCTTACCTTTTTCTATCCAACAGTTTGATACAATAACTAGCTCTTTAACAAAATCAGATACATATGTTTCCTTATTTCGTTTACCTTTGTTTTTCACATAAATCACTAATATGCCAGCTCTATTCGCACTTACAATTCTCTCATTTACTTTTTCAATAAGGAGGCTCGGATAATAATTATATCTACTGTTTTGTCCAATGTAGTCTTCCTGCATATCTATAACCATTAATGCTTTTTCATTTTCCATAATCTTTTCCTCATATCGTTTCTGATTTGTAGACTGTATGTTACATCTTGAACCTATTGTATCTGTATATCCTCCACAATTCTTTGATACACAGTATCAGTGCCACTAGATATGTCCTCAAAGGATGGCTGTACTTCCACATCGGGAACGACACTTTCAACGATATCACCATATTTCTTAGCCAAATTCGGTACATAGTCACTTGCAGTAGGGACTTGTAACATCAAACCCACCTCTGGAATGGCTGTTACCTTTACCTCCGTATAATTATGAATAGCACCTGCCGTCAGCTCACCATAAATGGTTACATCGCCAAAATAATCAAGACAGTCTTCTAGTGCGTGAACAGCTGCTGATGCTGAATGACTAAAAGAGGATCAATAAATAGATCTGTGCTATTTTTCTATTATACTAATAGCGTGCTTTCATGTTATGTACATAATCTGTTAAGAATTTCATTCTAAATCAAGTAAAGTTTCTTTAAAAATCAAACTCAGAGTTTCTACTGGTATTACTTGTTTTGTATGTATTTGTAACATTTCTTTTGGAGTTATCTTAAATTGCAAAAGTTGATTTCTATATTTATTTATTGCAGATGCTTCAATATTCAAATGGTCATATATCATCTTCATTACAAATTTTAAAATAACTATTTTACTAATTATCCTTCGTTTCTGCCTCAACTTTTACATCATCATAGCAAATACCACAATAGTCATTTCCATTATATTCCCATGCGTAATCTAATGCGAAAAAGTTCATGCCTGAAAACTTCTCAAATAAATAACATTTCTATCTGGATCATAAAAACTCATATTTTTTGCTCCCCATGGACGAATGGTAGGTTTTTCAATCATTTCAATTCCCATATCTACAAGTCTTTCATATTCTACATCAATATTCTTTACAGTGAATGCAATACATATATTTTGATTTGCATTATTTTTTACAGAACCGTCATTGTATATTGTTAGCATCGTTTCTTCTGATAAAATGGTTTGATGCACCTCATCATTGCTTCCATTATCCGTTCCAAGTAATAATTTATAAAAATCTGCTAATCTTATAACATCATTTGTTAATAAACTAACCTCTCCTATTCTCATAACTCCTCCTTAAATCTGAATTTTCCAATTTATAAAATTTTTACTTTCTCATTATACAAAATAAGGCTAGGCATTACCATCTAATCCTCTCTAAAACTATTCCAGAAATGGCTCACGAACTAGAGTGCCTGATCATTATAGTTTCCCCATATAACAAAAAAGCCAAACTTAAAGTAGTTTCACTCTAAGCTGGCATTTTCTTTTTGTCTATTTATTTTTCCCAAATATGTGGGTGAGGATTTCTAAGTACGCGGTTACATACTTCCTCTCCTTCTAAAAATAATTGTTTTTCATCTACTTTTGTTAAACGGCCTTCTTTCACGACAACTTCACCATTTACCATTGTCATCCATACAGAACCTGTTACACCACCTCTTGGTAAGAGGTTTTTAGGATCGTGGATTAAGCCGGTCATTTCTAAACCACTAATATCCACCATAAATAAGTCAGCAGCTTTTGATACTTCAAGTGTACCTAAGTCACTTCTTCCTAATGTTTTTGCACCATTAACTGTTGCAATCTTTAACATTTCATAAGGTGTTAAAGAAATCCCTCTTTCTTTAGAGTAGTAGCTTTGCATTAAATAGGAAAGACGCAGCGCATCTAATAAGTTAGAGCTATCATTTGTAGCTGAGCCATCACATCCTAAGCTGATTAAGACACCTTTTTCTTTCATTGCTTTCATATCTAAAATAGGAAAACCACCTAATACAGCTGGTGTAGGGCAGTGACTTACCCCTGTTCCTGTGCGGCCTAAAACTTCATATTCATCTGGTGTAAGCTCCCAACCATGTGCAATCCATACATCTTCTCCTACAAAGCCAATATCTTCACACCATGCAAGGGTACGTTTGCCATGTCTTTCTTCAATACCTGCACATTCTCCCTCACCTAAATGAGTGTGTAAACGCACACCTAATTTTCTGGCAAGCTCTGCGGATTTGATAAAGGTCTCTTCATAGCAGTTAATGGGTTGACATGGGGCAATAACAATTTGCTTCATTGAATATGGATTAGGATCATGATACTTCTCAACCAATCTTTCACAATCTTGTAAGAACTCCTGCGTTGTCTCTACCATTTCTGCTGGTATAGAGCTTCCTTCTTCTCTTGGCAGCGTGTTGGCCCCTCTACCTGCGTGATAACGAATGCCTAATAATTCAGCTGCTTCCATTTGTCTATCTACAGCACGTTTACCTGTTTTTTGTGTATAACAATATTGATGGTCAAAAGCACAGGTACAACCATGTTTTAATAAATCTGCCATTGCCGTAAGGGATGCATAATAGATCACATCATCATCTATCTCTTTAAAAATACGATAAATCTTATCGATCCAATCCATCACCATTAAATTTGGATAATCAATAGTCATTAAGTTTCTTACAAAAGTTTGGAAGAAATGATGATGTGTATTAACCATCCCTGGATAAATAATTTTATCAGTTGCATCAATGATTTCGGCATCTTCTGCTTGAAGGTCTTTTCCTATTTTGATGATGGCTGGTCCATCTATTAATAAATCACTATTATAAAATACATTATCTTCTGCATCACAAGTTACAATTGCATATGCATTTTTAATTAACTTTTTTGCCATTTTGAAATTTCACCTCTTCTAATATTTAACGAGAACCTCTAATATATGGTACGCCTAAGCTTTCTGGTTCACTTTTCTTTCTCGCTGAAAGTAAAAGTGCAATGAGTGTAATCACATAGGGTAACATGGCTAAAGCTTGACTAGGCAGCGCTACACCCATGGCTTGCAAACGAATCTGCAAAGCATTTGCCCCGCCAAAGATTAAAGCCGCACCAAACATACCCATTGGTGTATATCTCCCTAATATAACTGCTGCAAGAGCAATATAGCCTCGCCCAGATATCATATTCTCTGAAAACTTACCAAGCTGTACAAGTACAAGGGTTGCCCCTCCAATACCACCTAACATACCATTTACTGCAATAGCAAACCACTGATATTTATAAACAGGAATCCCTGCCGCATCTGCAGCTCTTGGGCTTTCTCCAATTGCTGTAAAGGCAAGTCCATGTGCACTCTTCTTATAAAAAATAACTGCTGTAATCACTAATAGATAAAGAACATATGTCAAAACATCTTGATTAAAGAATGCATTCCCTATTAAAGGAATCTCTGAAAGTACAGGAATTTTAATCGCTGCAAGCGTTGGTATTTGCTGATAAGACTCACTTGCCATCAATTTATATAAGAAGCTAGTAACCCCTAACATAAATATATTAAGTGCAATCCCACTTACTGATTGGTTTTGTGCCAGTTTAATGGTCAAAAAGCCATGTATTGCACTTACTAACCAGCCGCCTAGCATCCCACAAATAAGTCCAACAAACAAATTATCGCTATAATAAGCACCTGCAAAGGAGAAGAATGCACCCCCAAGCATAACGCCTTCCATACCAATATTTAAAATGCCTGTGCGTTCTAAAAAGACTTCACCTAAACCTGCATACAAGAGAGGAATCGCCATACGTACAGTAGCGGTTAGAAATGCTGTCAAAAAGGTGAGCGTAAAAATTTGTTCTAACACTTCGCTTCCTCCTTCCTGTTTTGCTTCATTTCAAAAATCTTTTTAGCTAATATTAAAAGCACAACTAAGCCTACTAAAATATTGACAATAGCAGACGGCACTCCCATTTGCCTTTGCATAGAGTTAGCCCCTACTTGCATAGCTGCAAAACCAATAGCCACACCAAGTACTCCTACTGGATGATTAGAGGCAAGTAGCGCAATTAAAACCGCTATATAACCGCAATCAGAAGAAATCCCTTCTAGCAGTTTTTTCTGAATACCTAAGACTTCTACAACACCAGCCATACCTGCTAAGCCTCCGCTTAAAATAGCTGAGATGACAATGTTTTTCATAACAGAAATCCCATTGCATTTAGCCGCTCTTTGATTCATCCCAACCACTTTAAGCTCATAACCTATGGTTGTTTTTTGCATAAGGAGCCAAACGATAACCACCGCTACTACGGCAATAATAAAGCCCATATTTAATCGTGTGGGTGGCATCAATAAACTAAATGCTGCTCCAGGTTCAATTCTTGGAGATTGTGGGACACTTCCACTTGGGTCCATTAAGAACGTTCTTACTGCAAGTCCTGTAAAGTTAATGGCTATATAGTTAAGCATAATGGTCACAATAATCTCTGAAATATTAAATTTCGCTTTAAAGATAGCCGCAATAAACGCCCATAGACCACCACATAAAAAGCCAGCTACCATGGCAAGAATGATTCTAACTGGACCTGGAACTCCAGTAAAATGAATAGCTACAAACGTTGCAGCCACAGCGCCCATATAAAATTGTCCTTCTGCACCAATATTGAAAAATCCTGTTTTAAAAGCAACTGCGCAACCAAGCCCTGTAAAAATAAGTGGTGTTGCCTTTACAAATATTTCAGCAAATCCGTTGGTATTGCCAAAGATCCCATTTATAAATTTACTCATTGCATCAAAAGGATTGGCTCCTGCTAAAATCAGAAGTAAAATACCAACCACTACCGTTATTAATGTAATTCCTAAAACAGAACTATAGGATTTTTTCTCTTTCATCTCTATTAATCCTCCTGATCGACAATACCACCCATAAGTAGGCCTATTTTTTCTAATGTTGCTTCATCTCTTTCTAGTACTTCCATAACTTTTCCGCCAAACATAATGGCTACGCGGTCACTTAATGCCATAATCTCCTCTAGGTCAGCTGAAATTAAAATAACGCTTTTACCCTGATTTCTTTGCTCTATTAATACTTGTCTTACAAACTCAGTAGCGCCCATATCTAAACCTCTTGTAGGCTGATTGGCAATAATCAGTTTGGCATCTTTAGAAGCTTCTCTTGAAATAATAATCTTTTGCTGATTACCTCCAGACATGAGTCTTACAGGTGTTTTTTCTTTTGTATTACCAGAGGTTTTAATGCGATACCTCTCTATTTGATGCGTTGCATTTTGCTGAATCTGTTTACTTTGTAAAAAACCACGTATAGAAAAAGGACGCTTCATATAATCACGTAAGATTAAGTTTTCTTCTACACTCATAGGCAAAACTAAACCATCACTATGTCTATCATCTGAAATGTACGAAATCCCTTTAGCAAATTTCTTTTTAACACTGTATTTAGTAATATCCTCACCATAGAACGTCATCTGCCCTTCGGTTGGTTTTTGTATACCTGCAATCACTTCCGCTAAATCTGTTTGTCCATTGCCATCTACACCTGCAATCCCTAATATTTCTCCTTGCTTGATGGCTAAAGAAATAGTGTCTAGCTGTGCTGCTTTATGATGCTTTTTAATGGATACATTAGATAAAACAAGAGCTTCTTCCTTTTGGCTTTGAGGTCTTACATCAAAGTTCTCATTTAAAGTTCTACCAATCATATATTGTGAAAGCTCTGTAGGGTTAGTTTCTTTTGTATTTAAATCGATAATCTTTTTCCCATCTCTTAAAATACTCACTTTATCACTAATACTCATGATTTCACTCATACGATGGGTGATAATGATAATGGCATAGCCTTCTTGCTTTAGTCTACGTAAGACATCAAAAAACTGCGCCGTTTCCTTTGGTGTTAACACACCTGTTGGTTCATCTAGAATTAATAAATCCACATGACGGTATAAGGCTTTCAAGATTTCTACACGTTGTTGTTGCCCTACGGATAAATTTGCAACAATCGCCTTAGGATCCACTGCTAGTCCATATTTTTGCGCCAGTGTCTCAATCTTTTCTTTAGCACTTTTTCTATCTAGCATTATCCCTTCATTTTTTAACCCAAGAATGATGTTATCCATGACACTCAAACGTTTCACTAAAGAAAAATGCTGATGAACCATGCCAATACCACTTTCAATGGCTTGTTTAGGAGAAGAAAAATCAACTTTTTCTCCCTTCCAAAAGATTTCTCCAGAGTCTGGTTTATAAATACCAAATAAAATATTCATTAAAGTGGTCTTGCCTGCACCATTCTCTCCTAATAGTGCATGAATTTCACCTTTTTCTATGGAAAGGTTAATATTTTCATTGGCATATACACCCGAGAAGCTTTTGCTAATCTGTTTCATTTCCAAAATGCCCATCATTCATTCTCCTTTAACCCTATGTATCGATGAAAAAGTAGCCCTCACTACCTTACCTACTATTAAAATAAGGATGATAAATACCCTCTATCATCCCTGTGTGCCTTACTCTATGTAACTCCTATCTTGCATTTGTATCACAGATGACTGTGAATTCACCTGATTTAATCGCTTCTACTTTATCAGCAATCAGTTGTTTGACATCATCAGGAATATTACTTTCCATTTCATGATAAGGTGCTAATTCAACAATACCCTCTGCCATTCCTAATTCCTTCACTACACCTTCAAAAGAACCTTCTTTAATATCAGTAATAGCTGTTTTAATTAACTCAGGTACGTTATAGATGGCAGAAGTTAAAATAGTTTCTGGTGCTAATGCATATTGATCGTAAGAATCCCCAATGGCATAAATCCCTGCTTCTGCTGCTGCATTTATTGCACCTGTACCACACTCATTTGCGGCATGTCCAATAACATCTACATTGTTTTCAATCATTGCAGTTGCTGATTCTTTTGCAAGAGCTGTATCTGTAAAAGAACCTGTCCAAGTGGTTTGTACTTCTATATCAGGATTAATGGATTTTGCACCATCTTCAAAAGCATTCATAATTTTTACAAGAGAAGCCCCTTGAACTGGTCCAATAAATCCCACCTTATTACTTTTTGACATACTTGCTGCTAACATCCCATTTAAATAACCTGTTTCTTCACATTTCATCACATAAGATGCTACGTTTTCAGCAGATGCATTTGCTTCAATACAAATAAATTTTGTATCTGGATAAAGCTCTGCAACTTCTAAGGCAGGATCACCAAATTGGAAACCATGACCGATGACTACGTCATAGCCATTAGCTGCATAATCTGTAAATGTTGCTGCCATATCTGCTGCAGCTACGTTTTCTGTATAAGCTATTTCGCAGCCTAATTCTTTTTCTACTAATAATAGCCCCTCATATGCAGATTGATTCCACCCCATATCATTTACTGCACCTGTTACACAAAGCGCTACTTTTAATTTATCTTGTGTACTTTGTGATTCTGCTACCTCTTTAGCCCCTGTAGTCGCTACGCTAGAGCCACATCCTGTAAGTAAGGAAATGCTTAATATTCCACTAAATAGTACCGTCAGCCATGTTTTTTTCATACTTTTTCTCCTCTTTTAATCTATTTAAAATTATTTAACACTTCTTTTTATGTTCATTATATTGAACATCTTTTATCTTGTCAATTACAATTTTTCAATTTATTTGACAAGTTTCTAAATGATTATTATAATGAGTACAAGTACGAGAGGAGGTTTTTATGGCATCTCTTAATCTAGTCCGAATCGGAAATATATTAAAGAGTCAAAGGCTTATGCTAGGGCTTTCTATTAGAGATTTATCTGCAAAATCCGGTGTTTCAGCAGGAACCATTAGCCAAATAGAAACAGGAAAAACAGCTCCTAATCTTGTAAGTGTTTATACACTTTGTGAGACATTAGGCTTTCCTATATCTGCTCTTTTTGTCGAAGAGTGTGATGAACGCATTTCTATTGTTCGGAAAAATGAACGCAGTTCTTTTATTCGAAATACAAGTAACGGTCAATCTATTGAAGAAGCACTTATTATTAAAGGCGAACATCAAATGTGGGGCGGTGTCATCACCATGCCACCGCACACTTCTTCTGGGGCATTTTACTATCATGAAGGTGAAGAATTTGTCTTTATTTTGGAAGGCAGCTTAACATTTGAACTGGAAAATTATCCTCCTTATGAACTTTGTGAAGGCGATACTTTATACTACCCTAATGAAATAGGCCACAGGTGGGAAAACAAATCTGATCAAGAAACAAAACTTTTAATTGTATCTACTTCTGAATTTGAACCAAAATCTACCCAATAAAGTAGCATTCTAAAAAAGTAGACTCTATAACATCTGGTTAAAAATAATCCTTTAAAATTTAAAATCCTCGAACTCAATTTCTTAGTTCGAGGATTTTAAATTTTAAAAATTAATCTTGCTTATTCATTTCTATAATTAAAATATGAGAAGTTTCTTTTGCCTTAATTAAAATATCTTCTTCAACTATTTCCATTCCATCTCTTTCATTTAATTCAATGTTATTAATTAATGAATGACCTTCTATTTGAACTAGGTAGGCCTGTCTTCCTTTGTTAACTTTAAAATCAATATCTCTTCCTTTTTCAAGCTCTAAAGAATAAATATTTACATCCTGATTTATTTTTATTGGTACACTTCCATTTTTGTCTGAGGCAATATGAAGCCATTTATTTAGCCTATCATTTAAATGAAATTTATAATCTCCATAGTTAGGCTTATAATCTTGTTTATCAGGTAAAATCCATATTTGTAAAAATCTTAATGGGTCTTTTCCAAGGTTATGCTCACTATGATAAACACCTGTTCCTGCACTCATATATTGAACATGCCCACGACTTATAGTATTTTTATTACCCATACTATCTCCATGAGTTAAATCACCATTAACAATATATGATATTATTTCCATATTTCTATGAGGATGAACTTCAAATCCAGTATTAGATTGAACTATATCATCATTTATAACTCTTAAAACACCAAAATTCATATTATCGGGGTTGTAGTATTCTGCAAATGAAAAATGAAATTTACTTCTTAACCATCCAAGATTACTACTTCCCATGCTGTTACTATCTATTTTTCTTAACATTTTATGTCACTCCTTTTTAATCTAGTTCGTATTCTTAATTAAAACTAGATATAACTCAATAAAAACAATTTATTAAATGATACTCTTATTATTTTTTAAAAGTTAGTTACTTTTTGTAACTTGATTTAAAAACATTATTACACATAAGTTATAGTTAGTCAATATTTTTAATAAATAAAAGGATCTCCTAAAATCAATAGAAGATCCTTTTTGTTATTTTCATTTTATTTAATTCCATTTTTCCGCCCACTTTTGAATTTCATCCATAACAATTTCAAGTTCTTGTCCTTTTTCTGTAAGTTCATATTCTATACGTACAGGCACTTCTGGATAAACTTTTCTAATAACAATTCCTTCTCTTTCTAATTCTCTAAACCTCTCTGTTAACATACGAGAACTCATATTTGGAATTGCATCTGCTATATCAGAAAAACGCTTTTGCCCACTCAGTAATGTTCTTATAATTAGTCCAGTCCATCTCTTTCCTAGTAATTCAAAAGCATTTTCGAACTTTGGGCACATATGATATTTTTCCATATCCAATCACCACCTAAATATATTCTAGCATACTTACTAAAACATAAGTAGCTTGTTCTATTAATTTAATTATAAGTTATTCTATACTCTATGCATCCTAATGATTTCTTCTCCAATAACGCAAAAATAACCAAGCAATCGCTCGCCTGGCTACTCTATGCTTCAGCACTTCATCATCCAATAAATCTAACAGTGCCTTTGCTTCTTCATTTACATCTATACTCTCTTAATTAAATAGTATACTCTATCTGAGCAATGCTATCTTCAAAAAAGTAGTCATATATTTTCTTTTTAATAGCTGCAAATTCAGCACTTCCTCGATCTCTTTGACTGCCTAATTCTACTTTAATAATATCTTTAATTTGTCCTGGTGCAGATGACATCACTATGATTCTATCAGCTAAATACACAGCTTCTTCAATATCATGAGTAACCATAATCATTGTATTTTTTTCACTAAGCCAAATTTTCTTTACCTCAGTTTGCAACTCCATTTTTGTAAGTGCATCTAATGCACCAAACGGTTCATCTAACAGCAATATTTTAGGTTTAGTAATCAATGATCTTGCAATAGCTGCCCTTTGAGACATTCCTCCCGATAACTGTCTTGGGTAAGCCCTTTTAAAGTCTGATAATTTCACTAGCTTTAAATAGTAATCCACTTTTTCCTTAACTTCTTCTTTAGTAACCTTCTTCAGACCTAAAGCAACATTTTTTTCTATGGTCAACCAAGGAAATAGACGATGTTCTTGAAAAATCATACTACTTTTCATATTAGGCTCTTTGATTTCTTCTTCATCAATAGTCACAAGACCACTATCTGCCATTTCTAGACCTGCAACAATTTTTAAAAGTGTGCTTTTACCACAACCACTATGACCAACAATAACTACAAATTCACCTTCTTGGATTGTCAAATTGATATCCTTTAAAACTTCAATCCTTCTTCCACTTACAATAAAACTCTTGCTAAGATTTTTTATCTTTAATTTTTCTCCCACTTTTCTCACCCCTAATCTCTTGCTTCCCATGGTGTACTGGCCTTAGCAATGTAAGTAAGTATGAAATCCATAATAACCCCAACAATTGCTATACTAATAATTCCAGAAAATACAACTGATGATTGCATTAAACTTCTTGCATCATTAATTCGAAACCCAATCCCCGAATTGGCCGCAATCATTTCAGCACCTACTACCGCCATCCAAGATATCCCCAAACCTAGCTTAAGCCCTACAAATATAGACGGTAGTGCTGAAGGCAAATAAATTTTAGTAAATAATTCCCAATGGCTTAAATCATACATTTTACCTACCTCAATCAGTTTGGAGTCTGACCTTTTAATACCACTAACTGTATTTATCATAATTGGAAAATAGGACGCTAAAAATATTACTGCTACTTTTGATTCTTCTCCAATTCCAAACCACATCACAAGTAAAGGAATCCATGCCAGCATTGGTATTTGCCTAATAGATGTAAATGTAAATATAAAAAAGCGATTAATCTTCTCATTCATTCCCATTACTACACCAAGAGTGATGCCTATAAGAGCCGCCAAACTATATCCTTTAAGAATTCTCATTAAACTAATAGATAGGTCCTGCATTAACCTTCCTGACTCTATCTGACTTTTAAAGGATTCAATAACCGAACTAATGGTAGGTAATAAAACGGTTGGCACCTCCCCTATTTTAGTAACAACATACCAAAAAACAAATATACTAATTGGTAATAAGCTATAATTTAAATATCTTAAAGGATTAAATTTTCTTACGTTATTTTCTTTTTTATTCATTTCATTACCACCCCCTCTTTTATTCCTATTGATGATCATTGCTTATTATATTCATCGACTGCTTCTTGCAAATAAGAATCATCAATCCAAGTCTGGAAATTCACCTTAGAGGGGATAAGTTCGTTATTGATTAAAAATTCTTGTACGCTCTCTAATTTGTCTAAATACTCAGTGCCTTTGCATAATGGTATGGATTCATTTAAATCATCTGCTCCTATAGAAGTTTTTACAAACTCTAAACTATAGCCTGTTTTTTCTGCATAAAGCTGATAATAAGCTTCAGGATTTTCAACAATCGTATCTTTAGCCTTTAATAACGCCTCTAAAAATGCAATAATGGCTTTTTTATTATCTTCTAAAAAATCAGTTCTAACTGTAATGACACCTGGAGAATAATAACGCTCACTTTTTCCACTTCTTTCATCATGGATAATAACACTGTTTTCAATAGCTAATTCTTGACCTATAGAAATAACTGCTGCATCTACCGAACCAGTAACCAGTGCTGATATACCTTCTGGTATTGTCATATTAACCAATTCTACATCACTTGTTGCTAAATGAGCATCTTCTAGTACTTTGATTAAATATTCATGTGCTGCCGTCCCCCTTACATAAGCAATGGACTTTCCTTTAAGCTGAGTAATATCGGTAATTTGTGAACTGTTTAATGTAACCATCTCCCAAATAGGTGAGTTGCTTTGTATTCCAATTAAAGTTGTATCAATCTTATTGGCCTTTGCAGAAATTCCCGCCATGCTTGCATAAACAGCGATATCTAAGTCTTTAGCCACTAATGCTTCATGAATAGCTGGTGCAGCTCCCGTAAAGCTTTGAAGATTTGCCTTATATCCTAGTGGATTTAAATAATCATCTAGATATCCTTCCACTTCTGCCACACCTAGTGCCCCGGAAGACCAACTCCCACCAGAAGATGGGTACCCAATATTAATAGCTATCAAATTTTTGTTCTCTTTAGTAGAGGCCCTACAACCCACTAATAAACCTCCTACTATAAATATCAAACCTAACCCAAATATAATATTCTTTTTCATCATGTGGCCTTCCTCTCCATGGATTTTAGTTTTATTCTTTTACGGTTGCAACACAGAAATTCACTGTGTTTTCTGTTTGGTTATCCTCTATAGCGCCACCACCAGTAAATATTTTCTGATTTGGATTAACCCCTTCTATTGTAGTGATCTTTCCAGTTCCTTCTCCAATTGAAGCATTTTCTACTCTAAACTTGGTTATATCTAAAGGTATAATCTCCTTTTCTTCTGGCCTCTTTAGCTGTGGTATCCATTCATAGGGGACACGATACGCCCTATAGATCATATTTAAACTATATTTATTTCCTAACTTGTTATAATACGGGTTAATATATTCCCAAACAATCTCATGTTCTGGTGTTACCTCAATTAATCTTCCATCAGAACCCTCTGTTATTAATGTGTTTCCATTTGGCAGCCTTTGTGCTGAGCTTATATAAGGTGAATAGAATTTAGAAGCATCAAAGATAAAATTTCCTGCCTCTTCCGATGTATATTGCCATGTAATCTCAAGTGTTACAGGGTTAATTTGTAAAACTCTTGAACTGTCTCTTCTTGCATTATTAAGCCCATAGGGTGAAGATGGGTTTGGACTTCCATATCCTCCCCAACCTCCATTATCAAAAACAAGTAAATCCCCTTCTCCTGGTAGACCTTTTGGTATCATATGAAAATGGTGTTGACCAATAATCCAACCAATCTTTTTCGTCTGCTCATTCTCACTAAAGTCAGGACCTAGTTTCCATACCACTTTACCCGTTTCCTTACTAATGATAACTAATAAGTTTGCATTTCTTGCATCCCAAATCAAGTTACTTGGATGAAATCTTTCATCTCCTGCCTCATACCACTTATTAGGGCCTAAAGTAGATACGCTATTAATGTGTAACCAATCTCCTGAGCCTTCTTTTGTTATATTGTTATATTCCTTATAAGAGGGATCACGGAATAATACATTTTTAGCTGCCTCGTCAAAACCATATTCATCAAAATGATCACTAGCTCTCCAAGACCATAAGATGTTACCCTCCCAATCAACTTCAATAATTTTATCATCTAACAATCTCTTGTCTGAAATCTTGTGATTATATAAATCTTCATGGACAAGTATAATGGTATTTCCTTCTTTTACCTTCAGCTCTTCTCCTGGTACATAATAACCTGTAGATGAACCTTCTCTTTGATAATCATGATGCTGTCTTGCCATATAGCGTGGCTCTTCTCCTGAATCTGCCACAAATTCTGTTTTATCAAATTGCCATATAATTTTTCCTTCCCAATCTACTTGAACCAAATCTACTTGATCTTGAAATGAATATTTTGAATTTCTAAAACCTGTACTTCCAAGTACATAACCACCTGGTAGTATTTTGTTTGGAAATCCAGCTAATCCCGCCCAAAGTTGAACTTCATTTCCATTCATATCAATAAGCAGTGCCCCTTTTGCTGATGGAAAAATTGTATACCCACTAAATGCCTTATCCTTATTAAAGATAGTCGTTCCTGTTGGATAAATACTTGGATGACCCATTTTGTTTCCCCCTTATATATTTTTTAATAGTTCATATAAACACTCATTCTTTTTATTAACGCTATCCCCTTCTCGAAGTTAATTCCTAGTATTACTGTAGGTTTAATAATATTTATAAAACACATCATAAACCATTAGGAAAATATTGTCAATTAATTTTAAATATTTTATTTATTAAAACAAAAAAATCTTCGAGTGCCCTATTTAAAGTCACTCAAAGATTACTATATACATATATATATTCTATTTTTATTATAAACAAATGCATTGTAGCACTTCATTATTCACCTTTAATAAATGATGCTCATTAGGATTTTCCTTATTCCTTATCATAATACTTAATAAGTGCCTGTGTTCCTAAATCCCCTAGTCCCTTCTCATCTAATGCTCTATACATTTCAAGCACTTCATTTAATACTTGTAAATTAAGTGCCACTTTATCCGCTTCTTCTGTGGCTATAGCCATATCTTTAATATAATGCTTAATGAAAAATCCTGGATTCAAGTCATCCTTTAAAATACGTGGTGCCATATTAGTCATTTGCCAACTTCCTGCTGCGCCCTTACTAATACTATCTAACATAGTTTGTACATCTAAGCCTACCTGCTCCGCATAGGTCATTGCTTCACACACCCCTGCAATGATGCCTGCTAAAGCTATTTGATTCGCCATCTTTGTATGCTGACCATTACCTGCTTGCCCTTCATAAATAATATTAGTTCCTAAACATTCAAAAATAGGCTGACACGCCTCAAAGGCCTCACGATCTCCACCTACCATAATAGAAAGTGTCCCATTTTGGGCACCAATATCGCCGCCTGATACTGGCGCATCCAATGCACTCATCTGTCTTTTCCTAGCCTCTTCATAAATCTTCATAGAAAGCTGTGGGCTAGTAGTGGTCATATCAATCACATAGGCTCCCGGCTGACTGTTTTCTAAAATACCGTTTTCTCCAAAATAAACTTCTTCAACATCCTTAGGATATCCCACTATAGTAATCACAACATCCTTACCTGCTACGCAGGTCTTAATATCCTCACACCATAGAGCTCCCTCGTTAATCACATCTAATACCTTTTCTTTCGTACGTGTAAAAATGGACACCTCATAACCGTTTTTCATTAAATTTCTAACCATAGATTTACCCATTACACCAACACCAATAAATGCTATTTGTTTCATCACTTGCTTCTCTCCTTCTTACTCTTCTAGCCTATGCATCACCATTTTATAGCTCCATTATATCATATTGTCAAAAAAATATTATAACATCAAAAATATTAATATCTGTATTTTATAGTGTGGCTGTAATTATTTTACAATAAAGATATTAATTTTTTGTATTGTACTTTAGCAAGGTATCTATTACAATACAAAAGGTTTGCCTTTAGATTGGCGAATACATATTCTGACAACGGGGTGTAAATGATGAACAAAAAGAAAATTTTAGCAAAATTATTATCTGGAGCACTTTCACTCAGTCTTTTAGTAGGTTGTAGCTCAAATGTCACTTCAGAAACCAACTCAAAATTTAATCGCCTTGATACAGACCTTAAAGTAGGGATGGTAGTGGGCTCAGGTACAATAGATGACCGATCTTTTAATCAAGGAAGTTGGGAAGGTATTACTGCAACAGTTAAAAATAGTAAATATGTCACATCTGCTGGTAAGACTGAATCAGATTATCTCGTATCTATCGGAAACTTAGTTGATGGGGGATATGATTTTATTGTAACCCCAGGCTACTATTTTGAATCAGCTATTTACGAAGCACAAACTAAGTATCCTGAAACACATTTTGTTATTTTAGATGGAGCACCAGTTGATCAAGATGGCAATACAGTCATTGCTGAAAATACTGTTTCTATACACTTTGCTGAACATGAAGCTGGATTTATTGCAGGAATTGCAGCTGCTGTAGAGATGCAAGATGGTGATTTAGGATTTATTGGCGGAATGAAGATTCCTGCTGTTGTTGGATTCGCAGCTGGCTTTACTCAAGGTGTTGAATATGCCAATACCCAATTAGGTACACAGGTTACTTTAGATGAAGTAAACGTAGTTTACCAAGGTACATTTGATGATAAGGCTGCTGGTCAACAAATTGCTGCACAAATGTATGATCGTGGCGTTAAAGTAATCTTTACAGCTGCCGGTGGTACTGGAATGGGTGCCATTGCAGAAGCTAAAAGCCGTGCAAAACAAGGACAAGAAGCATGGGTTATTGGTGTAGATTCTGATCAATATGCTGATGGTATTTATGATGAAACTACAAATGCTTCTGTTATATTAACTTCTGCTATTAAAAATGTGGATCAAGCAACACATGATATGATTGCTGCAGAAGCTGAAGGTAATTTCCCAGGTGGACAAAATATCATCTTTACTATCGCCAATGATGGTGTAGGACTTCCAGCTGAAAATCCTAACTTAAGCGAAAAAACAATTGAAACAGTTAACAAAGTATACGAACAAATTAAAAACAAAGAAATCATTGTAAATGAATCTTTATAAAATAGCGCAAAAAAGCCAAGTGAACACTCACTTGGCTTTTTTGCGCTCTGGTACATCTAATCACAAATATTAATCGGCTAAACGGATAAGCTTAGCGAACATAGTGGCCATATCTGCTCTTGTGACTACATTTTTCGGAATGAAGTAACCTTCATTTTTTAAGATACCTGCTTGAATACAGATTTTAATGCCATCAAGGGCATAAGCTGAAATATTTGCTTTGTCGATGAACTGAATATCGCTTTGCGTTTCATCTAGTTCTATATTAAGGTAAGTTATAGCTCTAGAAAGAAGGAGCATCATATCTTGTTTACTAATTTTATCATTTGGTGCGAAGGATGTGGCACTTACCCCTTTGATAAGACCGGCTTCATAACAAGCTTGAATTCCATTAAAGTACCAAGCATTTGGTTTAACATCCGTAAAATCACTTGTTGTACTAGAAGTTGTAAGGTTAAGGACACGGCTTAAAATAGTAGCAAATTGAGAACGTGTCATTTCCATAAGTGGTGCAAACTGGCCATTTCCAACCCCTTCTACATAACCATTATTGGCAAGGAACATAATATCATCATAATAAGCATCAGTAGAAGTCACATCAGTAAAGTAGATTTTTTCAATCACTGGAGGGGTTGCTTCTGGCTCTTCAGGTTCAACTTCTTCTTTAATAGAGAAAGAAGGTTCCCATCCTTTAAGCACATTTGTAATGGTCCAGTTAGCTGCTTCTGTTTCTGTTAATTGAGGTCTTGAGGCATTGATCACAGCTCCCTCACCGCTACTGTTGTATTCAAAGAAACGGCCATGAGAAGCTGGTGTACCAGACATACTCGTCCAAGGCTCGGTCTTAATATGAGCGCCCATTTCACAGTTAATGAAAGCTGCACTTGGTTTATCTACACTCATACCACTTGGTGTCCAAGGACGACCTAAGTAAACAGAGTTATTGGCTGTTCCTTCTTCAGCAGTGAGCTTACAGTTAATAAAAGCGAATCCATAAGCTTCATCAATACTTGTTCTTGGGGCAACAATATAACCATTATTCGATGAACTGCCTCGATTTAAGGAATGAATTTCACTGTCTTCAAAAACAGCCTGGCTTCTACCAAAGATAAAGTCTACATCACCTTCAATATAGCAGTCGGTAAAGTATTGTGTACCACCATCTAAAAGGAGCGTATCTTGGTTACCAATGAAACGGCAGTTTCTAAACTGAACATTATTTCCAGTCACACTAAGTGCAACAGCTTGTTCACCATTTGCCCCAGTTTCCTGAAAACTATTTTCAAAAGTAATCCCTTCTACACTGATGTTGCTGCCTTTAATAAAAGTACTTGCACTGCCGCCTGTACCATAAGGTGTGCCATCCTCTTTAAGTTTCGCATTATAATTATCATAAGTTAAAATCGTTTGCTCACTGCCATCTCCAATAAGGGTAAGATTTTTAACTGATTTAGGAATCGTAACGACTTCCTTGTAGGTTCCAGCTTTAATGTGGATGGTTGTAGGAAGAGTAGTCCCCGAAGGAATCGCATCAATTGCTTCTTGCACCGTTTTGAAATCACCTTGTCCATTAGCATCTACTGTAAAGTTAATTTCAGTAGCATCCTCTGGAATCGTAACAGGTGCCTTACTTGCAGAAATGCTCAGGTTATCAATATAATGTCCACTTACTTTATCTGCTGGCGTAAGGGTTTGGAAATAACTGATTTCAGAGACAGTGTTCTTGAAAGGAATCCCTTGACCTTTCAAAATGTCATTAATAGAGATATTAAAAGTTTGAGTTTTTATATTAGCTTCGATTTTAATAGTCATCCACTCGCCTGGTGTAATGTCAGCAACTTTAACATAAGTGCCATTAGTCACGTAGTTAAGGGAAGTACCATTGTCACGTGTTTCAAGACGAACAGCACGTAAACCTGTACCATCAGTTAAATTAATATGTGTACCACTCCCTAGGCTTTTTTGCATAAAATCAACAGATAGTATAACTACCTCCGACTGAGCGGCAAATTGTTTGTTCATTTTAAGCTGCCCTTCTCCATCATTGAGGTAAACACAGTAGTTTCTATCATTACTTAGATCAACCGTCGTAATAGCAGTGCTATCTGAAACTTCATAACCTGTTGGGGCAGAGCCTAAAGTCATATTGTCAAAAGATTCATTAACAATGAAATCAGAGGCAAAAGTTACAGAAACGCTACTGACAGCAATAAGACTTGCCAAAGCAAGGTGAACATGACGTCTTAATCTTTTATTCATAATATTCTCCAATCATAAGTTCTAACCATGCTAATCATTTGCACGGTAGAAAATATATTAACATAATGCAGAAATGGGGGCAATAAGAACAAAGGAATAGGAAAAATTAAAAGTTGTTCATCTTTTGGCAAATGGAAAAATCATCCTCTAGGCGTTAACTCCATAAAATTCATGTATGTGCTTAGCACTACTAGCCTGCATTGGAGACTTTCACCCATTAGATTCTGTCTATGTTGGGTACACGCACAAAAATAGCCAAGCAATTACTCACTTGGCCATCTTTGTGCTCCAGCACTTCATTCTTCACTTTTAATAACAAATGCTCATTTCCAAAAAAGGGCATGACTACAGCTCCTCAGTGAGTCTACACTTTTAAGGATGATCGCATCAGTTATAAAAGTTTAAACGAAGAGTGAGGAGCTCCTAAAAGTCTTAGCCGGTGCACCCTTATGTATGAGGAAGCTAAGGCTTTAAGACTCTGGTTTAAAACTTTATTTTTTTGTAAAAGCTTTTTTGACAACTTATAAGCGGCGCCTCCCTTACAGCGCACAAGCGAACATTTTCCTTAGAGCCAGAGGTATCTATAACAATAGATTGAGACTTGGTCGACCCGGTCAGCGCGTCAAGTTGATGCTGTGGTGATTCTGCCAAAGGAAGTTGTTTGATTTACTTATACACTTATATATATGTCGTGAGAAAGATAACTCCCTAATATAATTTATAAATTTTTTCACTCCATAGTCATTATATTTTTGCATCTTTTCATATATCTTACACTAATGGCTAGCCTTCTTAAATCCTAGCTATTGTATTTTATGTCTCAAAAATAAGCGAGCACTAATTCTTAGTAAGACGATCTCATTTAGTGTCTAGCTTTTGGGGGACATTTGCCTTCTTAACTGTTCTATAAACCGTTTTTCTGTATCTTCATCAAGATATCTTCTTGGAATTATATGAGCTGCAAATCCACTTATATATATAAGAATCATATCTTTATATACCTTTATTTCTTTAATACTTTCTATTAATACTGTTTCTGATATAGAATCTCCTTTTATTACTAGTGTTTCATCGATAATTTCCAAACTCTTTTTTCCAAATATGGATGAATTATCACCTTCGCTTAAATTTTTATCAACTGATTTGGCTATTA
This sequence comes from Bacillota bacterium, assembly GCA_023393125.1. Taxonomy (GTDB): domain Bacteria; phylum Bacillota; class Clostridia; order Lachnospirales; family Cellulosilyticaceae; genus Cellulosilyticum. Next base: position 63,054 of record JAEWMQ010000073.1, read on the forward strand.
TTTTTTTATATCTCTTAGGATACCTTAAAATCCAGACAACCGAAAATATTATAGCTACTGTAATACCATATATCCTTGATTTTTCAAGTGAACTTACGGCTATACAGTATAATGGTATAGAGAATATTAAAGGCATAATATACCTATGGGTATTAAATGTTTTTTTCTGTGCTTTAGAATTTTCCAAATGATATATATTAAAATTTATGTAGTCTTCTTTTGCTATTTCAAAGTTTATTTTCATTACTAATCTCCCCTACATTAATAAATTATTAAATTTTCAAACACGTATATCTTACTATAGCAATGTTTTTATCATACTTATTGCTTCCTTTAATATAACAACTGACTTCTGTTTGGTAATATACTTTGTAAATATCTCATTAAGCTTATGACACTCTTCCTCTAGAATCCCTACTATCACTTCAATATCATTTTTCTCAAACCACTTAATACTGCTACTTGCCTCTAAGAAATTATGATTTCTCATATCAACAACCGCCTGTGTAATCTTGTTTTGAATGATATCCTCTCTGTACAAGGTAGTGTCTCTATATAATGCTCACAAGGTTCTAAAGTATATATAAGGTAGCTCCTTCATTCTTTTCTGAATTTCTCTTTATAGCATTGATTTTTGCATATACATCACTATAAGCTTCGTCATATCCCTCTCCTTCCTTTACTAAGATTTCTTCCAGTAAAGGTGTTATGCTAATCTAAAAATGGATCTTTCCATAGATGATTGATTCAAGTGGAGCTTATGGTATAATAAAATACCTAATTATACTAGAAATAAAACTTGCTTATGGACTAAATTATTAAATTGTTAGACCCTAGCCTTATTTATTTATGCCTATCAATTTATAAATTCTAGATACTTTCAAATGTACCCTAATATCAACTACTCTAATTACTTACTCATCATCCTCCTAATACCTTCAATATCAATATATTCGCTCATATATTGTTTCCTTAGAAGTTCCATATGCACATATTCATCAAATTTATTATGATTGTTCATACTTTCTCGAATTACTTGATCATCTATCTTTTCCACTTCATTAATTTCTCGAATAAATAATTGCAAGAACTCTTGCTGCGCTAATGTAGAGTAAACCATTATTGCATATTCATTGACTACTGAGATTTTAGATATTTGAAGTGCTCTTTTTACTTCCCCTGATTTAAGAATCATACCTAATGCTTTCATTTCTTTTGTTCCCAACCATGGCAAAATCAAATAGCTATTCTCCCCTATCTGGCTAATACTTCTTTTTAAAATAGCTATTTTATGTGCAAGCGCTCTTGCTTCTTGTAATCTTTCTTTAGCGCTTGGTAACAAATAAGGATAGTCTGTTTCTTCCATCAATACTTGTTTCATACGTTGGACTATTTTAGTATGAACTTCTCCCCTTTCACCTATCCATAGCTTCTGGGTACTTTTTTTGATAGGCTTTACCCACACTATCTTACCTTCTAAATCAGTTTCCACTACTTGCCATGCTTTACCTGCCAATGCAATATTAATACCGAGTGGTGGTAAACTATTAATGGTCCCTATTGTACGTCCATCAAAATTTACTTTAAATTCCTCTTCATCCTTAAATACACTATAAAAACTATAATGATTCACAAGATGCTCTGCTTTCAATCCTATAATAAAAGTATTTTCTTCTGTCTTTTGTAGGTGTTCTATGTCTATAAGATGTCTTAGCAATGCTTTATAATCTTCTTGTGTCACTTCCTTAAACATAGGTAAAGTCAGTACTGATCTTGCCAGTTCAACTGCACTCATCTCACCTTTGCTAACTAACATGCTCATCGTTTGATGATAAAGGAGGCTAAAAGATAACTGCTTATGATTGATAGGCTCAATCCATTTTTCTCTTACACTCAGTTCAATAACAGCAATTATTCTAAGCAATTCCCAAGGTAATTCTTCGATTGTCTCACCTTTTGCATTTACTTCCTCTTGATTGGTAAAATACATCTTTGAAATCCCTGTTCTTCTTCCAGACCTTCCTAAGCGTTGCATAAAGCTTGAGCAAGTATAGGGTGCGCCTACTTGCATTACTTGTTCTAATACACCAATATCAATGCCAAGTTCTAAAGTTAATGTTGCCGCAACTACAGATAATCTTTCTTGGTTCTTCATAGCTTGCTCTGCTTCTTCGCGTAAAAGTTTAGATATATTGCCATGATGTACATGAAAAATATCTGCTTCTCCCTTCATTAAAGCTAATTCTCGCATCTGACTAATGACTTCTTCAGCCTCTCCTCTACTATTTGTAAAAATAATAGTCTTTCCCTGTATACATTTTTTGTAAATAGACTCATAATACGCGTTATCTTCAGCCTGCTCTTTTTCTTTGTTCTGCCCTCTTTCCTTTTTAAACCAATTCACTGCAAGTCGAATCGTTCTTCTACTCTGATCTTGTAATATGGCTGTCTCTCTTGTTGTCCCCTGTGCCAACCACATAGCCGCTTCTTCACAATCCCCTAGTGTTGCAGACAATCCTACTCTTCTTGGTTTGCACCCTGTAAAGCGCTCAAGTTTAGTAAGTTGACACAAAAGTTGCCCGCCTCTATCTTCTCCCATCATAGCATGTACTTCATCAATTACTACAAATTGTAGCTGTCCAAATAGTGTCATTAAATCTGAACTTCTCCTCATCAGCATAGCTTCTAAAGATTCTGGTGTAATTTGTAGTACCCCTCTAGGTCGTTCAAGCAGTCGTTTCTTTTGAACTGCTGATACATCCCCATGCCATTTGCAGACAGGTATGTCTGCTTCACTTAGCAAATCATTCAATCTTTCAAATTGATCATTAATCAACGCCTTCAATGGACTAATGTATAACACTGAAACGGAATGATATTGCCCTTGACTTAATAACGAAACAATTGGGAAAAAAGCAGCCTCTGTTTTACCAGTGGCTGTTCCTGCTGAGATCAAAAGATGCTGGTCTGTGTCTAATATTGCTTCTATAGCTTTTCCTTGTATCTCTTTTAAACTATTCCATCCCTTATTATAAATAAATTCCTGTACAAAGGGAGCAAGTTTCTCAAATACATGACTCATATTTCAAACCCCACATATTCGTCTTCTCCTTCATCAGAACCTATAGTATCTCCTATTTCAAAGGCTTTTTCTCTCACAAGTTGTTCAAATGCTACATTTTCTTCTTGCATCAAAATATTGAGAAGTCCCAGGTATTCTCTTACGATTTCACGAGGTGTCAGTAATTCATTTGCCCCCAATTGATTCATAATCTCTTGCATAAAAGCAATAATTTGTTTGAATTCTATATGTGTTGCATATTGATAATGTTCCGCATGAATAACGGTTAACTTTTCGAGCAATACAAAAATCTCTTCATGACTTAACTGCTGTAATCTTATGATAGGGCTATTAAAATCAACATAGCCTTCCCGGATAAAACGATTGTCAATTAATCTGCTTTTTAAAGCTTGATAACTAAAAAGTCCTCTTCGTTCATCTTCTATAAACTGTGGTGTTCCACCCATATATACTGCTAAATGTTCTGCTTTCCCTTGCATCACATCATTAAACATGGCTAGGAGTTTTTCATAGTTGTTTTCTCTAGACTGCTTATGAGAAACTTTATATAAATTGACACATTCATCAATAAAAAGAATAAGTCCTTTATACCCAACTTGTGCTGTAAAACTTGCAAACAACTTGATATACTCATACCAGTTGTCATCTGTAACAATTTCGCCTACCCCTAAGTATTCTCTTGCCTGCGTTTTATTGACGAATTCTCCTCTAAACCATTTTATAGCCGCTTGCTTTTTAGCCTCTTCTCCATGCATGTAACCTCGGTAGTACGTTGCTAATACATAGGCAAAGTCAAATCCGTGAGCAAAGCTATCCATCTTATTAATCGTTTCAAATATTTGAGCCTCAACAAGCTGAGCAAACGATTCATCTATTGGTGAAACTCCTGTTTGAATTACCGCAGATTTTACGGAATTAATCCATTTTTGTAAAATAGCTTCTAGTGCCCCACCATCAGGCCTCACTTTTGTAGACAAGCGTTGCATAAGCTCCCGATAAGTTGCTAAACCTTGATTATTTGAACCCGACAACCTTTTCTCTGGTGATAGATCTACATCCGCTACTACAAAGTCCCTATCCATAGCATAATTACGGATAATTTGAAGCAGAAAACTTTTTCCACTTCCATATCGTCCCATTATAAACCTAAAAGCGGCTGCCCCTTCAGATACACCTTCTAAATCTCTTAATATAGTCTCTACCTCTTTTTTTCTTCCTACTGCAATATGTTCAAGTCCTATACGCGGCACAACACCTGATGTCATCGAATTAATAATAGCTGTACTTATACGTTTTGGGATTTTAACATTTTCCATCATTCACCAACCACCCTTGCAAAATAGTTTTTTATTTCCACCACATACTCTTCCATAATCACTGGAGGCATTATAGATGTATCAATCATTAAATCTCCCATGGACTCATAGAATGCTTCATTTATCTCATCCACTAACAAGTCTGCCATTGTCCCCAAATTCATAGCCAAATTATTTAAGCGTGTCTCTACCTCTTTATGGCTCCGTATAATTTGCAGCGCCTCCAGTTGATAGTCCTCTAACACTTCTAAAGCACTTGCCATTTCACTTATTTCTTCTGATATACCGGGTGCCTCTTGATGTGTTTGCTCAATTGCTTCTCCCCCAACTTCCTGCATTTCAATCTTAACTTCATTTGGAATTTGAATCTCACATCCTACTTCATCTTCTTGTAGTTCTAACAAAACTCTCATTTCTTCTGATTCATCTCGTAGCCCTTGCACCTTATTGGCATCTAATCTAATAGACACTGGCTTATAGTCTTTTTCCTTTTGAGATGACAGTTTATCTTCCCTTTTTCTTTGCTCTAACCCCAGTCCCTCATCAATAATCTTACAAAAAACTTCTTCCAATTCAATTCCTCTTAAACGTCCTGCAAATTCATACTTTTGCCTAAGCCTATTTTCTATGTACTTAGTAATACTATCAAAGAAATTACTAAGTGGTGCATGCCCTAAAAAATCTATATATTGCCTCTGATATATTTCATTGCCAGCATAAATTGCGCTCTTATATACTTTTCTTGTCATACTTTTTTGCTCTTGTGGCATGAAAAACCGAAAAATATTTTGGTCATAGCTAGATTGCATAAATGCATCGATTCGATGAACAATCTGCGTTAATACTTCAATTAAAATCTCACTATAACCGGCAGTGTAAAACTTGCTTTTTTCAATATCATAATGCATAATCTTTAAAATATCTCTTTGGTCAATAACTGCTGTACCTTCAATATAGTTTTTATAAAGATAAAGATTATAAAGATAATGCGTTGCAATCCTTTCATTTTCTCTCATCATTTCTGGCAAAAGATGCTCCATGTGATGTAGGAACATATAGTCGACTAACCACTCTTCAAGATAGGTATCGAGTTTAGGAAAGGTTGCTCTGTATACCTTCCATATCTGTTGAAGTAATTGATACCCTTCCTCTTTAGAGGTATACCCTACTTCATTAATAAGCTCGTAGATATATATAAAAATATATGATAAGTCTGTCTCAAGATAATTCCCTTTTTTTACCTGACTACGCCAGTAAAAATACCATGCTCTCTGCCTACTGTCCATGGAATCATAGGTTGGCCAGTAACTCATAAAAGGTACAAACGGTACTGCCTTACCCTCAGCCCTTTTATTTTCCTCTGCTTTTCTTTTAAAGATTTCACCTGGTGAATTGTAAGTCGCCCTTACTTCAACACGCAAATTCCCTCCTCTTTGTGTAAAGTTCTTTGGAAAACTAATAGGAATCTGCTTTTCTTCATCTCCATCAATAATAAGCTGTACTCCAACTTCTTCATTTGCTACATCACGTGTGAACTTATAAGGCGCCGGTAAAGAAATAGCTTGGCCTAATGATCTAATAACTATCGTACTGGTTGCATAATTAATTTCAAAAAGCTTTGTAATAGCTTCTCGTTTAGTTGTGGAATAGCTCTTCACGTCTTTTTTGAATAAACCTAACTTTAATCGGCTTTTTATGCCCTGAATACCTTGATATAATTTAGATGTATTAGTTTTAAAAGTCTCATCTGGCTCTAACATGAGTATAATATCCCACTTAGTTTCTCGTAGAACTGGCTCCTTTTCAGCATAATGATAGGTGGTCATCACAATTCCCGTTGTTCTCTCAGTCTCTTGTCCATTCTTTTTATGCCCCTTTATAATATTCAAGTCACTTACATCACCTACGGCCATACATTGCTCTAAAAAAATTTTCTTCATTAAAATTAATACTTTCCCTTGTTCTATTTTGCTTTTTAAAGTATTTACATATCTCATGAAAGTTCTTAAGTTTTCCTCATCACAAGGAACAACAACGCCACCATTCAACCCATATTTTCTTAAAAACTGTAAATGAGCTACTAAAATCTCTTCCTTGCTTCCCGCTACTTTCCAATCTAATTCATCAAATAATAATGCATGGGCTAATCTTTCTAATCTCATACTTCCTCGATTGATAACCTCATCTGGTGTGAGTACCACAGGTGAGATCAATGTGCCATCCACTAACCTATTCATCTCACCAACACCTATTTTTCTAAGAAGGTTACTGCTTATCCACTTATCAAAGGCATAAATATAGCCATCTCTCTTTTGATCCAACACTTGGCTTGCTGATAAACATACACCTTGATGTTCAAAAACAGGAACTCCAGTAGGAATACCCACTCCATTTTTCATGTCAGCCTGACATTTCAAAGCTAGTATCACTTCATTTTGATTCATCAATATTTTATTAGAGTTTAAATCCCTTTTGATTGTTTCATCTCCACATGTTAAAAATACTTTTTCATACTTTGCAACAAATCTAGGAATTTCTGTATCTACTATTTCACGTTGCGCCTCACCTTGAAATACTTCTTCTATGACTATTTCATTGGATAGGTCATAAATCTTGTAATTTGCCAACATGTACCGGGGTAATTGTTTCATATAGTACCATTCACTTTTAGGAATATTATACGTTCGATACAATATGTAATTTCTATCTAATAGCTTCTTACAACTCAAAGTAATTGGTGAAACCATTGACATCTCAACATCAATATGAATATATGGTTGCTTAGAAAACTCTAGCAACTTCATCATACTTGCTGCATCTAACACTTCATAGCTTATAAGTGTAGATAATTCATTTTTCTCTAATACCCAAATAGTATCCCCTTGTAAATAATAATACGCTCCTAATTGGCGAATATCTTGAAACGTTTCACGCTTCAAACACTCCTCGTCTGGGGCAAAATGATAATTAAATTGGATTTCACCACTAAACTTTCTAAACTCTAATCGATTTACTTGCTCTGTACATTCAATTTCTATCCCCTTATTTTGAAAAAATTGATGTTGAATATCCTTATACAAGAGTTCTGCACATTCCAGCGAAATATTAAACCAATTCTCTTTGTGAGTTGGCTTAGCTTCTTTCATATATTTACACAAAACTGGATGTTTCATGATATCACGGTATATTAATGCCTTCCCCTTTAGAATAAACGATAGAGAAAAAGCATTTTCTTCAAACATTATTTGTAAAGTGATCGTTTTCATAAAAAGTTGATTTAAAACCTTTTTTAAAAATGACATAGCTTCTCCCCTTATCACTTACATTCGCATTAAATAATCTGATTTAATTATACAATATTTTTTATATAAAGCCATATTAGAATTACTTTTTATAAAGATTACTTATAAGCGTCAAATAACATTGTGTATTCAAAAATGGCCCCATTGTAGCATTTGAATGTAGAATATTTGAAATATGTTCTAGAAGAACTTGCGAATGAAAAAACTAAAGAAAACTCTGAGGTAATCGAAAAGTATCTCCATAAACTGAATTACCTCAGCAATGTTATAGCAAAGCCCAATCATAGATAGCCCTATATATTTAATGCTTACGTGTATACTATTTTTCTAGATCGTATAAAGTATCTTCCGTAATAATCCTTTAAATTTTATTATATTTCTATAAAAACTCCAAAATCCTCGAACCTAGATTATTCTAAGTTCGAGGATTTTGTTAATGGAGGTAGGTCACATATTCTGATTTTCAATCTACCTCACATACTGGAGAGTTTGATAGACTGAATTACTTTCCGTATAGTTCACGAAATGCTAATTTATTTAACCTTACTTAGTTAAACCAATATTATTTTTATTGATTAAACATTCTCTTACCTGCAAATATCGTATAACGACATGTGCTAATTATTTTTAATTGTAAATAGGATAAATATGGTAATACTTAAAGGTATAATAATTCTTACTATAATTAGCCTCAAGTCTATTTATCCAAATATTAGGTGTTTAATCTGTCCAGTTGATTTATTACCGAGACATTTATTTACAAAGTATGAAATATTATGTCCTAAAATTTCACTCTGAAGTCTGGCTTTTAAACCACTTAATGAGTTTGCCAATACCTCATTGATGTGAAATTGTTCGACTAGTTGCGAAAAGCTAGTTTCAATACGTCTTCTATGTTTACTGATCCAATTTCTTAAGTCTTTTGGATAAGGCTTTTTACTATTACTTCGTTTCAGCGCTAATAGTGTTATTCCTTTTTCAGACTTTAACTCTTGAGCAATTCGTTCACTGATATACCCTTTATCACCCAAAACAATAGTTTGATAGGAGTTGGTTATGAGTTCCCAGAGGATTTCACGGTCATCTACGTTTGCAGCTGTTAGCTCTATATCCGTAATGTAGCCATCTAGGGTGACTATAGCATGAAGTTTCAATCCATAGTAAGTTGTTTGTGGCATACTAGAAATACATAAGTATGCAGCATAAAAGTACATAACTGATGGCACAAAAAAGAGGCACTTGCTAACAACCAATAATCCTTGATAATGTATAAGTGACCAAACTAATACTTATTAAGGAGATTGAAAGGATATTAAAATTGCCTCAACAAGATTATAGTAGACGCCCTTTTAAAAAATGACCGGATTTATCTTAGTGAAACAACGCGAAATAAGAATGGTCCCCATCCACTAAAATCAAAGATCCTCAAGTCATCCAACAAATCCAATATGAATATTCTACTTTACAAAGCTATCGTCTAGTAGCCACTAAACTGAACTTAAAAGTTCATCAGGTGGCAAGTGCATTAAAAAAAGAGGTATAGTGTTCAATCACTATACCTCTTCATCCGATAGGGTGTATCTATAATCTGATTACTTTAATTACCTTCTACTACAATATGCCCGGTAATCCAAGTAATCAATTTTTAAAATATACTCACTTCTATTTTCAGTTTTAACTTTACCTATATTTCATACTTTATCAGTTTCCAGTCCTTATTATATCCTCTACTAAGATGACAATTAACATTTCCTTTTCCATCCATAAAACAATATACTTTCTCTTTATGAACAACAAGTAAATTCTTTACACGTTCAATGTCTTGCCTATATGTACTTTTTTTCTCTGCATCTCTCCCCCATCCAATTATGATTATCTCTGAATCCTGAATGGCATTTTTAATATATTTCAGATTATATCTTTCTTGGGTCACATTCCTTAAAGTCAATGTCTTTTGTTGCTTACTTCTATAGGAAAATAAATTTACAATTTCTACACTACCATAACCTAAATCTACTAAATGATTATTTAAGTTCATTACTGTTGTATCCCACATTAATTCTGTTGCCTCACTAGGATTAATTCCAATAAATGTAGCCTTCAATCCATTTTCTTGCCATGTCCTTTTTAATGAATACCTATAGTTATTATCATCTGAATATATTACTTTGGTCTGTGTACTACTTGTATACTCTTTCATAAGATTACTCTATACCTCCTATCCAATCATCAAATTATACTATGTGTTTTGGTGTACTTGACATAGAGCTTGTTATTTTTTCTTTTTCTTTATTATAAATCCTATTTGCTATATCTAGAACCTTATTGCAGTTCCACATATATGTGGTCGTTCCCTCTGTATAGTCTACTTCTGCATAGATATCTATTCGTGATTCTTTACGCAACTGCTCTACTTGTTTAAATGCTTTCATATCTTGTTTCGGATAAATTGCAAAAGTACTTCCTCCGCCTTTTTTCACCACTGAAAATGCGGGTATATCACTTGGCTCATCTGCTATATAAATCATATTTTGGAAAGGAACTCTTGATAAGGCACAAACTGCTAAGTAATTATATAACCTTTCAAAATACAACTGGTCGGTAAATATAATATTAATACATTTTTCTATTTTAATTCTCTGACATAGATAAATTGTTTATTATGATTTTATCTATTTCTAACTTATCTTGTAGTAATTTAGCAACAGATTCTATAATACAATTTAACAAAGCAGATTTATGTTCCCTCTTCCCTCCATTTGGCTCAATTTCTTCATAAATGGTATAATAAGTTTTACCTCCTTTTGAAAAAAGAATGGTATCACCACAAGCATCCCTATAATACTTATATGGTATTCTTGTTTTACTATATCCAGATTCAAAAAACACATAGGACTCCCACTTAGATAGTGTTGCCTGACATGAGGCAAGCGTACTTTTTAATACAAATAGATACTCGGATAACTCTTCATCAGAAAAATCCCCTTGATTTTCCCTGATTTGTTCTACTGCTTCATTCAATAGGTTTGCTGCCTCATATGTCACGATATTGCATATATATTCATCTTCAATCCATTCTGTTGCCACATTATTAAAAAATAAGCTAGAAATATGATTTTGTATTTTTCCAGACTGAGGTTTTGGTTGCAAATGATCTCCGACTCCATTTACAGCTTGTCTACAACGTATTGCATATTTCCTAAAAATACACGAATCCAACCCATAAATTACATTTTCTATTAATTGATTTTTATATTCTTTGTTTTTACATTTTTGTATAACATTATTAATTGCATTTTCTTCTTGTTGTTTTAATCCCATTACCTTATTAAATAGACCACAAATAATATCATTATACTTATTATTATAAGCTTCCATCTGTTGTTCATTAAGGCAATAATCATCTTTATTAGGTATTTCCGGTAGTATCGTACCTATCTGCTCTCGTAGTCTTATATCAAATACTGTACTACCTTCTAATACATTCTTTTCTTCCAGAAACTTAATCATTGTTTCAAACTTTTTAGAAAAATTCTTATTTTTAGTTGGACTAATACAATTTTCTATAGTTGCTATTGGGGCATCCAAATGAGTTCTACTTCTTATACATATTTCAAATGACTTTCCGAACATTGGCTTTAATTCATCATATATCTGATTAAATAAATGTTCAGTTACTCCTTTTTCATCAAAGATAAAAATATTTACATCAGGAGTATAGCTAGTATAACTTCTTTGTAATTTGTCAGATGAATCAAATACACCTCTTGTATCTATTAGTATCATCTGCTTAAGATTATATTGTTCTAACACTTCTTTAAATTTATCAGATGCTCTTAATTCAACCTCTATATCAAACAATTTATTATATATCAGATTATCCTCAAAATACTTATACCATGAAAGTATTTTCTTATCTTCATCAAAGTAATCCTTTATAATATATCGCTCTAATATTATTTCTTCTATTTTTTTCAAATACCCCTTTAACCAAGAAGAAATCTCTTTTATATCAATATTATCAGCCTCTAGTATTTCAATACCTTCAAAATCATTAATTTTTTTCATAACAGAAAACGTCTTTTTAAATTCATTTATCTTAAATTTTAACTTATCCTCCTTCTTCTCTATGAATTCGGCACACAACTGATTTATCTTAGGTACTAACTTCATACTGCTTTCTTTATCATAGTTAATAATATAAACAACATTTCCCTTTGTCTTACCATCCATATTATCCTTATGAATATATGTAGCAATTTCTTGATTCTGTATGCAAGTACTAATAATCCTTGATTTTCCGACTGTTGATGGTCCCATAAAATTTAATATATATGTATCTTTATTCATATTTGGCTCCCCTCTTTTATATAAACTCTTTTTTAATACTCACACCTATCATTAATAAGATACATATCACAATATCAATTTAGCCCCACATAATCCTTCATTAGCTAGTTCTACTTAGATAATCTTCTTAGAAATGCTTTATTATCTCTTCTACATTATGCTTTATCTATATTCCTTCTCCTATTGGTACTTCAATTTTCCCCCTTCCAAAGCATATTCCATTTTTCACAATATAACATTCAACATAATGTCCACCATTAAAATCTGTAGTTTCTTTTTGATGAGCATTATTTGTTTTTTTAATTTGTCCTCTTATCATGTTTCTCTGAAGAGCTGACTCTCCTTGGTTTTTTATCTTCCAATAGATGTCATATGGTTTAATAGCATTTGTATAGGCTATATAAAAGTCAAGCTTTTTATTCTTTCTCAATAACTGCTTATCTCTTAATATCACGCTTAATAATTGAGTTCGCCATCCATCTTGTGAAACTTTACATTCTAATATCACATCATACTTCAGATTCATTGGCATTATATTTTCTATTAATTCTTCCGTATCATTATAATTCACTCTATAAGCATCCGTAGCTGAATAGTTACATACTTCATTCAATGATCTATTAGAAGTTGTAGAATCCCAGAAATCATGATTGAAAAACTCTTTCCAAGCATCTTTTGCATTTTTCTCTGTGCAAGCACTATCAAATAATATATTTAGGTTACTTAATTTCTCTTTCAACCTATTACAGAGATTGTCTACCTTATCCTTGTCTAGCTGCTTTAACAATAATGTCTGCTCTTCATCTGTTGGGTTATTTACTTCTTTATTAATCTCTAACCTAGATTGAACTTCTTTCATTGTATAATAGAACATTTCATCCATTCTGCTATGGTCTTGAATCCTTTCATCGCATAAGACAGATTGAATTAACCCTGCTGGCATTTGCCAACTATCTCTAGACTTACAAAACATTTTAGAAAGCCTTACTACTTGTCTTAACTTTTCACCATGTTCTTTGATTTCATCTTTAAACCAATTATTAATTGCTCTTGGATCTCTACTTCTCCATTCACTTCCAGCATGTTCATACAAATAAGAATCATCATCTTGTTTAGTTCTTCTATATATTGCGAAGTCAATATGATAATTATCAGCATATACAATTCTTACACAATTCGTCTTAGCTTCTGGTTCAGTTTTAAAATTAGTACACTTTCTTTTCAATGCATCTACTACAATATTTTTTATAGCCCTAGATCCGATACCCTCAATATTAGTATTATCAAATACAATCGCAACATCAATATCATAATCATTATTTTCATTTTGGGTTACTGTAGACATTGCAACGCTTCCCTGCTCTAATGTCTCCGCCAATTTATAATTTGTCTTCTTTTCAGTATTATACTCATCTAATCCTGCTGTCAATCTATCAATATTTAATTTTTTCTTTTCTCTTAAATTATTAGTTTCTGCCTTTGATAACACAACATAATTATAATAAAACTTCTTAAATTCTGTTGACACATCAAACATTAGCATCTCTCCCTTCTCAAATAATTAGTTTTCCTTTTTCATCTTCTGTAACTACTATACCAAAAGCATATCTAGGTTCATTGTCTCGGATATAATGATAACTTATAATTCTTGGTAATCTGTTTCTATCCTTTTCGATTAGCCTCCCCAATTCTATAGACACACAACTTGGAATCACTGCTACAAGATGAATTCTTTGTAAATTTGGATACAAGGAAGTTAGCTTTTCTAATTCTCTAATTGTCAGTTCAGTATATGAATGCAACTGTTCCTTATACTTAATTACATTATCATTAGGCTCTTGTAGACCTATGCTAATAGTGTCCATACTACCAAACTGAGCTAAATCTGAAGCCAAAGGTTTTCTAGTCATGGCAACTGTGACCACGATATCAGTTGAGTCAGGTTTATTAACTGCCTCATTAATATTTAATTCTGCAAATTTCCTTCTAAACCCCTTTTTCTTTAATTCATAGAATTTTTTCTTAAACTTATCATACTCGAAATATCTATTAATTTCAGTGCCTGCTATAAATGTACCTGCTAAGATTGTGAATGGTATAGGTGCCATCCCTGTAAAACCTTTATTCCCCTCTTTAGATTGATTCATAAAGCATTCGCATTTCTCTTTTATCTCATCCACTATGTATTGGCAAATAATCTGCGTTATATTTCTCCCTTCATTAAATGCTCTAATAATATCAATTGTATGTTCTCTAATTTTAAAGTCTACTAAACCTAAATCTTTTGAATTTGGTTCTTGACCAATATATATCTTATCTTTACTAAATAAATTTAAGACATAAAATCTATCTTTTATATTTTTCCCATAGACAAAGCCCAAGATAATAAGTATGAACCCACATGCAATTCTAATATACATCTCATTCTTATTAGAACTAATGTCAACATTCATCCAAGTCACAATAATATTTATCAAAGTATCATTAACTCCAGGGAATGCAGAAATCACCAGTCCTACACCAGATGAAATTAAAAGGTTTCCTGGATATTCTTCCTTATTGTTTCCCTTAAGTTTATATACTAGAATTCCTATTGCAATTGCAAGTAAAACTATTACTCCTATAAAAATATAATACATATGTCGCCTTCTTACCTTTCTTTATTTGATTGAGTTAATACGCTTGCAGCTAATGCTTTTGTTGTATCATTGTACTTTGGACTTGTAAGTACTTTAGAAGCAATAGTTTCCATAGTTGAACCTGTTTGCTTTTTATTTCCTGTTTGTGCCAATGCTGATGCTGCCAACTGCTTCTGGATTTTTGATGAATTGTCATTACTTAAGATTTCCCCAGCTAAAGAGGCAACCTTACTTCCTGTTTCTTTATTACTCATTTATTTTCCTCCCCCATATTTAAAATAATATTTTAAGACATTATAGTTTTGTTTGAATCAATAACGTATTTTACACTTATATTAGCACTCAACTTTAACGAGTGCTAATATAAGTATACTACTTCCTTTTTATATTTTCAATAATATATTTTGATTTTTCAAAATATATCCGCATATGAAAAAGCGGCATATACATCAAGGCTTACTCGCCTATGCATTATTTACCCTGCCATACTCTTCCTACTAATATTCTCTAAAATCACTATAATAAAATACATACATACTGGTATAAATAAATCAATTACTTTGATTACCAAAAAAGACTAAGAACGTTTTTAAACCTTCCTAGTCTCTTTTTATTTTCCTATTTGATTGTTTATAGCATTAGCTACTGCCCCAGTAACTTTACTGTTTCCCTTATCTAGATGATGCACATATACTTTCGATATTGTGTTTGCTGAACTATGCCCTAACATCTGTGAAATGTCAAAAATCGTCATCCCGGTTTGATTTGCAGTTGTTGCACACGTATGCCCATGCCCATGAAACTTCATATGTGGTAAACCCCGCTTCTTTAGAAATCGCTTAAACTCATTGGAAAAGTAATCTACATTATACAATTCACCATTATCTTTACATATAACATTCCCACCATTGTTATAATTAATGCCGCACTTGAGCCTACCCTCATCATATTTATTCCTTGCAGCCTCTAACATTCCTATCAATTCACCTGCATAGCATAGCTTCCTTTCTGATGACTCAGTCTTTGGTCCATCCACATATACTTCTCGGCCAGCTGATGTTCTTGTTTCTTTTACGTATATAATATGATTCTCTAGATCTATATTCTCCCATTTAAGACCATTTACTTCTCCGCGTCTTAATCCTAGATACAATGCCAGTTTAACTCCAAGTTCGATTGGATGACCTTTTAGTTTCGAAAATAATCTTTCCACTTGCTCAAGACTATACACCTGAACCACCTTTTGTTTATTCTTAACTAGTTCCATATCTTCCATGAAATTATTTATAATAATCTTTTCTGACTTTGCTGTATTAAGCATACTTTTAAGCAAGTCTTGATACTTTTTAATTGTATTGTTACTAAGTCCTTTATTTTTACTTAAATGGCTATAATACCTATTAATGTGTTGTTCACTTAATTTTGAACCTCTATATCACCGAGATAAGGAATAATATGGTTTTGAACTATATTCCTATACCCATAAAGTGTAGTTTTCCTACATTTAAGTTCTTTAATATTATCTAGCCAGTAAGTAATATAACTCTCTACCGTATCTTTGCATGGTGCTGCTAAACTTCCTCTTTTCTTATTGTACTCAAATTCTATAAGACATTGTCTTGCTTCTTTTACCGTCTCAAATTTTTTTACTACTTTCATACGTTTTTCAAACTCATCTTTACCATAGTCTAATGTCACATAATATGCTTGCCTTGTTTCATCAAACGCTATATTTCTCTCGATTGCTCTACGTGCCATAAATAACTGCCTCCTAAAATTGTTTATAGTATTTATATCAGCACGTATAAAACCGTGTATATATCTCTCTAATAGACGTATAAAATACATTTTGACGTATTGTGCCACGTATTAATGTCTACCAACTTGTCTACCATATTACTTTTTTAGAAATGCAAAAAGAGCTCAACTCCTTGATAAATAAGGTGTTAAGCTCTTTTACTCCGAATGGAGGTGAGGAGAATCGAACTCCTGTCCGAAAGCCCATATAGCGTGGTCTCTACCATCATATTCTTTGTTTTGACATTCCCTCCATCTAGCGCCCAAAGACAGGCTCTAGATTTTAGTAGCTTCATGGTATCTACATCAGCTCAAAGCTTTGCTGCGTAGAGGATCCGCGAGTCGAAGCCCTGATCTAGGCTGCGGAGGACCTAGGAGGACTGCGCCTTAATTAGGCAGCGATTGCTAAATTATCGTTAGCGTTTACTTTAAGTGCCAGCTTTTAACGTAGACTCCGGCGTACTACGGATGGCTGCCCCAGTAGATGTGACCCCCGTCGAAACCAGTGCACCCCCTTATTATAACAAGAACAATCTCTTGCTGAAGTAAGTGCCTTTTACGCTGTAAAGACATTCTCCTACTTCTAAATAAGGTGACTTTGGTTTATAACGGCTAGATCGACTACACTAGCAGTTAGAATGTTATTATACTATAGCTTTCGCTTACTTGCTAGAAGTAAATTCTGCTAAAGTTACCAAAATTTAAAGGTTTTTAATTTTAAAGTCTCTCTCAATGGCACGTTGTGTATCTTTCTTCACGATATCCTGACGTTTATCATGATTCTTTTTACCTCGTGCAAGACCCATTTCCACTTTCACAAGGCTGCCTTTAATGTACACACGAAGGGGTACAATAGTCATTCCTTTTTGAGTGGTTTCACCAAGGAGTTTATTAATTTCTCTTTTATGAAGCAAAAGCTTACGGGTACGCAGCGGGTCTTTATTAAAAATGTTCCCGTGATCATAAGGGTTAACATGCATATTATAAATAAATGCTTCCCCATTTTTGATCTTAATAAAGCTTTCTTTAACAGAGCATCCCCCTTGACGAATGGATTTTACTTCTGTTCCAGCAAGTGCAATACCTGCTTCATAGACTTCATCTATAAAGTAGTCATGATATGCTTTCTTATTGTTAGCTATAACTTTAAAACTCGTTCTATCCTTAGCCATGGTGTGCTCCTTTCTTCATCTCGTTTGCTTATACAGTATAACATAATTTGTAAAAAATGCAAGACTCCTTGTTAACTAAAGCCATAGAGACTTGAAACATCATTCTAAAATCGGTATGCTTATAATAAGTGAAATGTGCATAAGCGTTTATGAAAAAGGGTTGTGGACGGAAATGAGAGGGCAGACCTATCTTCCATGGTTCCGGTTCAAGTTTTCAGAGGCACTAGGCTCGTTTATTTGGATGAACGTGCGAAAACTCCCGTTGGTCAAACACTCGCACTAAAATCCATCCAAAACACTCGCCAAGTGCCTCTAAAAAACTCTCCCAAGTCACCCTTCCAGATAGTTCTCCCCTCTCATTTCTTCCAAACGTTATTACACTCATAAACGTTCCTGACAGTAAAGCGACGTAAAAAATATAATACCATTTTAAACGTATAAGCAGTTTTCTCATGTCTTGTTCTATTAATAGTAACGCACAAAGCTTCTTATTAGTTTAATTTGGTAAAACAGTAGCTATGTAGGGAGACTAGTGGAATTGCTGGAAGATGCCTTGGAACAGAGCTTAGAAACTCTTAATGAAGTAATCCTTATGGGTTTTAGGGTGAGTGTCTGAGCGTAGCGAGTTTTCACCCGTTCATAAGGATTACGAATTTAGAGTTTCTTAGCGGAGTGAGACAGCAGCT
>JAEWMQ010000074.1 GCA_023393125.1 Bacillota bacterium
GTAAGGGAGCCCTTTATTATCGTAAAGAAATCCAATTATATTTCCTGATAAATCCAAATATCCATAAACCCATGAGAAAACGGCTAATTGGAAATTTCCAACTAGCCGTTTTGTCTACAATCTGAAGCAACTTCTATAAAGATAGAAGTTGCTTTTTGTATGGCTACATTAGCGTTTCGTATTTTTTAATGATACAAATACCTGCTACATCAGGACCAGTATTAACACCGATAGTTGTTCCGATAAAAATAAAGTCATCATTCAATGATAGATTTAATGATTTTTCTAATTCATCTCTAAATACTTGTGCATACTCTTCGTTGTCAGCATGAGCAAAGAGATAGTGGTAATCAGAAGCATGTTCTCCAATATAGTCCTTAGTCATTTCAAGGACTTTAGCAATAGCTTTTTTAGTACCACGAACCTTTCCAGCAGGGAAAAGTAAACCATCTTGTAAATAAATAAGTGGCTTAACATTAAGCATTGTACCTAGAAGAGCAGCAGCTTTTCCAATGCGGCCCCCGTGTTCAAGATAATCTAGTGTTTCAACAAAGAAAAAGATTCTTGCGGTTTCTCTAAGTTTAGTTGCTATTTGGATAATTTGCTCAAAAGCAAGTCCATCTGCAATCATACGTCCAATTTCTCGAACAAGAACACCTTGGCCACCAGTTGCATTAAGAGAATTAATAATTTCGATTTGCGCATTAGGATAATTTTCTAAAATAAGTTCGCGAGCATTAACTGCAGCGTTATAAGAACCACTAAAATGGCCTGATAAACACACACAGATGATACTATTTCCAGCCTCAATATGGGGCTTAAAACGTTCATAATAATCATTGATTGATGGCAAAGAAGTTTTAGGAAAGATTTTCTCGTTTCGTAGTCTTTGATAAAATGATTTTAATGATAATTCTTCTATTTCCTTATAATAAGTCTCTGTATCAAAAGAAACATAAAAAGGAATCGTTTCAATATTATACTTACTTAGTATAGATTCAGGTAAATCACAAGAAGTATCACTTAATAGTACGATTTTAGGCATGAATTCACCTCCTTTATTTAAGATAACCTCTTATCAATTCTAATATGCACTAACTCAGTCTGTCAATTCATAATTGAAACTTCTACCAAATAGGAAATAGTGCATGTGAGTGTAGATACCTGCATATATTTATTGTAGCGATGTTTATATGGAGGGATATCATGCTTTCATCTAGCTTAGAAAAGTGCTTGGTTTGCACATATCAAATGCTTGAAAGTGATAGGGAACTAAAGATTAGTGATCTTGCTAAGCAAATGAATCAACCTTTACAAAAAACAATACAAGCCCTTCAGCGCATGCACTATCAAAAACATGTAGTTTACTCGCCGTATCAACCTCTAAAATTGACTGAGCAAGGCAAGAGCACGGCAGAGTATTTAATTGCTAGAGATGCGCTTATCGATGAGTTTTTAAGTTTCTTGCGTATTGAAAAGAATTTTATGACGGAAAAAGAAGCTATGAGTCAGTATTTATCTTACGAAAGCTTAGAGCAAATAGAAAAGTTTGTCATTTTTAATAGGCAGTATCCAGAGATTGCTGAGCGTTTTTCACTTTTATTAAAAATGACACCTCAACATACCTTATTGCCTCCACTACCTAGTGGAGAAAAAAAGCTATAGGATTTCCTATGGCTTTTTTTGTTTAAAAAGGTGTATTCAGTGAAAAAATATGCTAAAATAGGTTTAATCAAATGAAAAAAGGATATGATTTAAAATAAAAAACAGAGGAAGATTATGGAAAGTACAACAAGTAAAAACAGCCTCATGAAGGGGGCTATGATTTTAAGTATAGGGGTATTAGTGAGCCGTATTATCGGTATGCTTTATCGAATTCCTATAAGAAATATTTTAACAGACGAAGGAAACTCCATTTATGGTGTGGCTTATGGTATATATGTTGTTATCTTAACCTTAACAGCTATGGCCATTCCAGGTGCTTTATCCAAGCTTATTGCAGAAAGACGTGCAGCAGGAGCATACAAAGAAGCACAGAGAGTTTACCGTTTAGCAATGGTATATGCTTTAGGAGTAGCCTTCATAATGGCTATTTTATTGTGGTGCAGTGCAGAGTTTGTCAAAAATACTTTTTATCCTACTTTAGATGTAGTTTTGCCTATTAAAGCTTTAGCACCTACAGTTATTATTGCAACTAGCCTAGGTGTACTTAGAGGTTATTTTCAAGGTATGGGGGATATGGTGCCTACAGCTAGTTCACAAGTGATAGAGCAACTTATTAATGTTATTTTTAGTGTTGTTTTAGCATATAGCTTCTTAAATACAACTCAGTCTCTTGAGTGGGGAGCAACTGGAAGTGCTTTAGGAACAGGAATGGGAGCTATAGCAGGTCTTATTGTGCTCTTAACCTTATATTTCCTTAAAAGACCTAAAATTAAAAAAGAGATAGCCCATAGTACTGAATATGAATATCAAAGTACAGGAACAATTTTAAAACAAATTTTAAATATGATGATTCCTGTTATTATTAGTGCATCTGTTTTCTCTATTATGACATCTATTGACCAATCTATGATTTCTAAAGTATTACCAGGAAATATAGACATCTTAAGAGAACAGGGCTTATTAAACTTAGTACCTGTAATGGATGCAGCAACTTTAAAAACAGAAGCAATCGTAAATAACTTAAGTAGCTATCTTTCATTCCAGTATATGACTTTTATGAATATACCAGTTAGTTTGATTTTACAATTAGGGTTAGCTACAGTACCAGCTATAGCATCTGCCATGGCTGCTGGTTTATATAAAGATATTCGTAAGAAAACAAAGCTGATTTTTAAAGTAGGCATGCTCATTGCAGCACCTTCTGCTGTAGCCTTTCTTGTATTTGCCGGTCCTATTTTAACTTTAGTAGTAGGTGATGCTAAAGGGGCAGAAGTACTTTCAGCAGGAGCTATCGGTATTTTGGGAATGGCTCTAGCTCAATTAAGTGCTGGTATATTGCAAGGAATGAGTAAACAAAGAATTCCAACTATTAATGCAGTTATAGCTTGTGCTATTAAGGTAATTATTAATTTAATTGCACTATCCATTCCTGCACTTAGCATTTATGGATTTATTCATAGTACGACTTTATGCTATGTGCTTTATGCTATTTTAAACATACGCTATTTATCGAAGCACCTTCAAATTAAATTTAACTGGAAAAAACTTTTACTCAAACCAATGTTTTGTGCAGGTGTAATGGGAGCAGTAGGCTATATTATATATGCATTTTTGATAGCAATAGGTATTTCAGTTAAATTAAGTATTTTGGTTGTAATACCTATTGCTGCGGTTATTTACTTCCTTGTAGGTCTTGCAACGCGTACAATTTCAAGATCTGATTTATTATCTTTCCCAGGTGGGAAAAAGTTAGTTGCGTTTCTTGAAAAAGCGTAATCATTTATATTTTGCATAAAAACACTTCCTAAAATGTATAAAAATTTTAAATTTACACATAATCTTAATAAGTTGATACTTATTATAGATAAAGGAAGTGCCATTATGTTAGAAAAGAAACAATATTGGATAACGTTATTAGTAGCTGCCATAGCGTTTTTTATCCTTTTTATAGCTACTTATTTTATCGTTATGGGAAGAAATAAAGTAGTAACCCCTATGGCAGGACAAGTATTAGAAGAAAAAAATATTGCTAAGACGTTATCAAATGATAAATTACAAATTGCAAAGATTTTGCCTAGCACTGAGATTCTTCTCTATTTACAAACAGATAATAAAGAAAAGATAGAAAGTGTGACGTTAAATGCAACAAGTTTACTAGGACTCACAAAAGATGAGTTACAGGAGCGTTTTAAAGATTTTAGTATTGAGACATTTAATGAAGATGAGGTTAAGCTTTTTAAAACAGTGGATTTAGAAGCAGAGGTATTAAATCAAGCAAGCGAAGTAAAAAGCTACGCTTTAGGTATAGAAGGCGATGGCATTTGTATAAAAGAGAGAGCTAGTGGAGTAGTAGTAGGTCATGTTGCACGTAAAGCAACAGATTTTTCTAGCTACCTATATAGCCTACTTTTAAAAGAAAGTATTGTTATTACAGCAGCTCAAAAGGAGGCACTTTTAAAAGATGCAAGTGTGCTCCAAAAAATATTACAGGATTATGTTGGTGAATAAGACTGCCTAAGGGCAGTCTTATTCGCCGTATGAAGGAGGATATAGCGTGAAAGAGGTTGTCATTATTGGAGGGGGTGCTTCAGGATTAGTAGCTGCTATTGTAGCAGCTAGAAGAGGCGCTAAGGTTTGCATATTAGAAAGATTAAACCGTGTAGGAAAAAAAATACTAGTTACAGGAAATGGAAGATGCAATATAACTAATACACAGCTAGGTGCAGACTACTATCATACTAGCAGTGAAAATCATCCTATTATAGGACCTATTGAACGCTTTGGATACGAAGAAACAAAGGCGTTTTTTGAAGAGCTAGGAATTGTCTTTTTAATAGAAGGGAAAAAAGTCTATCCTTGCTCAGAGCAGGCAACAAGTGTTTTAGATGTGCTTCGTATGGAAGCTGAGCGTTTACAAGTAGAAATCCTAACAGATGTAAAAGTAACAGAGTTATGTTATAAGAAGGGCGGATGGCAAATTGTAGATGAACAAGGGCAAACCTATACAAGCAAAAAGGTTATTGTAGCAACAGGTGGTATGACTAATGCAAGCTTAGGGTGTGATGGTATAGGATATAACCTTCTAAAGCGTCTAGGTCATCAGATTACACCTACTTTCCCTATACTCGTCCATATGTTATCATCATCTCCTTATTGTAAGATGATGATGGGAACTAAAGTGAAGGCTAATGCTAAAATAGAAGTGGAAGGTAAATTGATGAGAGAAGAATATGGAGAAGTTCTTTTTACAGAAGATGGCTTATCAGGACCTCCTATTTTTCAGCTGAGTCGTATTGCTTCATTAGCAAAATTAGAAAAGCAATCAGCCCAAATAGTATTAGACCTTTTTAACGACATCAGCTATGATGAAATAGTAAGCTTGTTATATGAGCGTATTGCAAGACACCCTGAACGTTCAATAGAAGAACTTTTTATTGGTCTACTGCATAAGCGCATCATTGTACCGGTATTAAAAGCAGCTACTATTATGCAAATAGGAAGGCCCTGCGAGAACTTAGAGTATGAAGAGATAGCACGTATTGCAACCACTTTAAAGGCTTTTACTTTTCCACTAGAAGGAACAAGAAGCTTTAAATATGCCCAAGTCACTGCAGGAGGCGTTAAAATGGACGAAGTGGATCTAAGTACCATGGCCTCTTTAAAAGCTAAAGATTTATATATTACAGGAGAAGTACTAGATGTAGATGGTGATTGTGGTGGATATAATTTGCAATGGGCTTGGTCAACAGGTTTTATTGCAGGAGAAAGTGTAAGTAGAAATGGAGTAAATGCATGATTAGAGTACAAGATATTAAATTAAGCTTGAATGAAGAGCAATCGCTACTACCAGAGAAGATTGCTAAAAAACTAAAAATAAAACCATCTGATATTTTAGAGTATCGTATTTTTAAAGAAGCCGTTGATGCTAGAAAAAAAAGCGATATTAAGCTGGTGTATACAGTAGATGTGGCTACTACTAAGGACAAGCAGTTATTAGCAAAGATGCCACAGCTTAGATGGGAATCTATGGCATACATTCCTCCAACTAAAGGGGACGAGTGGTTAAAGCATAGACCTGTTGTAGTAGGTAGTGGACCTTGTGGATTATTTGCTGCACTTATCTTAGCACAAGAAGGATTTAGACCTATTGTGTTAGAACGTGGTAAAGATGTAGATTCACGTGTAGAGGATGTAGAACGTTTTTGGCAAGCTGGAGGATTTGACTCTACTTCTAATGTGCAGTTTGGAGAAGGTGGAGCTGGCACTTTTTCAGATGGCAAACTAACAACACAAATCAAAAATAAGCGCTGCCATAAAGTATTAGAGGAAATGGTAAAAGCAGGAGCACCAGATAATATTCTTTATAAAAACAAGCCACATGTTGGGACAGATATTTTAAGAGATGTAGTTAAAAATATACGTGAAACCATTATAAATCTTGGTGGCGAATATCGCTTTGAAAGCCAGGTAACAGATATCAAGTATGATCAAGGTGAAGTCAAAGCTGTAATCATTAATGGTAGAGAACGTCTAGAGACGGAGGTTTGCATTTTAGCAATTGGGCATAGTGCAAGAGATACTTTCACAATGCTTCATAAACGTCAAGTTCACATGGAACAAAAGCCTTTCTCTATGGGGATGCGTATAGAGCATCTACAAGAATGGATGAATGAAGCACAATTTGGAGAAGAAAATAAAGAAAATGAAAAATTGGGGGCAGCTGAATATAAGCTGGTTCATCACTGTGAAAATGGACGTACAGTCTATAGCTTTTGTATGTGCCCAGGTGGTTATGTTATTGCTTCAGCGTCAGAAGAAGGTAGAGTCGTAACTAATGGCATGAGTGAACATAGCCGTGATGGTAAAAATGCTAATAGTGCTATTTTGGTAAATGTAGGACCGAAAGATTATGGCAGTGATGATCCGTTAGCAGGTATGTATTTACAACGAGAGCTAGAAGAATTAGCTTTTCGTTTAGGAGGAGAAGATTACAAGGCACCTGTACAGCTTCTTGGAGATTTTCTTAATAATGTAGAAAGTACCCAAGTTGGTATAGTAAAACCAACGTATACACCAGGTGTAAAGCTGACGAATATGAGAGCTTTTTTACCTGAGTTTATGACTATGGCTATAGATGAAGCTATGAAGGCATTTGGACAAAAGATAAAAGGCTTTGATCACCCTGAAGCATTATTGACTGGATTTGAAACAAGAAGTTCATCACCAGTACGTTTACCAAGAAATGAGTTTTATGAAAGTAATGTAAAAGGCCTTTATCCAGCAGGAGAAGGAGCAGGCTATGCAGGTGGCATTACCTCAGCTGCTGTAGATGGCATTCAAGTAGCAGAAGCTATTATTCAAAAATATGCTGGCATTAATGAATAAGTCATAATAAGATAACAAAAGCTAAAAGTACACCAAAACTTTTAGCTTTTTTACGTGTTTTATGGAAAATAATCACCTAAAATGAAGATAATTGTATTTATAAATTTGAAATTTGAACGTTATGTGTTATAATAAAAATATAGTTCGATTTTACATTAAAGGAGTCATCTCATGAGAGCAGATATTGAAGAAATTTTATATTCAGAAGAAGCATTAAATGCACGATTAACAGAGTTAGGTGAGCAAATTACAAATGATTATGCAGGTAAACCTTTAACGGTTATTGGCATTTTAAAAGGTTCTAACATTTTTACTAGTGATTTAGTAAGAAAAATTAATTTACCATTAAAAATGGATTTTATGGCTGTTTCTAGCTATGGTAATGCGACTGAATCAACAGGAGTTGTAAGAATCATAAAGGATTTAGATGGTAGTGTGGAAGGTGAAAATCTACTTATTGTAGAAGATATTGTAGATAGTGGTTTAACTTTAAAATATTTAAAAGAAGTTTTATTAACAAGAAACCCTGCAAGTGTTAAGGTTTGTACTTTATTAGATAAACCTGCTCGCCGCAAAGAAAGTGTGGCTATTGATTATTTAGGGTTTGAAGTACCAGATGAATTTATCGTAGGCTATGGTATTGATTATGCAGAACGTTATCGTAATCTACCTTATGTAGGCATATTAAAAAGATCTGTTTACGAAAAATAAGGTGTATAATAACAGGAGATAGATAAGCACAATAGGGCAATTGGCCTTTATTGTGCTTTTTACTTAGTAAAATAGTGGGGTGAAATAAATGAATAAAAAACAATTTAGAAGGGGATTGCAATTAGGTGTGCCCATAGGTATAGGTTATTTTTCTGTATCGATAGCTTTTGGAATGTTAGCTGTAGGAAGTGGCTTATCACCTTTAGCAGCTGTTATTATCTCTATGACTAATCTTACCTCGGCAGGTCAGTTTGCTGGTGTGAGTTTAATAGCAGCAGGTGGATCGTACATAGAAATGACACTAACAATGCTTATGATTAATGCTAGGTATTTTTTAATGTCGCTATCTTTATCGCAGAAATTTGTTAAAGACTTTAAGTTAGTTCAAAAGCTATTAGTGAGTTTTGGAGTGACCGATGAAATCTTTACAGTGGCAGCTTTAGAAAAAGAACCTATTTGCTCAAGTTTTTTATGGGGATTAATCACTTTACCGTTCATTGGATGGAGCTTAGGGACCTTAGTGGGTGCAGTAATGAGTGGTTTTTTGCCAGATGCCCTTCAAGATGCTTTAGGGATTGCTTTGTATGGCATGTTTATTGCTTTAATTATTCCAGCAGCTAAAGGAGCAAAGTCGATTTTAATAACGCTTTTATTTGCCATTACCTGTAGTTGTATTTTAAAATATGTACCGGGTTTAAGTAGTATTTCCCCAGGCTTTGCAGTTATTATAGTAACACTCATTGCAGCAGGGCTTGTAGCCTATTGGTATCCGATAGAAGAGGAGGCAGACTCATGTACATCATCATCAGTATCATAATTATGGCAGGTGTTACTTATTTCATTCGTGTATTACCTGTTACGCTATTTCAAAAGCCTATTAAGTCATTATATATTCGTTCTTTTTTACATTATGTACCCTATGCAGTATTAGGTGCCATGACTTTTCCTCATATTTTATATAGTACAGATTATAGCTTACATGCAGCAGTAGGGATGTTGGTGGCTCTTATTTTAGGATATTTTGAAAAAAGCTTAACTTTGGTAGCTGTAGCAAGTGTAGTAGCTGTTTATTTATGTAATGTGTTATTATAAATTGAAATTTGTAGGGGCGTTTATGATAAAGGCTTGTGGGAGGAAATGGGAGGGGCAGGCCTATCTTACAGTGTTCCGGTTCAAATTTTTTGAGGCACTAGGCTCACTTATTTGGATGAACGCACGAAAACTCCCGCTGGTCAGACACTCGTGCTAAAACCCATCCAAAACGTTCGCCAAGTGCCTCTAAAAAATTCTCCCAAGTCACCCTTCCAGATAGCCCTCCCCCTCCCATTTCTATCAAAGGTTATAGAGCAAATAAACGTCTCTATCAGTGGAGCAGCGTGGCAAAAAACATCATGCAGTTCTGAGCGTATAAGCAGTTTCCTTCGGTATTTTTTGTGCTACAATAGCACATAAAGTTCATTAGTACCGTATCTTTATAAATCAGTAATCATAATAATTCTTAATGTATTTACGGTAGATATATTATAAAAAGAGTGTTTGATAGCACTTATAAAGTGTTTTAAGGCTTTTATACTTATAATAACGTATAAAGTTTCGTGGTAGTTTGTTTTGACTAAGTAGTAGCAGGTTTATTTGATAAACAGAAAATGTAGGTGATCTTAGCAATAAACTTAATAGTACTTAATGAAAGGTTTTCTCAGGCTCTTCCCCATCAATAATTAGGTATAGATTTTCTTAGTAGCTCTTCATAACGTATAGAGCTTCCTAATAATAAGTTTTTGTAAAATAATAGCTATGTAGGTAGGCTAGTGGGCTTGCTGGAAGATGCCTTGGAGCAGAGCTTAGAAACTCTTAATGAAGTAATCCTTATGGGTTTTAGGGTGAGTGTCTGAGCGTAGCGAGTTTTCACCCGTTCATAAGGATTACGAATTTAGAGTTTCTTAGCGGAGTGAGACAGCAGCT
>JAEWMQ010000034.1 GCA_023393125.1 Bacillota bacterium
GCTTAGGCCTGTGTCCATATTACGTGGGTAGGATCATAATTGCCAGAAGCTTAGTTTGCATAACTATGACTCCCTTCTGTCACTTCTACATATGTATATGATTCTTTTGAAGTACACCGGTAAGTCAATTATCAGTACTTAATTTGTTTAGCTTTTGTTTAACCTAATAGTTTGTTTTTGTGAGGTATATCAAAAAGATATGAATGCGCTGTTAGTTATAGTGCAATTGTAACATTCATTGTCCTCATATTATCTAAAAACAGCTTAGCATTATCTGTTTATTTTCAGCAATCACTGATTCTCAATATTGGCTAAATAATTATTTTAAGGAGTTAATAGAATGAAAATAATATTGTATGCTATCCTCCTGTATTTCCGCCAGAAAATCATTTAGCTACCGAGAGCCATCATAACCCGCTATGAAAATGGAGTAAAATGTGGTGTCATCTGACGCTGTGAATGGAAATATTATATACTTATCTCTGGTTTAATATGCCAGGCATATTAAAACTCAATATAAAAAATATCATCCATCCTTCAGAAGGATATCGCGACTTTCCCGAGTAGACCAGAAAAATAATATTTATCTTAATGACTTATAAAATAAGTGTGACTAGATTATTATTTTCTCTTAATAAATTAAAAATGGATTCTCACATTATTATATACTGAATACGTTGTCTGTGAGATAAACAATTCAGGTGACGTCACCTGCAGCAGCATTGCTTCATAAGAGTTCTTCGGCGCCAGAAATACCCCTATATTGGTATGCGCATATAGCTCTTAAAATTGCCTGAGGATATATTTGACATTAACCTGAAAAACTGATTACAGAGTCAATCTTAATGCTGGAAGATTCGATCTCATGCTCAGCAACCCATTTAACACCCTTTATTATCAATTAATTAGGCAGTAGCACATTACATTTCCTCTGCTAAAAGGAGAACATTTATCTTTGCAGCGCAGTTAGCTTATTACGCAGCAAGTGCACAATAAGCTAACGAGACTGTGGATTATTGTTCAATAATGCACAGAATTTAGACATTAGCACACATGCGTCCAGGCAGTTTTAGTGGTGTGTACATTATGGGTATAAGAATAAGATATCCTTTCAGGAACTGTTTAAAACAAAAGTGCGTATGTATTTCAGTAATGGTCATTTTTATGTGACAGGAGGCTTAACCGAGCGCTCTTATCTCAAGAGAAAAATCGGCGCTAACGGGTAATATACTCCTGCCATTGAGTAATATTTAGTTTAAATGATTTATATCTGCATATCAGTATGTTGCTGAATTGATAGTGATTTTTAATGCTCAAGAGAAATCTCGGAGTCTTTTACGATACCTTACTGAGATGATTGTAATTATCAATGTGATTCAATGCACAAATTGTCAGAAATGCAGCAAATAGCCGTAACCATCCTATAATAAATCATTATTAATTTTAATGATAAAGATATGTCCAAATTGATAAACACATATTTTATTACTCCGCCAGAGAAACCGACTCAGTCCGGACCTGAGGGTATCCGATACGATTTTAATGATGGGGCGCGTGTACTGCTCCCTGAGGGGAAATGGCATGTTCGTCTGATGGATGCTGATTCGGGGAACATTCTTTTTAGCTGCGATGCAGATAATGGCTGGGTAAGGAGCTGTAAAAAATACTTCATTCGTTTTCGTATTCAGGTATTCCATAGGGGAAACGACACGCCCTTAATGGATGAAACGTTGAATTTAAAAAATCAGCCTGTGCTGATTTCGTTTCCTACCGGTACATTAGGTGATTTACTCGGATGGTTTCCTTATGCTGAAAGGTTTCAGACGCTGCATAAGTGTCAACTGGAATGCACTATGGCACAGGAGATTATTGAACTACTGGCACCGCAATATCCGCAGATTCAATTTTCTACTCCAGATAATCCTCATACGATTACGCCATATGCAACTTATCGTGTAGGACTGTATTTTGGTGGCGATACAACTAACCAGCCAATTGATTTTCGCCAGGTCGGTTTTCATCGTTCCGCTGGATACATTCTGGGAGTGGATCCCCGGGAATCACCAGTCCGACTTAATCTTTCAGCTCCCAGAAGCATTAATGAGCCTTATGTATGTATCGCGACACAATCCACTTGTCAGGCGAAATACTGGAACAATGGCACTGGCTGGAGTGAGGTTGTAGCCCATCTCAAATCGCTGGGGTATCGGGTACTGTGTATTGATCTGCATGCTCATTATGGTCAGGGCTTTGTCTGGAACCATATTCCGTGGGGAGCAGAAGACTTTACAGGGAAAATACCTCTGCAGGAACGGGTGAATCTGTTACATCATGCCAGTTTCTTTATTGGTTTATCCAGCGGGCTCTCCTGGCTGGCATGGGCAACTCATATCCCTGTTGTACTAATAAGTGGTTTTACGCTTCCTGTCAGTGAATTTTATACCCCATGGAGAATATTTAGTTCCCATGGATGTAACGGATGCTGGGATGATACTTCACTGAATTTTGATCATAAAGATTTTCTGTGGTGTCCGAGACATAAAAACACCCCCAGACAATTTGAATGTACACGCCTGATTACGGGGAAGCAGGTAAACGGCGTCATCGACAAACTTCATGCCTCTCTGGCAGAACAAAGTAGTATTGGTATGAATCATTCAAGGTGGAGTAATGAATAAAATCTATAATATTGTATGGAATGAATCTTCTGGTATGTGGGTGGTGACTTCTGAGCTAACCCGCAAAGGTGGGCAACGGCATCGAAAAATAAAGAGAACAATGTTAGCCGGACTAATTGCGGGGCTTATGTTGCCAACCGTACCTGCTCTTGCCCAAGTATTTAATGATAAAATACTTGATTATAGTAGCTCAATGTCTTTATCAGCAGGTGATTCCGCATTTAATACCACCATTGATGGCGGAGAGCAATACGTATCCAGTGGTGGCAGCGCTATAAGCACGACTATCAATGATGGGGCACAGATAATTTTCAATGGTGGTACCGCTTCAACGACGACCATTAATGGTGGTTACCAAGATATTTCGAGTGGTGGAAGTGTCACTAATACACTAATTAGCGGAGGAGAACAGTATATTTCCGATGGTGGCAGTGCGACTAATACCGTTATCGATGGGGGAACTCAATATATATCCAGTGGAGGCAATGCTATTGAAACCACTATTGAAAATGGGTTCCAGGAGGTTTCCAATGGTGGCAGTGCTACTAGTACCGTTATTAATGCCGGATTCCAGTACATTTCAAGTGGTGGTAGTGCTACCAGCACCATTATTAATGCCGGATTCCAAGATGTTTCCAGTGGTGGCAGTGCTACCAGCACCACTATTAATGGTGGCTTCCAGCTCATTTCCAGCGGTGGCAGTGCTGTTGACACCACTATTCAAGGCGGGATTCAGGAAGTTGGTGAGGGGGGAAGTGCAAGTGGTACCACTATAAATAATTCTGGTATCCAGTTCATCAGCAGTGGAGGAAGTGCTACAGCAACCACTATTAATAGTGGCGGTTGGCAGGAAATATCCAGTGGTGGCTCTGCAACTGAGACGGCCATAAATGGAGGCATTCAGTGGATTTACGATGGAGGCTCAGCTTCAGATAGTACCATCAACAGTGGTTACCAGGTCATCTCCAGCGGCGGCAGTGTAACTTCTACCACAATTTACCGTGGTGGGGAGCAGAGTATTCACAATGCAGGTCTTGCGACCGGAACCATCATCAGTGGCGGGGAGCAGCTAGTCTCCAGCGGTGGTAGTGCCGTAGATACAACCATTGAGGGGGGGCTGCAGACCATTCTCAATGGCGGAAATGTATCAGGGACACTCATTAGCGGAGGAGAGCAGCGAGTTTCCAGCGGTGGTAGTGCTGTAGACACCACCATTGAGGAGGGGCTTCAGACTGTTCTCAATGGCGGAAATGTCTCCGGGACTCACATTAGCGGAG
>JAEWMQ010000078.1 GCA_023393125.1 Bacillota bacterium
ACATATAGCAACCTTATAGTAGGCAAGAATGGCGTTAAAGTTACCGTAACCAATACAGGTAAGGTAAGCGGATCAGAAGTTGTTCAAATGTATATTTCTATGAAACACAGTGAGATTTTCCGTGCTATTCGTGAGTTAAAAGGATTTACCAAGGTGTACTTAGAACCAGGCGAAAGTGTAGAAGTTGAATTACCATTTGATGATAAGACATTTCGTTACTTCAATGTTAAAACACAACAATGGGAGATTGAAGGCGGAACATATCATATTCAAATTGGTAAAAATGCACATGAAATAATCCTTGAAGAAGCTCTTGAGGTAGAAGGAACAACTACTGAATGTCCTTACCATAAGGAAGAATTACATGAATATTATACTGCACAAGTTAAACAAGTATCTGATGCTAGCTTTGAATCTTTATTAGGACATGCAATCCCAGAAAGTAAATGGGATCGTAGTAAACCTTTAGAGTTAAACGATACAATTAGTCAAATGTATTATGCGAAAAGTTGGATTGCCCGTATGGTATTTAAAATTATTACTAGAATCAGAGATAATAGTTTGAAAAAAGGAACTCCAAACTTAAACATTCTTTTCATATACAACATGCCATTCCGTGGAATTGCGAAGATGATGGGAGGAGCTGTCTCTATGAGTATGGTGGAAGCCGTATTAGAGATGGTTAATGGGAAGTTTTTCAGAGGCCTAAAACATTTGATTACTGCAACGCTCAAAAATAGAAAGTAGGAGATAGATATGATTGAAACAATAAAAGCATGGAAAAGTAAGCATCCTGATTTATATGAATTTATACTATTTAATATAATGAGCAACGTTGCTACAATTACAAACTTTTTAGTATTGGCGATTACAACCAATTTTATTTTTAAAGGGCTTGCTGCACAATCATTTCAATGGTTTATATTTGACTACACATTAGAAAATGGTGGCTTATGTGGATTTTTAGGCTTTTTAACAGCATATGTCGCAGCACAAATAGTCAACTTTATTGTACAACGTAAAGTAGTATTTGGTGCTACATGCAACATCCTAAAAGTGTTACCATGGTATATCGCAACAGTAGTAGTAGCCGGAATATTATCAATCTGGTTACCACCATATGTCATCAATTATGTAACACCATACATCGGAAGTACTGCAGCCACTTATGTAGCTAACATCGTAAACATCATATTACAAGTAGTAATCAACTACCCAATGATGAAGTTCGTTATAATGAAAAAAGATTAAACGTAGTTCTTTATTAACAACTTGAAATAATTTCAGTTAATAAACAGTTTTTTACAACTCTAGTGGCTTATAGTACTAGAGTTGTTTCTGTATTTTACTCAATCATTTCTAACAGTTTTGACTCAAAGTATAGAGTTTAAAAAATAATAAAAATATAAACTAGGTTACATAAATGTTGGAAAATTATTGTCATTATGTTGACCGTACATTATAATAAGACGATAAAAAAATGATTAAAGGGGGAAAATTATGTACGATTATTTGATTGTTGGTGCAGGGTTGTTTGGCTCTATTTTTGCTTATGAAGCAAAAAAAAGAGGGAAAACATGCCTTGTTATTGACAAAAGAGATCATATAGGGGGCAATATCTATACCAA
This sequence comes from Bacillota bacterium, assembly GCA_023393125.1. Lineage (GTDB taxonomy): Bacteria > Bacillota > Clostridia > Lachnospirales > Cellulosilyticaceae > Cellulosilyticum. The sequence goes on from JAEWMQ010000078.1 coordinate 1,629, forward strand.
AGAAATAAGAGGAATTCATGTTCATCAGTATGGTGCCCATATTTTTCATACTTCAAATGAAAAGGTTTGGAAGTATATTAATCAGTTTGCAACATTTAATCAATATATAAATGCGCCTATTGCACGCTATAAAGATGAAGTGTACAATATGCCATTTAATATGAATACATTTAATAAATTATGGGGGGTAACCACACCTAAAGAGGCACAAGCCATTATTGATAAGCAGAAGAAGGAAAGTGGCATTAAGGTTCCTCGTAATTTAGAAGAACAAGCCATTAGTCTGGTCGGTAAGGATATCTATGAAAAATTAATTAAAGGTTATACCCAAAAGCAATGGGGAAAGAACTGCACGGAATTACCTGCTTTTATTATTAGGCGCTTACCACTTAGGTTTACATATGATAATAACTATTTCAATGATTGTTATCAAGGAATTCCTATAGGAGGCTATACAAAGATTATTGAAAAAATGCTAGAAGGAATTGAGGTGCGTCTAGCGTGTGACTTCTTCAAAGAACGTACCACATTAGAAAATTGTGCTAAGAAAATAGTATTTACAGGCATGATTGATCAGTTTTATGATTATCAATTTGGTGAATTAGAATATCGCTCCCTTAGATTTGAAAGTGAAATATTAGATGAGGAAAACTATCAAGGTAATGCAGTAGTCAATTATACAGAGTATGAAGTGCCCTATACAAGAATAATTGAACATAAGCATTTTGAATATGGAACACAGTTAGAAACAGTTATAACAAGAGAGTATCCTGCAAACTGGGAAAAAGGTGATGAGCCTTATTATCCTATTAATGATGAAAAAAATAATACATTATATAGCCAGTATGAGGCACTAGCAAAGAATGAAGAAAATATTATTTTTGGTGGAAGATTGGGTCTCTATAAATATTATGATATGCATCAAATTATAGAGGTCGCATTAGAATGCGCAGAAAAGGAGCTATCTTAGTTAACAAAGAGAGGAACGTAATATGAAGATTTTATCCGTAGCAATACCTTGCTATAATTCAAAAGATTATATGAAAAACTGCATCGAATCTCTATTAGTTGGAGGAGAGGATGTTGAAATTATCATTGTGAATGATGGTTCTGCTGATGAGACGGGGCAAATAGCAGATGACTATGCGGGGCGCTATCCATCTATTATCAAAGCTGTGCATCAATCTAATGGTGGACATGGTGAAGCTGTAAATACGGGATTAAAACATGCTACTGGTCTATATTTTAAAGTAGTAGATAGTGATGATTGGGTAGATGAAGAGGCCTATCTTAAAATACTTAACACCCTTCGCAATATGGTGGAAACTAAAAAGAATTTAGATATGCTTATTAGCAACTACGTTTATGAAAAAGAAGGTGCTAAGCATAAAAAAAGTGTGAGGTATACCTCAGCTCTTCCACAGGAAAAGCTTTTCACCTGGGATGATGTAAAAAACTTTCGTAAAGGACAGTATATGCTTATGCATGCGGTTATTTACCGCACACAATTGTTAAGAGATTGTGGACTAAAACTTCCTAAACATACTTTCTATGTGGATAATCTCTTTGTATACATACCATTACCATCAGTGAAAACCATGTACTATATGGATGTGGATTTTTATCGCTATTACATAGGTAGAGAAGACCAATCTGTTAACGAAAAGGTTATGATTAGCCGTATGGATCAACAAATAAAAGTGAACAAAATAATGGTAGATGCATTCCGTTTGGAAGAGATACCTAATAAAAAGCTGCGCCGCTATATGCGTCATTATTTAGAGATTATCACTATTGTATCAAGTATACTTTGCATTAAGTCAGCATCAGAAAAACATCTTCAGATGAAGAAAGAGTTGTGGCATTATATTAAAGAAAGAGATAGTCGTTTATATTGGGTTTTAAGATTCAGCATGTTAGGTCAGCTAAGTCATTTACCAGGTTGGCTAGGACGTAAAATATCTGTTACGGTCTATAAGATCACACAGAAATTAGTTGGATTTAATTAGTAACATCTGTAGATCGTGACATTAAGAGAGATAAAAAGGTGCTAATGCAAAATGAGTATCTATAAACTTTAATGAAATAAGAACCGTAAAACTAGAGATTTCATACTGGTTTTACGGTTCTTTCACTGCATAACCAAATTACTATTGATGTTCATAGGCGGTTCATGCATTTTAAGGTACTCCTTTTTTATATGTGTGCTTGAGTTGACACCTACTTTGAAGGTGGATTTTAAAATAAAAGGTGGGATAAAGCGCATCTTAGTGCGATAAAAGTAGAATGAGGTGAAATGGCTAAGATGATTTAGAATGTATGACTGAGCTGATCTATAGAAAAAATCGTTTGGTCACCAAGAAGCTTAAAGTTAAAGCTACTAGAAGTTTGCCTTATAATTTCAAAGGTCATCATATCGTGAAACTCTTCTATTTGATCTGGATAAGTAATAGTGATAAGCAAGGAAAAATACTGCTTAGAACTACCTAATCTAAAAATATCGCAGCTTAAGTTGACTTCATCAGTGATACCGTAAATATTATTAAAACCTATAAGGGTTATTTCACAGTAAGCTATAATACAGCTGTAAAGTAGTTCTTCACTACAAGCTTCAGCTGGGAAGTAACTATAGTAAAGTCCACAGTTGTCATCGTATAGAAATATCTCTTTTCCAGTAGCATTTAGTTTCTTATAATATTTCTCATCTATAAAAAGCTTACAATTTATATTTATACCATAATCCATATGGATACCCCCTTCAAATTTGAAATTTACTTTGTATAATTAACAACCTTTCCATTAATAAGTTTAGCTAAAAACTCACCTACATCAGCTTCGGCATCCTCTCTATCTATATGCTTTTTAGTAACAAGAGCTGAAACGAGTTCTTCTGGAGTACAGCCTTTTTCTAATTTGTCCCATAAGAAAATGCCAGTTTCATTTATAGAAGGTAGGCCATCTAATGCCCCATTATTGGTATCTGTTTCATAAGCTAAGCAAAACTCGCCACCTAGTTCTCTAAGTATAAATCCTTTTTTGATTTTAATCGTTTTAATGAGCATTTAAGACTCCTTTCCTAATGAATAATGGTTCCAGTCTCTGATAAGTCGTAGCCAGGTAAATAAGAAAGTTGATTTTTAAAAGTTTCTGATTGGATGATCTGAGTAATTACCTCATAAATTTGCTCTTTAAGTACAGATTTCTTAAAAACTAAATCATAGTTTTCTTGTTGGATAGGAATAAAATCAAGAGTAGGAAATTGTTCTAGGGCATTAGCATGACCCATAGCTACGTCTGCCATACCCATAGCTACTTGACCAGCACAAGTTGTGTGAGATAAAACTTCTTTTTCGTAGCCGGCAATGGAGAGAGGTGAAATATTTTTAAGACGAAGATGCTCGTCTAATAATACTCTTGTGCCACTACCTTTTTCCCGATTAACAAAGGTGATTTCTGGTCTTACTAAATCCTCGAAATTAGTAATTGACTTTGGATTACCCTTTTGTACATAAAAGCCTTGCATACGTTTAAAGAGATGAATGACTACTGTTTCCACCCCGGGAAGAAGATGCTGTATATAGGAAAGATTATAGGATTGATCTGTTCCATTCCAGAGATGAGTAGTAGCTAAATGAACTTTATCAAAGTACAAAGCATAAAGGCTATTGTAGCTTCCCATATAAGAACGAAGAGTAGGCATGCCTAAAGGATGTGCTTCGATATAGGAACAAAGCATATCTAAAACAGGGTCTTGGCCGCAGATAATAAGGCCATTAGAATGCTTTAAATACTCATTTTTGAGTAATGCATTTTCAGGATAATGAGAAGGGGGCATAGGAGCAGGAGTGCTCCTAATAAGAAGAGGCGTAGCTGTTGTAGGAGGAGAAATCTGTAAGTAGGTATTGAGTTGAACTTCAGATATTCTAAGCTGTTTACCAATCTTGGTGGACTCAAGTTCACCTCTCTTAATGAGGTCATAGACAGTATGTTTTTTGATTTTAAGTTGATCTGCTATTTCTTGAGGTGTGTAGAGTTTTTCCATTTTATTTGCCCCCTCTCTAGAATGAGTTTATTTACTGCTAATCTTCCACGCCAATCATAACTGAGGTGGCTTTAATAAGTGCATAGGCGTCTGAACCAATTTGAAGCTGCAAATCTGTTACAGCTGATTTTGAAATGGTAGAGACAATAATATTCCCTCCGCCTATATCTAAAGAAATCATAGAGTTAACAGCTCCTTCACTGATGTTAACAATTTTTCCTTTAAGTTGATTTCTTGCGCTAACTTTCATGGTGGTACACCTCCTAAAGTAGTCATATAAAAATATAGTTTTTATTATACGGTTCTAGGAGTAAAAGTATATAGGAAAGCTAGAAGATGTAAGAATTCGTGCAGAAGATCATGTGGATTTGAGATGGTGCTACTACATAGTGAACAAAAACTTTATTTAAGAGAGGGAGTTTCTAGTGAATAATGAAGTATAGCTTCTAAGAAAAAAGAAAATTGGCTACTGTATATCCACGTAAATGCTCTGAGTTCATTGACACAGAAGGCCTAGTGTAGTTAGATGTTCTATATCAAAATGAACTAAACTAAACAAAAGGCAACAAAACAGCAAAATAGTGAAATGGAGGAGCGTATATGAAGAAACGTTTAAGTTTTTTAATGATGATGTTAGTGTTGTTGGTAGTATGTGTTGGATGTAGTGCTAAGGAAAGTGAAGGAGGCAAAACACAGGTTTCAGCTTCACCAGAGGTGGCAAAGGAAGCAGTAGAACCTCAGGTCACAGAAACACCAAAGGAAAAAGTGAACTTACAAGTATTTATAGCAGCCAGTTTAAAGAATGCAATGACAGAGATACAAACAAATTATAAAGTTCTTCATCCAGAAGTAGAGATTGCATTTAATGCAGATAGCTCTGGTACTCTTCAAAAACAAATTGAAGAAGGAGCAGCCTGTGATGTTTTCTTTTCAGCAGCTATGAAACAGATGAATGCCCTTAATGATGGTGGTTATGTAATACCAGATTCTACTTCAAAGCTATTAGAGAATAAAGTTGTACTTATTAAACCAAAAGGAGGAGAAACAGCCGTCACTGGTTTTGAAGATGTAATGAAAGCTGCTAACCTTGCCTTAGCAGGAGAAGATGTACCTGTAGGTGCTTATGCAAGAGAGATTTTTACTAACCTTGGCATTTTAGATCAAGTCATGACCATGGAAATTAATGAAGGAGCTAATGTAACAGCCGTTCTTTCAGCTGTCAGCGAAGGTAGTAATGAAGTGGGTATCGTATATGCTACAGATGATAACTCTGTTAAAGACTCAGTTGAAATCATTGCCGAAGCACCTGCTGATAGCCTAGAAAAGCCGGTTATTTATCCTGTGGCACTTATCAAAAATGAAGAAGCTAGTGAGGCAGAGACCGCTGCAGCTAAAGAATTTGTAGCCTACTTACAAACAGAAGATGCACTAAAGGTCATAGAAGCATATGGCTTTGCTAGATACAATAAGTAACAATTCAGTTCTTAAATATCAATAATGTATAAAGCTTCTTTGTAGTTTATTCTTGTAAAGTAGTAGCTATGTAGGGAGACTAGTGGACTTGCTGGAAGAGGCATTGGAATGGAGCTTAGAAACTCTTAATGAAATAATCCTTATGGGTTTTAGGGCGAGTGTCTGAGCGTAGCGAGTTTTCGCCCGTTCATAAGGATTACGAATTTAGAGTCTCTTAGCGGAGTGAGATAGCAGCTGGAAGCAAGTACACTAGTCGGACTATATAGCGGCAGTTTAACTTTACACATTATTATTCAAGTTTATATTTAAATAACGAAGTAGTTACCATTTTTATTATAAAAGGAGGGAAACACAATGGATGCATTATTTGCAGAAGTAAATTGGAGTCCACTTTTCATCTCTTTAAAAACAGGAGTAGTGGCAACAATAATAGCCTTTTTTATAGGCATTTTAGCAGCTAGGTTTGTAATGAAACTAAATCATACCTTAAAGTGGATTGTGGATGGTATCTTAACGCTCCCTCTTGTATTACCTCCTACGGTAGCGGGCTTTTTTTTATTACTTATATTTAGTCTTAAAAGGCCAATAGGTAAATATTTATGGGTAAATGTTGGGGTAAAAGTGGTACTGAGCTGGCCAGGATGTGTACTAGCAGCAGCTGTTATTGCCTTTCCTCTTATGTATCGTAATGCCAGGGCGGCCTTTGAACAAGTAGATATGAATATGATTGCAGCAGGAAGAACCTTAGGCATGTCAGAAAGGAAAATTTTCTGGAAGGTGATTATGCCAATTGCCATGCCAGGGATTGCTTCAGGAACAGTACTCACCTTTGCCAGAGCTATTGGGGAATACGGGGCTACTTCTATGTTAGCGGGTAATATTTTAGGAAAGACGCAAACCATAGCTTTAGCGATTGCATCAGAAGTATCAGCAGGTAACTTTACTATAGCTGGTTTTTGGGTGGCAGTTATAGTTGTTGTCTCCTTTGTGATTGTCCTAGCCATTAATATGATTACTGGTAGAGGCATGAGGCAAATCAGGAGGTGGACCCTATGAGTATTCAAGTAGAACTTCATAAAAAGTTAAAGGGCTTTAAATTAGATTTGGCTTTTAAAACCCAAGGAAAATGTACAGGGATTTTAGGGGCATCTGGTTGTGGTAAGAGTATGACTTTAAAATGTATAGCAGGGCTAGAAAAACCAGATCGAGGAGAAGTAAAGCTGGGAGAGAAGAATCTTTTTAATAGCAAGCAAAAGATTAACATACCACCACAGGAGAGGAAAGTGGGTTATCTATTTCAAAGCTATGCATTATTCCCTCATATGACAGTTGAAGAAAATATTAGCATAGGCATTAAAGGTAATAAGTCAGAAATAAAAAAGAAGGTAGAACAGCAAATAGAGCGATTCAGGCTAAATGGCATAGGCAGTCATTATCCTTCTCAGCTTTCAGGCGGACAGCAGCAGAGAGTGGCTTTAGCTAGAATTTTAGCCTATGAACCAGAAGTCCTTTTGTTAGATGAGCCCTTTTCAGCTTTGGATAGCTTTCTGAAGGATACTTTAGTTAAAGAGCTTATAGAAGTACTAAAGGATTTTAAGGGAGATATGATTATGGTATCTCATAATAGAGATGAACTTTATACTTTTTGTGATCAGCTCATTGTTATGGATAGTGGAAGAGCTTTATTAGAAGGTAGTACAAAAGAGATTTTTAGTCAGCCTAAGAGAATGGAAGTAGCACAATTAACGGGTTGTAAAAATATTTCTCCTATCAAAAGACTAGATAAGCACCAGCTTTTAGCAGTAGATTGGGATCTTAAGCTTGTGACAAAAGAAGAGATTAAGGAAAATGTTAAATATGTAGGGGTTAGAGCACATGATATCAAGCTAACTAATAAAGTAAATACCAATCAATTTAATATGCAAATACTGAGCTATTTGGAGTTTCCCTTTGAGATAGACTATTTAGTGCAAGAGAAAAAAAGTGGGGGAGTGCAACCTTTGTGTTGTAAATTTTCTAAGACACAGATGCCATTGTCAAAGGAAATAAATATTTTTATACCACCGGAAGCCTTGATACTCTTAGAGTAGATAGGCTTTTGAAATATATTTTTATAAATACACCTCTTTCTTTTCAAAAAATGATGTGTTATTATATACAAAAATATTCAGTAAATTATATACAATTATTAGTGATATCTCATTATTGAAACCTCCTATAAGGACTTCTATAATGAGGGCATAGAGAATCACAAAAATGAATAACGTTTTTTACAACGGCGTAGAAAAATGAGAGTCATCATTTTCTGCGCCGTTTTTATTTTTATTAGCCCGGGAAATAAAAATAAAAGGTTCTCTAAGCATTTGCAAAATAAAATCATAGCATTTGAAAATAGGAGGTAGGGTTATGAGACAAGTAGCGATTTATGGAAAAGGCGGAATTGGTAAATCAACAACAACACAAAATTTAACAGCAGGTTTAGCAGAGATGGGCAAAAAGGTTATGATCGTTGGATGCGACCCTAAAGCAGATTCAACAAGGCTTGTACTTGGAGGTCTTGCACAGAAAACAGTACTTGATACCCTTCGTGAAGAAGGTGAAGATATTGACCTTGACCTGATTTTAAAGGAAGGCTACGGCGGTATTAAAGGGGTAGAATCAGGTGGACCAGAACCAGGTGTTGGTTGTGCAGGTCGTGGTATTATTACTTCTATTAATCTACTTGAACAGTTAGGTGCTTATGAAGCTGATTTAGACTATGTATTTTATGATGTATTAGGTGATGTTGTATGTGGAGGCTTTGCAATGCCTATTCGTGAAGGCAAGGCTCAAGAAATCTATATTGTATGTTCTGGTGAAATGATGGCACTTTATGCAGCTAACAATATTTCAAAAGGTATTATGAAATATGCAAATACAGGCGGTGTAAGACTTGGTGGACTTATTTGTAACTCAAGAAAAGTAGATGGGGAAGCAGAGCTTGTGCAAGCAGTAGCTAAAGAGTTAGGAACCCAGATGATCCACTTTGTACCTCGTGATAATGCAGTACAAAAAGCAGAAATTAATAAAAAAACAGTTATTGATTTTAGCCCACAAGAACCACAGGCAGATGAATATAGAGAACTTGCAAGAAAAGTTGATGGCAATGATATGTTTGTTATCCCTAAACCATTATCAATAGATAAACTAGAATCTATTTTAATGCAACATGGTATTTTGGACTAAGAGAAACAATGAAAAATTAAGAATGAAGAGTGAAGAATTAAGGGAGGTAGAACATATGGTATTAGTTCGTGCAATTATTAGAACTCATAAAGTAGGAGAGGTTTTATCTGAACTTCTTTCAGCTGGGTTTCCGGCTGTTACAAAGATGGATGTATTTGGCCGTGGTAAACAAAAGGGTGTTAAGGTAGGGGAAGTTTACTATGATGAGATTCCAAAGGAAATGCTTTTGATGGTCGTTAAAGATGAAGACAAAGATGACGTAGTTAAAATTATTATGAAATACGCAAGAACAGGTGAAAAAGGTAACTTTGGTGATGGGCGTATTTTCGTAAGTCCAGTAGAAGAGGCTTATACGATTAGTACGAAATCGGTAGGTTTATAGAGGGGGAAATTCTATGAAAGAAATCATGGCAATGGTAAGACAGAATAAAGTCAATGCTACAAAGAATGCATTAGCTGAAGCTGGTTTCCCCGCATTTACTTGTAGAAAAGTGATGGGGAGAGGCAAGAAGCCTATAGACCCATCTGTAGTAAAAACTATTCTAGAAGCAGAGGCTATGCCTATTTCACCCGTAGGTGAATATATTACAGAAGCTTCAAGGCTTATCCCCAAAAGGTGTTTTGTATTAATAGTACCTGACGAAGATGTAAAACGCCTTGTGGAAGTCATCATGGATGTGAATAGTACGGAGAATCCGGGAGACGGCAAAATATTTGTATTACCCATAATGGAATCATATCGTGTAAGAGATGGAAAAAGTATAGACGATATAGATTCTTCCTATTAGGAGGTGAGGATATGGCTTCAGATTTAAGAGATAAAGTGTTAGAGAAATATAGCGCAAGAGTTTATAAAAATAGAAAAGAGCATGTTATCGCGATTGGTGAAGGAAATGCTGATATCATAACAGCTAATACAAGAGCCATACCAGGTATCATTACTCAAAGAGGCTGTTGTTTTGCAGGATGTAAAGGTGTTGTACTAGGACCTATCAAAGATGCAGCAGTTGTTGTACATGGACCTATTGGTTGTGCTTTCTATACATGGGGAACTAGGAGACATAAGGCTTTTGCAGATGAAAGGGATGGAGAAAAAGCAGAGTCTTATCTAGAATACTGTTTTTCAACGGATATGCAGGAGCCAGATATTGTATTTGGTGGAGAGAAAAAGCTGAAACAGGCTATTACAGAAGTAATCGATATTTTTCATCCTGCTATTGTACTGATTTGTTCTACCTGTCCAGTGGGACTTATTGGTGATGATATTCATGCAGTGGCAAAATGGACAGAAACTGAGTTTGGAACAAAAGCTATTGCATTTAGCTGTGAAGGCTACAAGGGTGTAAGTCAATCGGCAGGACACCATATTGCCAATAACCAATTAATCCGCTACATCATAGGAACTGGAGACAAAGAGCCAAAGACAAAATACAGTGTGAACTTATTAGGTGAATATAACATCGGTGGTGATGGCTGGGAAGTTGAAAGACTTTTAAAACGCTGTGGTATAGAAATAGTTTCTGTATTCACAGGTGGTGGTAGCTACCGCGATCTTAAAAACTCCCATTTAGCTCACCTCAATCTTGTTCAGTGCCATCGTTCCATTAACTATGTAGCAGAAATGATGCAAGATAAGTATGGTATCGATTGGCTTAAAGTTAACTTTGTAGGTATTAAGGCCAGTAGTAAATCTCTTAGAGATGTTGGTGAATACTTTGGTGACGAAGCTCTAAAAGCTAGAATCGAAGAAGTGATAGCAGATGAGATGGCTGCTATTTCTGATGAATTAGACTACTACAAAAGTAAGCTAAAAGGTAAATCAGCAGCTCTTTATGTAGGGGGTTCAAGGTCCCATCACTATCAGCTTTTATTAAAGGATTTTGGTGTACGTACAGTACTTGCAGGTTATGAATTTGCTCATAGAGATGATTATGAAGGAAGAGAAGTTATTCCTGATATTAAGCCTGATGCAGATAGTAAAAATATTGAAAGTATTGAAGTAGAGCCAGATCCCAGATACTATAAAGTACTTTTAACAGAGGAGCAAAAAGCAGCTCTTCTCGAAAAAGGCGTAGCACTTAATTATTACGAAGGAATGTTTAAGGGAATGGAAGAAGGCGCTATTATTACAGATGATTTAAATCATTTCGAAACAGAAGAGTTCTTAAAGGTGCTAAAACCAGATGTCTTTTTCTCAGGTATTAAAGACAAATTTGTGACTCAAAAAAATGGAATGCTATCTAGACAGCTCCATTCGTATGACTATAGTGGTCCTTATGCTGGTTTTAGAGGTGCAATAACATTTGGGCATGACCTTGTCATGGGACTTTATACACCAGCTTGGAGCTATATTAGAGCACCATGGCAAAAGGTCCCTAGTATTCAAGGTACATTAGGAGGTGAAGCATAATGCTTAATTATACACCAAAAGAAATATGTGATAGAAAAGCGCTTCGTATTAACCCAGCTAAAACGTGTCAGCCAGTAGGTGCATTATATGCAGCTTTAGGTGTACATGGATGTTTACCTCATAGTCACGGCTCTCAAGGTTGTGTTGCTTTTCACAGAATGTATTTAACAAGACATTTTAAAGATCCGGTTATGGCTTCTTCTAGTTCTTTTACAGAAGGTGCATCTGTATTTGGTGGTGGTAGTAACTTAAAGACAGCTGTCAAAAATATATTTGATTTATACCATCCAGAGATGATTGCTGTTCATACTACTTGTTTATCAGAAACCATTGGTGATGACCTTAATGCCTTAATTACAGATATGAGTATTCCAGAAGGTAAATATGTGGTTCACTGTAATACACCTAGTTATAAAGGTTCTCACGTAACTGGTTTTACCAACATGGTAAGCGGCTTTATTAATTATCTAGCTACTAAAACAGGTACTTCTAATGAAAAGGTATGCTTAATGCCAGGCTTTGTGAATCCAGGAGATATGAGAGAGTATAAAAGACTATTTAGTGCCATGAAAGTTCCTTTCATTATGCTACCTGATACCAGTGGGGTATTAGATGGACCTATGACAGGTAAACATGAAATGTTTCCGAAAGGAGGTACCTTAATCCAAGATATTAAAGCTATTGGTGATTGTAAGGAAACGATTGCCCTGGGAATGCAGACTTCAGAAGCTTCAGCAGAAGTACTTAAGAAAAAATGTGGTGTACCGTATAAAGCCTTGCCGCTTCCTATGGGAATAGAAGCAACAGACGAACTGATGTTAGCACTCCAAGCTTTTTCTAAAGAAGATGTACCTGCAAATATTGAAGAAGAAAGAGGTCAGTTAGTAGATATGATGATTGACATCCATCCTTATACCTACGGTAAGAAGGTAGCCATCTATGGGGATCCAGATACTGTATTAGGTATAGCAGCCTTTGCTCTTGAACTAGGTATGATTCCTAAATATATGTTAACAGGTACACCAGGTACTCAGTTTGAAACAGCTGGAAAAGCATTACTTGATAAATTTGGTGTAGAAGGCTGCAATGTTAAAGCAGATGCAGATTTATTCTTATTACATCAATGGATCAAGAATGAAAAGGTAGACTTACTCATTGGTGGCACTTATGGTAAAACCATTGCTAGAGCAGAAGATATACCACTAGTAAGAATGGGCTTCCCTATTATTGACCGTTATATTCACTCTTATATGCCACTTGTAGGTTATAAAGGTGCTATGAGAATGGCAGAGCTTATAATGAATGCACTTATGGATTATCAAGATAGTCACTGTGAAGAAAAAGACTTAGAGGTTGTTATGTAGCACCTATAATCTATAAATATTCCCTCAAATATGAGTAGATTGATGAACAAGAGAAGGGAAGAGGAATGCTGCCTCTATCCTCTCTTGTGTATTTAAATCAAATATAATGGTCACTATTAAACGGAGAAAGAAGGGAAGTGTTAATAATGAGCTTAGTGGAGCAAAAGACTTTAGATAAAAACATTCTAAAAGAAAGAAAAGACTCAATAAGGTTAACGGAATCCTCTTGTAGTGGTCAGGGCATTAAGTGTGACACTGACAGTGTTTCTGGATCCGTTAGTCAAAGGGCTTGTGTGTATTGCGGGGCGCGGGTTGTACTCAATCCTATAACAGATGCTTTTCATATTGTACACGGACCTATTGGGTGTGCTAGCTATACATGGGACATTAGAGGCAGCTTAAGCAGTGGAGATGATTTATATCGTAATAGTTTCTCTACAGATTTAAGAGAAACGGATGTTATTTTTGGAGGAGAAAAAAAGCTTATTGCTGCCATTGAAGAAGTAGCGGCTAAGTATAAGCCTAAGGTGATCTTTATTTATGCTACTTGCATTGTAGGGGTTATCGGAGATGACATAGAAGCAGTCTGCAAAACTATGTCTAGCAAGTATGGGATTCCAGTTATTCCAGTTAAATCCCCAGGCTTTTCGGGAAACAAATCTACCGGGTATCGTATGGCGTGTAATGCCATTATGGAGGTTATAAAACCTTATAAAGATAGAGAAAAAGTAAAAAGAATTAATATATTAGGTGATTTTAACTTAGCAGGGGAAATGTGGATTATCAAAGACTACCTAAAACAAATAGGTATAGAAGTCGTAGCAGGCTTAACAGGAGATTCAGATTATGAAAGTTTAATCAAAGCACCAGGTGCTAGTTTAAATGTAGTGCAATGTGCAGGATCAAGTACGTATCTAGCTAAACGAATGGAAGAAGAAATGGGAATACCTTTTATTAAAGTAAGTTTCTTTGGAATAGAAGATACCACTAGTTCGCTACTAAGAATAGCAGAAGCCTTAGGAGATAGAGAAGCTAGAGAGAAGGCTATAGAATTAACTACGAAAAAAACAGCGGAGCTAAAAGCTTTCGTGAATAAATATAAAAATAATTTAAAAGGGAAAAAAGCAGCTATTTACGTAGGAGGAGGCTTTAAAGCCATCTCTCTTATTAGGCAGTTTGAATCCTTAGGTATTAAAACAGTAGTAGTTGGTACACAGACAGGTAAAAAGGAAGATTATGAAATCATTGCTAGCTTAGTAGATTCAGATACTGTTATTTTAGATGATGCCAATCCAGCAGAACTAGAAACTTTTTTAAAAGAAAAAGGAGCAGACATTTTAGTAGGAGGTGTGAAGGAAAGGCCTCTTGCTTATAAGTTAGGTATTGCTTTTTGTGATCATAACCATGAAAGAAAGCACCCTTTAGCAGGCTTTGAAGGTGTTGTTAATTTTACAAAAGAAATTAATTCAAGTATCAATCACCCTATATGGGAATATTTAAGGCTAGAGGAGGGATGAGGATGAAAACAAAGGTAGAACCATTAGTTCATTTAAATACTAACCCTTGTAAAATGTGTATGCCTATGGGTGCTGTAACAGCTTTTTACGGCCTTCAAAAGTGTATTACAATTTTACATGGTTCTCAGGGCTGTAGCACTTATATTAGAAGACACATGGCCACTCATTATAATGAACCAGTAGATGTGGCATCCTCTTCTTTGACAGAGCAAGGAACCGTTTATGGAGGAGAAGATAATCTGATTAAAGGACTAAAAAATGTCATTGATTTATATGAGCCAGAAGTGATAGGTGTAGCGACTACTTGCTTAGCAGAAACCATAGGAGAAGATGTTAAGCGGATTGTAGAAAAGTTTTATACACACTATCCACAGCATCAAGATATTACTATTCTACCTGTTCATTCCTCTGGGTATAGCGGCACACAATTTAATGGTTATTTTAATACCCTTACTCAAATTGTAGGGCAAGTGAAAATGTCTACTGAAAAACATAATAAGGTTAATGTGATTACAGGAATGATTAGTCCAGCTGATACTAGATATTTAAAGAGGATTTTTTCTCTATTTCATATAGAAGCTATTTTATTATCTGACCTATCCTCTAATTTGGATGCGGGCTTTTCGAAAACTTATCATAGACTTCCGTCAGGTGGTACTTCTATAGGAGAGATAAGGGAAATGGGTGGCTCTAAAATGACCTTGGAGCTTTGTAGTGTGCCTTTAGCTTTATCGCCCGGGAAATATTTAGAGGAGCATTATAATGTACCTTGTAAAATATTGAATCTTCCTATGGGTCTTAGAGACACGGATGCCTTTTACCAGGTTCTAGCAGAAATATCTGGTAATCCTATACCAGAAGAGCTAGTAGCTATGAGAAGTAGATACTTAGATGCCATGGTAGATAGCCATAAGTATAACAGTAGTGGGAGGGCTGTCATTTATGGAGATCCAGATTTCGTTCTTGGAGCTGTTAGATTATGTACAGAGAATGGAATTATGCCGGTGGTAGTGGCTACAGGAAGTATTTGCCCAGAATTAAAGGGCCTAATAGAAAATGAAATAAGAGATCTAGCAGAACGCTATTTTATAGAAGGTTTCCAGGTGGTAGATGATGTTGATTTTAAAAAGATTGAAGCTTTAGCTATTCAATATAAAGCTAACCTATTAGTGGGGAATTCAGATGGCAGGCGTATAGAGGAGAAGTATCATATGCCACTTGTAAGAAGAGGCTTTCCTATTCATGACAGAGTAGGTGGACAGAGACTTCGTACTTTAGGATATGAAGGCTCACTCACCTTTTTAGACGAACTTTCTAATGCCCTTTTAACTATAACAGAAACTAGTTTTAGGGAAGATTTATTTAATGCCTATTATAAGGAAGAAAGTACTGGCAAAATAGAAGAAATGAAAAAAGATAAGGTTAGAGAAAAAGAACTGGTAAAAAGGAATGATATGCTGGAGGTGAAGAGCATGCTCAGTAAAGAAACTATGTTAGAGAAGACGAAAACACATCCTTGTTACAATTGCGGTGCTCATGATCATGCAAGAATTCACTTGCCTGTTGCACCTAGATGTAATATTCAGTGCAATTACTGTGTTAGAAAGTTTGATTGCCCTAATGAAAGTAGGCCAGGCGTAACCACTACTATTTTGACACCAGAAGAAGCCTTACAGCGTTTTAAGTATGTGAAAGAAAAATTACCAAACCTTAGTGTAGTAGGAATTGCAGGACCAGGAGATGCTCTAGCCAATTTTGAAGAGACGAAGAAAACTTTGCAACTTATTAGAGCAGATGCCCCTGATATTACCTTTTGCTTATCTACAAATGGTTTAATGCTTCCACTTTATGCACAGGAACTAGTGGATTTAGGAGTGAGCCATGTCACAGTTACCGTGAATGCTGTAGATCCTAAAATAGGAGCTAAGATTTATAAGTATGTAGATTATATGGGTATGCATTTTAGTGGTGAAACAGCAGCTGCCATTCTTTTAACTAATCAGCTAAATGGTATTAAGCTGTTAACGAGTAAGGGCATTATTTGTAAGGTGAATATTGTTACCTTAAAAGGTATTAATGATGAGCATATTCCGGAAGTAGTAGCAAAGATGAAAGAATTAGATTGCTATATCACTAATATTATGCAGCTTATTCCAGTTAAGGGGAGTGCTTTTGAAGATTTACCTATGGCTAGTCAGGTAGAGATTAATAAGATTAGGAAGCATTGCGGGGAAACAATGAAGCAAATGTACCACTGTAAACAATGCAGAGCGGATGCTATTGGTATTTTAGGAGAAGATTTAAGTATTGAGCTAGGTAGCTGTGGTAGTAAGTGTAATTCTAAAAACGAAGTACCACAAAAACTATATCGTTTTGCAGTAGCGTCTAAGAGTGGGATGATTGTAGATGAGCACTTCGGGCATGTAGAGGAATTTTATATTTATGATTACCAAGGAGAAGAAGCAAGGTACATAGAGAAGAGAAAAGTGAATAAGTATTGCAAAGGTAAAGACGTTTGCGATGAAAAAGAAGACAAAATCACAAGGATTATTGATTCTATAGAAGACTGTCAGGGTGTTATTACATTAAGAATAGGAGAATCACCTAAAAATAAATTAAAGGAAAAAGGTATTCAGGTGTTTAGTACCTATGACCGTATTCCAGATGCTATTAAAAAAGCAGTTCACGCTATGTAAAATAGACACTACTATCACCTTATTTTGCAGAGTATACGAGATAAAGCAGCTTTTCATGATCGAGATAGAAACTATAAAAATAAATAGTAATAAAGGGGATGTTCGAGATGATTCAACCTAAATATCATGTGTTTATCTGTACTAGCTGTAGGATTAATGGTCAGCAAAAAGGCTTTTGTTATGCCAAAGATTCAGTTGGGATTGTAGAAAGATTTATGGAAGAGATCGAAGATAGGGATTTGTCTGGTGAAGTAGTTATTAATAATACGGGGTGCTTTGGAATTTGTGATAAGGGGCCCGTTGTAGTCGTTTATCCAGAGGGCGTTTGGTATGGTAATGTCTCGGTAGATGATGTAGAACGCATTGTAGAAGAGCATTTTGAAAAGGGAAATCCAGTTAGTGACCTACTCATCTAAAAAGGTAGGTAAAAAGATTTGAGATGATAACTATCCGTAATACGCCATCTTTTTAAGGATGGGGGTATTGCGGATACTATGGCTTTAGGAACCAATAGTAAGTAAAGCTAACTCGCTATAATTATAAAATAGAGAAGGTGGGGAGATGAATGATTAGACTAATCGATTCAACCTTGGCTAAGCTTGATCATTGCCTTTTAAGTAAGGAGCAAATACTGATATTTTGTCATCTCATGAGAGACATTGGTGTTATAGATTTAGAGATTTCGATGAAAACCTATAAGTTGATGGAGAAGTTACCAGAAGGCTTTAGATTTTATTTAACTATAAAAAATACAGAAAGTGCAGAAGTATATCCAGGAATATATAAGCTAATAGTTCCTAGAGGAAAAATAGAGGGAGCTATTAGTCAGATTCAAGTAAATGATATTAGAGAAGTCGTTCAACTTAGAAACTATGAAGATTGTAACCATGTGAGAGTTGTAGGTCTAGATGATTTGCTTTGTCATGATTATGTATACGTGATGGGGGAGATAATAAGTATTTTGAAAAACAGTATAGTTAATTTTTGTCCTGAGAATTTGTACCATTGTGCGACTGCTATTGCAGTAGAGTGGGTATTAAAGGGAGGGAAAGAATTAACGACTAGCTTTACAGGAATAGGGGGCCTTGCTGCCACAGAAGAAGTATTAATGGCATTAAGGATAACAAGTAGATATAAGATTAATCAAGACATAAGTGCTTTGGTGGAATTAAAGAATCTATTTGAGCAAATGACAAGTGTAAATATTAAAAAGAATAAACCTATTATCGGTGAAGCTATTTTTAGAGTAGAATCAGGTATTCATGTAGATGGAATCATGAAGAAGGAAGCTATTTATGAGGCATATACACCTGATGAGGTAGGGCAAAAGAGAACCATTGTTATAGGAAAGCATTCAGGAAGCTCAGCAGTAGTAGCAAAACTCAAAGAGTGCCAACTACCTATGCCTGATGAAATACATATGAGACAGCTACTTTATGCAGTGAAGCAGGTAAGTATAAGGAAAAGAAGAAGCATTAGTGATGAAGAATTTATAGTCATAGCAAGAGAGGTGATGGCTCATGAGAGAGAAGAAAAGAATAGTTGATACCACATTAAGAGATGGAGAACAACAAGCAGGGATAGCCCTAAGACCAGAGGAAAAATTAGAAATAGCATTACTTTTAGATGCTATAGGGGTTTATGAAATTGAAGCAGGTATTCCTAGCTTGGGATTAGGAGAGATGAGCTATCTTAAAGCTGTGATGAAAAGGAAGAAACAAGCAAAAGTTTCTGTTTGGACTAGAGCTAATATGGAAGACATTAAACAAGCCACCTGTTGCGCCCCTGATCTTATTCATATTGGTACGCCTATTTCTTATATACAAATCTATACCAAGCTAAAGAAAAACAAAGTATGGGTTCAAAAGAACTTAGTGGATTGTATTGCACTAGCTCATGATCAAGGTATAGAGGTGACTATAGGATTTGAAGATGCTTCAAGAGCAGATATGGGCTATATCATTAGTACAGCCAAGTTAGTAAGTAAGTTAGGCGTGAAGCTTATTCGCATTGCAGATACTGTAGGGGTTCTAACGCCAAATCGCACAAAGTCTATGGTTCAGGAGTTAATGAATCAGGTAGATATAGAGGTAGAAATTCATGTTCACAATGACTTAGGTATGGCAGTTGCGAATTCTATTGAAGCACTGAAAGCAGGTGCGGGATATGTAGATTGCACATTAGGAGGAATAGGAGAGCGAACAGGTAACTGTAATTTTTATCATTTAGTTCATGCAACTGAAAGGTATTTTGATTTTGGGATTAATAAAGGTCATATTAAAAAAGTAGAACAAAGGCTAGAGCAAATCTTAAGTAGAAGTCAACTGGCATGAACAAGCTATATGCTTAAAGGGAAAATTTATAAGAGATTTATTAGTTAATTAGTTTGGAATCAATAGATATTTTAAAGAGGAAGTTGGAGAAGATTATGTTTAAGGAGGAAAGTGATGGAGCATAAAATAGCTGTACTATTAAATGAAGAAGGACGCTTAACTAGTTTTATAGAGGCTACATTAATTTGTATTTATGAAAAGACATCCCAGTGGCAAGTGATACAAACTATAGAATTAAAAGATTTGTCTTATCATAGAGAAAATGATACCAAAAACTTTACTTTGGCATTTATAGAAAATCTAAGGGGCTGCAAAGTAATAGTTGGTACACTTATTCTTGGTGTGCCCTATTATTTATTAATAAGGGCAGGCTATGAAGTATGTGAAGCAGCCTCTTTTTCAACATTACTTCTAGACCAAATTTATGAAGATTATTACAGACCATTATTACCTGATGCAGAGGTTATAGATCAAGAAACAACATTAGTAAATGAGGAGAAAGCAGATTCTATACCAATAATGAATATAAGTAAATCACCAGTACCTATTGATGAAGCAGGTAATTTCTTTATTGATATAATAGCTGTGCAAAAAGCTTACCCAGAAATAAGTTCTAAGAAAATCCTTTTACCTTTTTTGAGTAACACTTTATTTAATAGTTTAAAGATTAATTGCAGTCATGTTATGCCATGGCTAGAAAATTATTTAGAACAAAGGAATTTAATGACTCACATTAGTAAACGACAAGGGAGCTATATAGTTCTTATTACTCATTCCTTATGTTCATGTTAGTAATGTGAGTCACTAGAAGAGATAAAATATAAGCTTTATTTTGCATGAGTGCAGTGTCTATTTTAAATAGCCATAGTAAGAAAAGATACATTCTTAATGGAATGATAGTTACTGTGTTTTAAGTAATAGACCCTTAGCGTAATCAAACTTATAAGAGCAGAGTAGTAATGAGGAAGAAGAACAAAATGGAGGGGGAATTTACATGGAAAGAGTACAAACACATTATGGCATATTAGAAGGAACTACAAATCTTGTTTATTATGAAAATGGTAGTTTGAGAAGTTGTCAATTAGAAGAGCATAATCAAATAGCCACCTCCATAGGTATTCTAATTCCTCAGTATGGAGAAGTGACTACACGTACTAAGTTTAGAGAAGCTGTTAGCTTTTATGAGACAGGAGAGTTAAAAAGCATTTATTTGAAAACACCTATTAGTGTAGATACCACCTTAGGTAAAATTAAAAGTGAATTTATTACCTTTTATAAAGAAGGAACAGTTCACCGCCTATTTCCTCTTTATGGTCAGATGAGTGGCTACTGGTCAGAGGAAGAAGAGTATCAATTAGCAGAAAAGGCTACTTTTAAGATAGGTGATATACAGGTGGAGAATAAGATTAATAGTTATTGCTTTTATCTCAATGGGCATTTAAAGAGCCTTAGTTTATGGAATAAAGAAGTTTTAATGATTAAGCTCCATAAAAAACAAATAGCTATTAGATTAGGTATAGCTTTCTATGAAAATGGTAATATTAAATCTCTAGAAACCTATGTTCCAACTATGATTAAGACACCAATAGGTGAAATTATGGCATATAGTAATGAGCCAATTGGTATACACGGCGATACCAACTCACTTATTATAGATGAAGAAGGGAAGATTAAAGGGATAACAACTGTATCAACTTCTATACGAATTAAAAGTTCTTTAGGTGAAGAGAAGATAATCACACCTCATCTTGTAAGAAGTAAGTTAGATATTGAAAAGTGGATCATAGCACCTGTTACTATAAGTTTTTTAGAAGACCAAGTTGAAATAAGAGATGAAAATACCACTTATTTATTTAAGAAAAGCGAATTTAAATGGTATACAATGCAAATTGGTTTTGAAGAAATAGGCTATAAATGCAGTAATTGTAAGGGTTGTAAAGGTTGTTTATAAAGATTTTATAAAAAAAGTAAAAAACCGCTTGACGTATGTATATAATACATGATATATTAAACAAGTCGTCAGGGACGGCACGAATGAAAGATGGTGGGTATAGCTCAGTTGGTAGTAGCACTGGATTGTGGTTCCAGGTGTCGTGGGTTCGAGCCCCATTACCCACCCTTTACTATGAAAATAGTAATGTAGGGTTATCGCCAAGCGGTAAGGCACAGGATTTTGATTCCTGCATTCGGAGGTTCGAATCCTCCTAGCCCTGTTAGTAGATTATTATCTACTTTAATTTAATAAGGAGAGATGGTCGAGTTGGTTTAAGGCACCGGTCTTGAAAACCGGCGAGGGTAACACCTCCCTGGGTTCGAATCCCAGTCTCTCCGTTTTATAAAGTTGGTACAGTAATGATTAAGTTCAATGCTGTACCAACTTTTTTATATTCTATAATAACAATTTCTCTAGTGCTTTTAGACTTCTGGCAATTTCCTTTTCTCCCTTTAATCTACTATAAATATGTAACTTCCATTCTCTACATAATAGAATAGAATCAATGCCTAGTTTATTAGCACCTTTACAATTTCGAATGTTATCATCAATAAATAAAGCCTCATTAGGTGATAACCCTAGTTCGTCTAATGCTGTCTGATACATTAATTCGTTAGGTTTTGTTACTCCTAATTTGGAAGAGATAACTATGGAAGAAAAATAATGCTTTAACTGTGCCTTCTCAAAAACGCCTTCAAGGGAGGGCCAAGCATCTGATACAATTGCTAACTTATAGTGTTGACTTAGAATAGGAATCATTTCTTTGACATCTTGGAAGAAAGTATACTTGTCATAATTATAAACATAATCTTGTGTGATGGATTGTATTTGCTCATCTCCTAGTTCTAATTCTGGGAGTGCTTTTGCAAAAGTTCTATAGTACTCTAAGAAAGCGTCATATTCTTCATTTTCATTTCTAATAAGTTTTTTACTTTTAATAGACTTACCTGCTACAGCAAAGGCGTTTTTTCTTTTGCTAGAAGGTAATGTGTTAAACTTCTTTTGATCCACATACTGAAAGAAGTTGGGGGTTATAAACCAATGTCCTGTAGAAGATTGATTTAAAACTTTGCCTGAATCAAACAAGATGGCCTTTTTCTCTTTGAAATCTAGAGTATTCTTTTTCATTACATAATCTCCTCTTATATAGATAGAACTGCTTATTTGCTTTAGATTAATACTACATCAAAAGCAAATCTTTTAATAGGAAAAAGTAAATGTTAGTTCGTTATATTGAAAAGTAGAGTTTAAAGATAAAACAAGGAGGTTAGTTAAGCATTTTTATTAAAGATAAAAGCAAAAGTTGGATCGATTTCTGGGATAAAAGTGTTTAAAAGTGGATATGTTTGTGTATAAACCCATAAATGCTGTGGATAATAAGTGTATAACTTAAGAAAGTTGTTTTTTACTTAAAAAAGTTTAAAAAAGGTGTTGACGTTGGTAAAAAGATGCTGTAATATAATACAAGTCAGCAGCGAACAGCAGCAGACAAGAAAAGGCTTGAAGCCTTGATGATAATGAACTTTGAAAACAAAATAGTAACTATAAACCAGTCGATTCATTACGTCTCTATTAAGAGATGAGAATCAGTACAACTTGTACTAAGTAATATAGTCAGTAGTAGAAATACTA
>JAEWMQ010000106.1 GCA_023393125.1 Bacillota bacterium
CATTTGAACATGCTAACGATGGTATTTCATACACATTCTCATTAGTACCATCAACACTTGGTAATAATGAAGCAGACCGTATTACAAATATGGTAGGTATCCTTGATGGTTACTTTGGCCAAACAGGGCAACACATCAACGTAAACGTTCTTAATAAAGATGTGTTACTTGATGCAATGGATCACCCAGAAAAATATCCACAACTTACAATTCGTGTATCAGGATACGCTGTAAACTTTATCAAGCTTACAAAAGAGCAACAATTAGATGTTATCAGCCGTACTTTCCATGAAAGAATGTAATCCTATAGTATAATCTTATAATGTGAAATAAGAAGGAGCTCTTTAAAGGGCTCCTTTTAGTATTTTTAGAGAAAGAAGTATCACACATAGAACGGTTATCTAAGCAAGAATAAAAGCAGAAAGATGGGGTTACCTTAGGCTTAAGAGTTGCGAAATATGTTAAAAGATGTTAGTGTAAATTGAATAACCATAACAAAGCTATAAGGAGAAAATATGCTCAGAGCACTTTATGAAAATATACAAAATAAACAAGAGGTAAGAAAAAACCTCATTGAATTAAAAAAATTATTAAAAGAGGAAAGTAGTCGCATAGCCTTTATTTATTACTTAGCAGGAGACTATAGCTTATTATATGATTTATTAGAGGATGAAGATGCTAAGGTACGTAAAAACGTAGCACTTATCATGGGGGAATTAGGTATTCCAGAATTTTTAGATTACCTTTATAAAGCCTATGAAAAAGAGGATAAGCTTTTTGTTAAAGCAGATTACTTAGAGGCTCTTAGTCATTTAGATTATCGTCCATTATTAGAGAATTTTAAAGAACGCCTAGCTTTTTTAACAAGTGAGAGCTTTGAAGAAACAAGCATGAAGCATATTAATGAAGAAATCAAGTTATTAACTAATATGATTTTAAACATAGAAAGACCTAAAGGACATCGCTTTATAGGATATAATGAGTTATCAGATCTTATTCTACTTACCAATAGAGATCATCAAGACATTACTGCAAATCAAATAGAGCAAGGTGATAAAAAGATATTTAATGCAGGTGTAATAGTAAGAACAAAGGATTTAGATGAGATATTAGCCATTAGAACTTACTCAGAGCTACTTTTTCGTTTAAAAGAGGTAACTGAAGTAGAAGCAGACCCAGTTATGGCAGCAGAAGCTATTTATAAGGGCGGCTTATTAAACTTTTTAACTAAAAGACATGAGGGAGAGCTTCCTTATTATTTTAGGCTAGAGATAAAGACTAAAATGACTTTAGATAAAAAAAGCGCCTTTGCTAAGAAAATGGCGCTAGCGTTAGAGCAGGTTTCAAACAGAGCATTAATCAATTCAACTTCTAACTATGAAGTTGAACTAAGGTTAGTTGAAAACAAAGAAGGAAAGTTCAATGTTCTTCTTAAACTTTATACCATTAGAGATGAACGATTTAGCTACCGTAAGCATGCTGTAGCTGCTAGTATTCAGCCAGTGACAGCAGCATTAGTAGCGAGACTTGCAAAGCCTTACTTAAAAGAAAATGCACAAGTACTTGATCCATTTTGTGGGGTAGGAACAATGCTTATTGAACGAAATAAGTTAGTAGCAGCAACGCCGATGTATGGTGTTGATTCGTTTGGTGAAGCCATTGATAAGGCTATAGACAATACTAAAGCTGCAAAGATGATGATTAACTTTATTAATCGAGACTTTTTTGATTTCACTCATCAGTATTTATTTGATGAAATCTTTACGAATATGCCAACTCGTGGTGGCAGAAAGACAGAAGAAGAAATGGTAGTGCTTTATCATACCTTTTTTAATAAGGCATTAAAAGTATTAAAGGATGAGGCTATAATCGTTATGTATACAAGAGATAAGCATTTAGTATTAAAAGAAGTAAGCCATAGAAGAGAGTATTCTATTCTTGAAGAATACGCTATTTCTAAAAAAGAGGATGCCTATCTTTATATTATAGCTGTTAGTCAATAAAATGGCGTTAAATCTTATTAGGTAGTATATAGGGCGTTTGAAGAATTAATGATATAGGAAGTATTTAGATTAAAGAGAAGGGTAAGACATAGTGAAAGGTGATTTTCATAATGTCTTACCCTGCTTTTGTGTATAAATAAATATATAAAATATTTTAAATATGGTAAAATAAATTGATAACATATAAAGTAGATAATATAGATTGATTGCTTATGGGGGAATTAGAGATGAAATGTGAATATTGTGGGAGATCATGTTTGCCAGGAGAAGTAACATGCAGTGGATGTAGTGCACCTATAGAAAACCCAATACCAATAGCAGAAACTAAACAAACTCAAGGTTCAAAGATAGAAGTGAGTTTAGGTGGTGTGAATATTAAAATTGATGGGCCTACAAGTACTACTACAGGAGGAGCAAATCCTAGCCTAGCACCATTAGGAAATGAAACACAAAGGCAAAGAGAACAAAGAGAACAAGAAGTATTAAGAAAAAGCCCGGCAATGGAAATACCAGATCATTTTAAGTGTGTCCGCAGTATTTATGCTGGTTTTTTCTCTAGAATGATAGCTTTTTGGATCGATTTTATAGTGATAGTTATTTTATGGGGAGTAATTAGAGAACCTATAGAGAGTATATTTAGTAGAGATATTCTAGGATTGGCAATGAGCAGCTATTTTATTGGTCTTGAAGTATTTGCTAAAGGAGCTACCCTTGGCAAACGAGCAATGAAAATACGTGTCGTTAATGCAAAGGGAGAAAATATTACTTTACTTCAAGGCATCATAAGATTTTTCACTAAGTTTCTATCATTAATCTTTTTCTGTATAGGCTTTATTATAATTGTATTTTCTAAACGAAAACAAGGGTTACATGATAGTATTGCTGATACTTATGTGATTAAAGAGGGTTAGTAAGTCAAGTAAAATAAGAGAGTAAAATACATAAAAGGTGGATAGCAATACTCAATTAATAGATAAAATTGGAAGTTTAATAGGAGAAAAAGTAAAACAGAAAAATTAAACAAAGAAATATAAATTTATATAATTAAACATATATAACAATAAAAGGAAATGGTAAGAACAAAAAGAGGTAGCAAGAAAAATGAAGATTCTTCTTGCTACCTCTTTTAATTACCAGGCTCTTTGAGATAACTTTCATAGCAGTTACTTATTCCTTATAAAAGGCAGAATAGGGCCCCTCAGCACTATAGCAAGCTATAAGGCTTCAGTAGAAGGCTATGAAAGTTAAACCAAGGAGTGAGGGGCTCTCTCGGCCTTTGCTGGTGCACCCTATGCTAGGAAGCAAAGAACAAAAGACTCTGGTTTAAAACTTTATTTAGTTGAGGAACTTTGTAAAAACAAATAAAGCTTTTGTTTTCACATTAATATATATGTTATGAGATAATACAATCCCTAATAAAATAATAAAAATATTTTTGTAGTTTAACCACTTAGAAGAAATAAGTTACAACTTAGAAAGCATAAGTTGAATAGTGTTTATATTTTAAATATATTAAATATATGTCGATGAGTTAGGGGGAAGAGGTGTGAAGATTCATCTGGATATAGGGCTTAATCAAGAAGAGACAGAGGTAATTATTCGTTGTCAGAGTGTAAATGCTGAAGTAAAGCGACTTCAAGAGTTATTAGAGTTATTTAATAGAAAGATAAAAGCAATAAAAAATCAGCAGATCTATATTTTAGATGTTATTCAGATATTATATATCGATACTGTAGATAAACGTACTTTTTTATATACGGCTGAAGATATTTATGAAAGCAATTTAAAGCTCTATGAACTAGAAGAGCTACTAGAAACAAGTGATTTTTTTAGAGCGGGTAAATCGGTTATTATTAACTTCTTACATATTAAGCATATTAAACCAGATTTTGGAGGGCGTTTAGAGGTAACTATGAGCAATGGAGAGAAGTTGTATGTCTCTAGACAATATGCCATTAATATAAAGGAAAGGTTAGGGAAGATATAATGAAGGAGCAAGTTGGTTTAATCAAGTTTTTTGACCAGATGGCAAGATGTTTTATGGTTGCTCTTTTGATTATTGCTATAACGGGAGCATGGGGAGGAGAAGATGCACAATGGGCCTCTACTATTTTGGGAGTAAGAGGATTGAGTTATGGAGGGGTATTTCAAGTTGCAATTCTTTCTTTTATTATGGCTAGTATGCAAAATTTGTTTCTAACAGAATGTTGGATTAAAAAGATGAGTTATGCCAGAAGGATGATGTTATTCATGAGCATTATATTCATTATAATAACAATTTTAGTAGCTTGGTGGGGGTGGTTTCCAACAGATAGTGGTTTAGCATGGATAGGTTTTATTGTGTCCTATATAGTGAGTCTATTAATTAGTATGCTTGTTTTTAGTGTGATTTTAAAATATAGAGAGAAAGAATATGAAAGGTTATTAGCAGAGTATCAAAAAAAGCAGGAGGTGGAAACCGGTGGTCATTAGTCTAGAACATATAAAAAAGTGTTTTGGTGAAAAAGTAGCTTTACAAGATATTAACGTACAAGTTAAGGAAGGAGAAATACTAGGGTTACTTGGACCATCAGGGGCAGGAAAAACGACCTTATTAAAAATAATAACAGGGCAGCTAAAAGCAACTGAAGGAAAATCAGAAGTATTAGGTATCTCTAGCCAGCAGCTATCAGATAAAGAGTACAATCAAATGGGGATGGTACTAGATAACTGTGGTTTATACACTAGGTTAAATGTTTATGATAACCTTCTTTTGTTTGTAAAGTTATACCGTTTACCTAAAGCAAGGATTGATGAAGTATTAGAACAAGTGGATTTAATGGATGCAAAGAAGACTGCCGTACAAAAGCTTTCAAAGGGGATGTTACAACGACTGGTACTAGCTAGAGCTATTTTAAATAAGCCTAAACTTTTGTTTTTAGATGAACCTACTAGTGGTCTAGATCCTACTACAGCTAAAACCATTCATGAACTTATTTTAAGGCTAAGAGATGAAGGTGCAACAGTATTTTTGACAACTCATAATATGGAGGAAGCAACAAAGCTATGTGATCATGTGGCATTACTTTTTGAAGGAAGCATTATAGAATATGGTACTCCTAGAGATATTTGCCTTAAGCATAGTATAGAAAATAAGATTGTTATTTTACGAAAAGATGGAGACGTAGTGGAATTAGAGCATACCCCTGCAAGTGGGATGGTCATTGCTAAATATTTTGAAGAAGAACAAGTTGCGGCTATTCATTCCTCAGAACCGAACTTAGAAAAAGTTTTTATTAAATTAACGGGAAAGGAGCTAGCCCAGTGATTCAGTTAAATAAAGTAGGTGCCATTTTTACTAAGCAGATAAAAGATACGCTTAAGGATACTCAAGTATTAGTTTTGTATATTGTATATCCGTTGTTAGGGTTTATCATGGTGACAGCTATAGCACCACAGGTAGGTGAGGAAAATTTCTTCATTAAAATATTTGCTTCTATGCATATGGTGTTTTTACCTATTGTAGCTACAGCTTCAGTAGTAGCAGAGGAAAAGGAAAAAAGTACTTTAAAAGTATTAATGCTAGCTAATGTAAAGCCAATCACTTATTTAGTAGGTGTAGGAAGTTTTATTTTTATAGGCACTCATTTAGGAACGTTATGCTTTGCTATATTGGGGAAATGGAGCGGTGAGAGTTTTATAGGCTTTGTAATAAATATGATGCTAGGCAGTATATGCTCTATGCTGATTGGTTTTATAGTAGGGCTAGTAGCTAAGAATCAAATGGGAGCTACTGCTTTAACCGTACCATTAGGTCTTGTACTTTCGCTATTGCCAATGCTAGCAAGTTTTAATGCAAGTATCGAGAGAGTAGCTAGAATTACTTATAGTCAGCAAATTAGCTATTTATTAAATAGACCTAGTCTAAACCTATATACACTAGAGCAAGGTGTAATCATAGGGATTAATTTATTACTAGTACTCATCATTTTTTTCAGTGTATATAGAAAGCAATTTAGAGAAGTATAAAGAAAAAAGAAGGATAGATAAAGAAGAGCTGCAAAATGGATTTTGTGAGCTCTTTTTTGTTTGAAGTAAGTAGGATTTTACGATGGAATGAAGTGACATAAGTCGTTGAGAATCCTAAGATAAAAAAGATATATTTGAAGTCTGAAATTGCAATAATTAAAAAATAGACAAACTATAATGCCGTATTTAAAAGAAGTAATAATAGTTGGTTTGTAAAATAGATGAATATAAAACATCGTTATTTTGAATATTCAGAATAAATTTTTTAAGATTATAAATTGACAAATGATATAAATAATAGTATATTTTTTATGTAAAATATTTTTTTGTATTTTCATTAACTTTGACACAATGAATATGTTGGTTAAAGATATGTCAAAAAGTTAATTTAATCCGGGGGGGATAAAACATGAAAAAGAGTTTTAAAGCAAGCTTAGCAGTTTTAGCGGCTACTATGTGTGCTACTAGTTTAGTAGGTTGTGGCGACAAAGGGGCATCTGGCGATGTTTATAAAATTGGAGGTATTGGACCTTTAACAGGCGATGCATCTTCTTATGGTATTTCTGTTAAGCAAGGATCACAAGTTGCTATTGATGAAATTAATGCAGCTGGTGGCGTTAATGGAAAGAAACTAGAACTTGTATTTGAAGATGATGTTAATGATCCAGAAAAAGCAGTTAGCGCTTATAACAAGGTTATGGACCAAGGGATTACAGCTCTTGTTGGTGCGGTTACATCAGGCTGTTCAATTGCTGTTTCTGATGAATCTGTAAAAGATGGTATTCTTCAAATCACACCAAGTGGTTCAGCTCAAGACTGTACAAAACAACCAAATAGCTTTAGAATCTGCTTTACAGATCCACTTCAAGGACAAACAATGGCTAAATACATAGCTGACAATGGATATAAAAATGTGGCTGTTATATATGATGTAGCTGATGAGTATAGCAAAGGTGTTAAAGAAGCATTTGTAGCTGAAGCAGGCAATATAGGATTAAATGTTGTTGCTGAAGAGTCATTTACAGGTGGTGATATTGATTTTAAAACACAGCTTACAAAAATCAAAGGAACTAACGCAGATTGTATCTTCCTTCCAATCTACTATGCAGAAGTAGCTGCTATTTCAGAACAAGCAGCATCAGTAGGCCTTAGCTTACCATACTTTGGAGCTGATGGTTGGGACGGTGTAATTGACCAATTAGCTGGTGACACAACTAATGTTAATGGTGCTATTTTCCTTACACCATTCGTAGCAACAGCTGACAAAGAAAATGTAAAAACTTTCGTAGCTGCTTATGAAAAAGCTTATAATGATACACCAGATCAATTTGCAGCAGATGGTTATGATGCAGTATATGCTATTAAAGCTGCTATTGAGTCATGTGGTGATGATGTAACAAATGAAAACTTAATTGCTGCTATGACTAAGATTGAAGTAAAAGGTGTTACAGGGGATATGACTTTCACAGCTGAAGGTGAACCAAATAAATCAGCTTTAGTTGCTATGATCCAAGATGGAGAGTATATCGCTAAATAATAAAGGCTAATCTGTTTTAATGCTGCCCTTAAATAGCTTGCGTAAGTCTAGTAGGAGAGCTATTTGGGGCAGTATTTTATTTAGTTAGCCATCTCTTATGCCCCTAGAGGCAATCTAAGAGAAAGGTATGGGCTGCTTGTGGAGGTATTAGAGATGATTAGCGATGAAAGAGGGAAGAACAATGAACAAAAAGAGGAGGAACAAATATGGGCTTTATAGAACAACTTATTAATGGGCTTAATTTAGGAAGTATTTATGCACTTATAGCTCTTGGCTATACTATGGTTTATGGTATTGCAAAAATGTTAAACTTTGCACATGGAGACGTTATTATGGTGGGTGCATACACACTGTCCTTAATTATGACAGGCCTTAATTTACCACCTACTGTAGCAATAATAGTAAGTGTTGTAGTCTGCTCATTACTTGGTGTAACCATTGAAAAAATAGCTTATAAGCCTCTTAGAAAAGCATCACCTCTTACGGTACTGATTACTGCTATTGGTGTAAGTTATTTTTTACAAAGCGTAGCATTATTACTTTTTGGTTCTAAACAAAGAAAAGTAGATTCAGTAGTTACAATCCAATCTGTTCAAATAGGCGGTATTGAATTAACAGGTGAATCTATTATTACATTAGGTGTAACACTTGTTATTATGATTGGCTTAACTTTATTTATAAATAAAACAAAGATTGGTAAGGCGATGCGTGCTGTTTCAGAAGATAAAGGTGCAGCACAACTTATGGGAATTAACGTTAACCGTACGATATCCATCACTTTTGCTATTGGTTCTGCATTAGCTGCAGTAGCAGGTGTACTTTATGTAAGCGCATATGACTTTGTTGGTCCTTACACAGGCTCTCTTCCGGGAATTAAGGCCTTCGTAGCTGCGGTTCTTGGTGGTATTGGTAGTATTCCAGGGGCCATGTTAGGTGGTATTTTATTAGGTATTATTGAAAGCTTATCAAAGGCATATATTTCCACTAATTTATCTGATGCTATTGTGTTTAGTGTACTAATTATTGTTCTACTATTTAAGCCAGCAGGCTTATTAGGTAAGATGAGAACGGATAAGGTGTAGGTGACGACTATGAAAAAATTTATACATAAAAAGAACCTCATAGCATTTGTTATTGCAGTAGCAGTATACGCTCTTATTTTTGCACTTGTAGAGACAGGCTCTCTATCAAGACATTATCAAAGTTTATTAGTACCAATAGGAATTAATATTATTTTGGCTGTTTCTCTTAACTTAACTGTAGGTTTTTTAGGAGAATTAACATTAGGTCATGCAGGTTTTATGTCTGTAGGCGCTTATGCTGGTTGCATGTTTACAATTTATTCCAAATTACCAACTTATATTGAACTACCTATTGCGCTTATTATTGGTGGTTTGGTAGCGGCAGTATTTGGTTGTATTATCGGTATTCCAGCTTTAAGATTAAAAGGTGATTATCTAGCTATTGTAACTTTGGCATTTGGAGAGATTATACGATCTGTTTTGATGAATATAGAGATTACAGGTGGTGCAGGTGGTTTAAAGGGAATTGATAAATCTGCAAATTATACTATAGTATTTGTGATGATTATCATTACAGTTATTGTTATTTCTAACTTAGTTAAATCTAGAGCTGGTAGAGCTATCTGTTCTATTCGAGATAATATTATTGCAGCAGAGTCTGTAGGTATTAATGTGGTGTATCATAAACTATTAGCTTTTGTTGTAGCAGCTTTTTTCGCTGGTGCGGCAGGTGTATTATACGGTCATAACCTAGGTATTTTAAAACCAAACACCTTTGACTTTAATAAATCTATTGAGATTTTAGTTATTGTAGTCCTAGGAGGAATGGGGAGCATTAGAGGCTCTATTATTGCAGCTACTATTGTTACAGTGCTTCCAGAGGTGCTTCGTGGTCTTGCAGATTATAGAATGCTTATTTATGCAGTTGTACTTATTGTTATGATGATTTTAAATGCCTCTCCCAAATTTGCAGAGTTTAAAAAAAGCTTTTTAGCCAAGTTAAAAGGTAAGAAAGTGAAGGAAGGAGGAGCTGAGGATGGCGTTATTAGAGGTTAATAATCTAACTATTGTATTTGGTGGTCTTAGAGCAGTTGATGGACTGAATTTAAAAATAGAAAAAGGGCAGTTATATGGCTTAATTGGACCTAATGGTGCAGGAAAAACTACTGCATTTAATATGATTACAGGTGTTTATAAGCCAACTAGTGGTAGCTTCTTATTAGATGGTGAAGACTTGACGGGGAAATCAACTATTGAGATTAACCGTAAAGGGATTGCAAGAACCTTCCAAAACATTCGTTTATTTAACAATATGTCAGTTCTTGATAATGTTAAGATAGGTCTACATAATCAAAAACATTACACTATAGCAGAAGGTATACTACGTTTGCCTAGATATTTTAAAGAAGAAAAAGAAATGAATGAACAGGCTATAGAACTTTTATCAGTATTTGATTTAGACAAGGAAAAAGATACCTTGGCTTCTAATTTACCATATGGTAAGCAAAGAAAGTTAGAAATTGCTAGAGCCTTAGCAACTCATCCAAAGCTTCTTTTATTAGATGAACCAGCGGCAGGTATGAATCCTAATGAAACAGCAGAACTCATGGATACGATTCGCTTTGTAAGAGATAAGTTTGATATGACTATTTTACTAATCGAACATGATATGAAACTCGTAGGTGGTATTTGCGAAGAGATTACAGTTCTTAATTTCGGAAAAGAATTGGCTCATGGTGAGACAAGTAAGGTATTAAATAATCCACAAGTTATTACAGCATATCTTGGTGAATAGAAAGGAGAAAACCTTATGGCTATGTTAAAGGTAGAAAATCTAGAAGTGTATTATGGTATGATTCAAGCAATCAAGGGAATCTCCTTTGAAGTTAATGAAGGTGAAGTTATTGCATTAATTGGTGCTAATGGTGCAGGTAAAACCACTATTCTTCATACGATTACAGGCTTAGTAGATGCTAGAGCAGGAAGTATAGAATTTGAGGGGAAAAACCTTCTTAAAACACCAGCACACCATATTGTAAGTATGGGAATGGCCCATGTACCAGAAGGTAGAAGAATCTTTCAAGAGCTTACGGTACTTGAAAACTTAAAGCTAGGGGCCTATACACGTAATGATAAAAAAGAGATGGAAGAAACGCTTCGTATGATTTATACAAAGTTCCCAAGACTTGAAGAAAGAAAAGAACAAATCGCAGGAACTTTAAGTGGTGGTGAGCAGCAAATGCTTGCTATGGGTAGAGCGCTTATGTCTCATCCTAAAATCATTTTAATGGACGAACCATCTATGGGGCTTTCTCCATTATATGTATCTGAAATCTTTAAGATTATTGAAGAAATTAGTAGTACTGGTACAACTGTTCTTCTTGTAGAACAAAATGCTAAAAAAGCTCTTTCTATTGCGGATAGAGCTTATGTTCTAGAAACAGGGAAGATTGTACTAGAAGGTAATGCAAAAGATTTAATTAATGATGATTCTATTAAAAAAGCTTATTTAGGGGAATAAAAGTAGTTAAATAGAAAGCACTCAAATGTCTGCTAGAATGAAGAATAATTTGAGTGCTTTTAAGTTGTCTGGGAATTACCATATTTTTAATTCTTAGGTAATAAGATGTAAAGAAGGGGGATTTCTAGACTCCCTTGCTACATCAAAGAATAAAAATTAGGGGGAGCAGGATATGAAAATACTTATTATTTATGGAACAGATCGAAAAGGGTTTACTTATAAATCAGTAGAAGTATTTAAAAGTGAACTAAAACAGGTGGCAGGCGGATTAGCAGAGCTAGAGTTTGAAGAAGTTTGTGTACCAGGGGCTATGCCATATATATGTTCAGGATGTAAAACTTGTCTTATAAAGGGAATTGAGCACTGCCCACATAGTGCTAGTATGCTCCCCATTATCAATCAAATGAAAGAAGCAGATGGTATTATTATAGCTTCACCCACTTATGTATTCGATGTAACTGGAGCTTTAAAAAATCTATTAGATCATTTATTTACCCTATGGCTATCTCACCGGCCAGAAACTATTTTCTTTAATAAGGTGGGCCTCTCTTTTGTAACAGCAGCAGGGGCAGGTATGAGATCTACACATAAGACGATTAGAAGTACATTTAAATATCTTGGGTTTAGAAAAATGTATGATTGTAGTGTAAGAGAAGCACAATATGGACAGAATATAGAAGGCATGAGAAAGAAAGCCAGAAAAACAGCTAAAGTATTTTATAAGGCGCTGACGAATGAGAAGTTAGGCAGTACTCATTTATTTAGACGTATCATGATGAAAGTTATGGCAAAGATGATTAATACTTATGATGAAAATAGCATTATGGGATTAGATAAGAAGTATTGGAAAGAAAAGGGTTGGTTATAAGATAAATTTATAAAAGCTTTTCAATAATGAAATGCCTTTACTTGATATCCTAAGTAAAGGCATTTCATTATTTTTAGCGCTGTGGTATGATGAAGGTCGATTAGTAGAGAAGGTAAAGGAGATATTTATGATAGAGGTTGGAATATTTCATCAATTAAAAGTAGTAAGAGAAACTCCGCAAGGTATTTATTTAAACGACTTAGAAGAAAGTGATAAAGATATTTTGTTGCCAAAAGGCCAGGTGCCAGAGGGAATTGAAATAGGTGAATTAATAGAAGTATTTGTATATAGAGATTCAGAAGATCGAAAGATTGCAACACTTAAAAAGCCAAAGTTAACAATAGGAGAATTGGCACGGTTAAAGGTAGTGAGTGTTAATCGTATAGGAGCCTTTTTAGAATGGGGATTAGAAAAAGATTTATTTTTACCATTTAGTGAGCAGACAGAAAAGGTGCATAAAGAAGATTGGTGCTTAGTAGGTATGTATAGAGATAAAAGTGATAGACTTTGCGCCACAATGAAAATCTATGAACTATTACAAGCTTACTCACCTTATAAGGAAAAAGATGAGGTAAGTGGCACTATTTATAATATAAAAGAAGCTTTTGGGGCATTTGTAGCGGTAGATAATAAATATCACGGATTAATACCTATTAAAGAACTTTATGGAAATTGTAAAGTAGGGGATTCTTTAATCTTAAGAGTAAGTCAGGTTAGACCAGATGGCAAATTAGAACTTAGTATGAGAAAACCTGCGCACTTGCAAATGGAAGATGATGCAAGAAAAATTATGGAGGCCTTAGATAAAGAAGACGGAAAGTTAAAACTACATGATAAGAGTTCACCAGAGGCTATTAAGGAGCAGCTAGGGATGAGTAAAGCAGGTTTTAAAAGAGCGGTTGGAAGGCTAATGAAAGAGGGCGTTATAGAAATCAAAGAAGATGGGATTTATCGTAACTGGTAGGTAATAACTTTATTAAATAGTAAAGGGTCTATAAAACTAATGCTTTTACATTAGTTTTATAGACCCTTTACTCATTGGAACTTAAACATATTAATGATGTGATAGTCCCGTTTTTAATCGGAATGACGTGACTTGAACACGCGATCTCTTGCCCCCCAGACAAGCGCCTTACCAACTAGGCCACATCCCGAAAGTGGTTTTCTATGAATATAAAGATATATTCTTGCCTTACTATTATACATATATTGGATAAGAAAGTAAAGGCTTAGTGATTAAACTACTCCTATTTGGTTAATGCTTAAAAGGGTAAATCCCAAGAGGAGGAAGGCAATGAAATATATTTTTAATGGACTCATTATACTTTTTAGTTCTTATATAATACTTTTGATTTTCAAAGAACAAGCTACTCCATTAACTTGCTTTATTTTAATTTTACTAGAGTGGCTATTAATACTTCTAGGAAAGCCGTTAATTAGACAAAGTACTTTTAGTGGACTATATAGGAAAGGAAGCTTTGGAGAAGAAAATGGACCTTATGGTGAGATTCATATAAAAAGTATTGAAGAAGATTTAAATAAAATAGGTGATAAAGGTTTTGAGAAACTTATAGCAGATTTGTATCAAACAAAGGGATATGAGGTAGAGTGTATTCCAGAAGAAGATGAGGTAGGCATTCATTTAGTTGCAAAAAGAAAAAAAGAGGTTATTGCTATTTGCATTAAGTATAAGGCGGACATAGATGGTGTGTCATGGAAGGAAACCACTCAAAAAGTTTATGAGGATATGAAAATTTATAAAGCTAATAAAGGAATAGTCATAACAAATAGCAAGTTCCAAAACTATGATATTAAGGAAGCTAGACCGAAACATACACAATTAATGGACTATCATTTATTAGTGCCATTTATTAAAGAAGGGATACTCATTAGCATGAAGAATAATTGACTAACCTATTTAAGACCAAATCAATAGGCTTATAGTATAAGGGACTACCACGACTTAGAGAGTAGTCCCTTAAATTTTAAATAAGGGATTTAAGTTTTACAGGATTAATAATAGTAATACCACCTCTAGAAAGTTCTACAATACCTTCGTTTGAAAAATATTTAAGCATACGTGATACCACTTCTCTAGCGCTACCTATATATTTAGCGATTTGTTCGTGAGTAAGGCGCAGGGTTGTTGAATGAGTCTTAGACATTTCATCTACTAAGAAGATGGCTAAGCGCTTGTCAAAGCTCATAAAAAGAATTTGTTCCATAGCCCACATGACATCTGAAAAACGGTCTACTAAACGTTTGTAAATGAAATTTTCCACATAGATATTATGAGTCATGATTTCAGAAAGAGCATGGGAAGAAACAGATACAAGCTCACAGGGCTCTTCAACATCAATGTGTACATCAAAAGTAATCTGGCTTAAGATACAAGAAGCAGACAGTAGGCAAAGCTCTCCAGGAGCTAAACGAAAGAGTGTAATATCCTTTCCTTCTTCTGAAAGCATATAAACTCTAAGCTGCCCTGAGCGAATCATAATAAGTCCCATGCAGTTTTGATCACCACGTCGCAACGTTTCTCCTTTAGTAAAATGGGCGATAGAGGTATGTGTGATAATATTATTTCGCTCAGTTGTATTTAAATGAGGCCAAAAGTCTAGAGTATCTTGTAAAAATACCGTTATACTGTCATTTAACATAGTGTTCTCCTTCATTTTGTTGATGGTTTTATTTTAAGTTATTTAAAAGATAATAGCTACTTTGTTTATAGTATATTATTTATATTGTACTACAAATATGTGATAAAATTTTGAAATTTCATATTGACAAAGAGAATAAAAAAACTATGATTAGTAGTGAGTGGAAAATAAAGTAAATTAAAAGGGGAGTTATTATGAATTTTGAAAAGCGTATAAAACCTTTTTGGTGGAATGATACCAGTGGTAGTTTTTCTGTATGTTTAAATGCTAGAGATTATAAGCCAGAAATTTTTGAGTCTAGAGAAGATGAAGGTTGTGAAGGAAACGGATATGATTGGGAGGCTTTAGCTCGGGTATTTCTTGAAGAAAAGTGCGAAGAGTTATTAGAAGATATAGAGTTTGATTCAGAAGCAGGTATGTTTTGTGCTTGTTGTGATGATTCAGAAGCACTAAAGAAATTTATTTTAGCTTTTAAAGAAGCCTGTGAAGATTCAGAGCTTATTTTAGATTTGTTTTCACGTGCTGAAATTGATTAACTAAATAGTAAACAGTTAATAAAAAGTGTCTGCTACATAAAATAAACAGACACTTTTTACTGAGTTAGAAAATAAATGTTGTGTTTGATACAAGTTATTTGAGGAGTAGACTTAGCTTAGCTTCTACACTGAAGTTCTGTACGTTATAAAGTAAAAGAACTTCTGATATGCTGGCTTCTTTTGCAAAGGTTGCAACAGGAACATTCATCAAACGTAAGTCTATAACCTGAATCTCCTCATAGTGCTGAGTTAAAAATGGAATAAAGGAATTAGCATAGGAATCTTTAATGACTAAAAGTTTACGTCCATTTTTAACAGATGTTTTAATTTTAATTAAAGGATGATTATTATCTAGGAAAACGCTGTATTTATCCTTTGTATTTAAATGACTATACTCATAAAGAGTAGAAGTGGTTTTTCCAGTTGCCTCATAGGTTACTTCTAATGTCTCAGCTTGCTTAGGGTGAAAAATTTGGATAGTATCAGGGGTAGCAAAGCTGAAGTTACCTTTGGAGAACAGGGTACCATAGAAAGCATCACTGACTTCTTCGATTTTAAAATCCTCTAAAGATAAGGGAACAAGATTTGCTGCATGACAAAAAGTGGTGTAAGCATAGTAAGCCCCTAAAGTAGTCCAGTGATGATCTGTTTTATAGTAGATAGACTCTTTTTTATGATTTTTTAAGGTATTAAAAAGGTCTAGCTTAGTAACCTGATCAGAAAGTTCATTGTAAAAGCTGGAGATATAAGTAGCTTCATCATATGGCGTAGCATAGTTTGGAAGTTTATCTTCAAGGACTTTGGTTGCAGTAGGTGCAAGTCCTACATAAACCGTAAATTCCTTGGCAAGTTCATTAATATACCCAGCATTTTTAGCTGCCAAATCTAAATCAGGTGTATCGAAATCTTGAAGAAAGTAACCATCTTCTCCAATATAGACACCATTATTATCATTTTTTTGTAAAAGGAGTTCGCTATAGGCCTTAGTAGAAATGAATTGGTTTCTGAAAGGAAACTGATCAGCTATATAAGTCTCAAAAGATTCGCCATAAGAACCATCTAATAAGCCTGGTAGCGTAAAAGTAGGTTTAGTACTTAAATTACGATTTTCTAATTCTGAAAAAGTTTTATCTTTGGCTAATAATTGTAGGCCAAAGAAAGTAAAAATATAAAGAACAAAAGTAATGCCCATTATAAAAGGTAATTTTTGCTTCATGTTTTACCTCCTAAAATCTAAAATATAAGAATGGGTTAAATGTAGCATCTACTAAATAAGCAGTGCTTAAGAAGAGGATACCTATATAAAATAGAAAGAGAGCCCATTCATTAAGGCGTGCTTTAAGCTTATTCATCAGTGGTGTTGCAAAGAGTATACCAAGAATAAGTAGGACATAAAAATTGGTGATAGCATATAATGTAGATGTATTAATGATGCTATTATTACCTATACCAAACATAACCTTTAGATAGGAAATAGCTTGTCCTAAGGAGTCATGGGCAAAAAGTACCCAGCTTATGGTTATAACGAATAAAAGATAAAATCTAGAAATAAAGCTAGGCAATTTTTCTAGATAATTTAATAAAAAGCTACGTTCTATAATCATCAGTACTGCAAATAAAACGCCCCAAAGGATAAAGTTCCAGCCAGCACCGTGCCAGAAGCCTGTTAAAAACCATACAATAAAAATGTTAAGATAGAAACGTGGTTTGCTTACACGATTTCCGCCTAAAGGAATGTATACGTAATCTCTGAACCAACCTGTTAAAGTCATATGCCATCTTCTCCAAAAATCAGAGACACTTTTAGCAATATAAGGGTAATTAAAGTTTTCAGGAAAACGAAAACCTAACATACGCCCAAGACCAATGGCCATATCAGAGTAACCACTAAAGTCAAAGTAAAGTTGAAGTCCAAAGGCGATAGCACCTAGCCAAGCACCTATGATAGATAATTCATTGGTAGAGGTAGTCAGCATTTGATCCCACAAAAGGCCGATGTTATTAGCAATAAGCACTTTTTTTCCAAGTCCTTCAATAAAACGCATAACACCTACTCCAAAATCTTCAAAAGTGACATTTCGGTGGTTAAGTTCTTTTTCAACTGTACTGTAAGTAACAATAGGTCCAGCAATGAGTTGAGGAAACATTGCTACATAAGCACCAAAGGTAATGATGTTTTTTTGAACTTGAATTTTACCACGATATAGGTCGATAGTGTAGGACATGGTTTGGAAGGTATAGAAAGAAATACCTATAGGCAAGGCAATGCGAAGTAGATCCCAGTGTGTTCCTAAAAGTTTATTAGTGTTACTAATAAAGAAATCAGCATATTTGAAAAAACCTAACATCCCTAAATTTCCAAAAATGGATAGAGCAAGCCCTAACTTAGGAATAAGTTTGTGCTCCCTAAAGCGATCAATGATGTATCCACAGGTGTAGTCAAGTACTGTAGAGAAAATCATAATAGACACATAAATAGGTTCGCCCCATGCATAAAACATGAGGCTACTTATAAATAGTATGAAGTTGCGTAGCTTTTTAGGGAGTATAAAGTAGATTGCTAGAAAAACAGGTAAAAATATAAATAAAAATAATAAACTACTAAATACCATAGATTAAAACTCCTTACTTAATGAGGCGATTAAAATTTCCAGCAATAGTACCTGCTGCCTCATCCATAGCAAATAATATGTAATTTCCTCTAGTAATTATTTTTCTGCCTTCAAAAGTTTCAACAAGAGACGGATAAAGCATTTGTCCAACACTTTCAGCTCTCTTATTTATGCCTGCTACAATAGTAGGAACGTCTTTTATATCTTTAACCTTAAATACACCAACTTCTGAAATGCTGAAGCTTAACATCGGCATTTTAACGCAGTAGCTGTCTAGAAGGCTAGCATCAATGCCATAGAGATCTTGTAATAAGGTATCATCTACATCCATTTGAGATGAAAAATCAAGTCCTTCTACGATTTTATTATAAATTTCACTAGCACTTAGGCCTGTTGATTCAGGACTAGATGATGGCTCTGGGGTAGGCGTTGCTTCAGGTTTTGGAGTTGCCACAGGCTTAGTACTAGCTTCTGGTTTAGGTGTTGTTTGTGGTTTGGTAGTGGACTCTGGTTTTGCACTTGTTTGAGGCTTAGAGGTTGCCACAGGTTTTTTTGTGGGTTCCGGTTTTATACTCTCTTGTGGCTGAGTACTTTCTTCAGGTTTAGTAGTAGGCTCTGGCTTAGTACTCTCTTCCGGTTTTGCACTCTCTTCTGGCTCAGTACTTTCTTCAGGGGTGATACTAGCTTCAGGTTCTTCGGCTGAATCTTCAGTAGTAGCCTGCTGCGGCTGTGAAGTAGAGGGAGCCTCTGTATTTGTTTCATTTAGATTTGTTTCTGATGAAGTTGGTACTTTAGAACTGCACCCTACAATAGCTACGCTGAGTGCTAATGCGGCTATTGCCATTCCAAATTGTTTTCTCATTGTTGTCTCCTTCAAATAAAGTTATTAATAGTTAGTTTAAAATGATAACATGTAATAATAAAATGTAAGTATATTTATAATATTTATGACGAAAAATGGTATAATAAGGTTCCAATAAACCAACAAAAAAACAAGAAATTATTAAAATTGAATTATTGTTTAGCTTTTCATAAAAATGAGGTATACTATTTTGTAATCATTATTACTTAACAGACATTAATGTAAGTGGAAGGAGATTTTATGCTTAATCAATTAAAGCAATTATTTAATAGAGAAGAATTATTAGCTGCAAGTATTGGTATTGAGAGAGAGGGGCTTAGAGTAACACCTAAGGGAAAACTTGCTATGTCCAAGCATCCATCAGTATTTGGAGATAAACTTAAAAACCCATATATTACTACAGATTTTTCTGAAAGCCAAGTAGAGCTTATTACACCTAATTTAGAGGGTAGTCAAAGGGTGTATGATTATTTGAATGTTTTATATGATATTGTTGCACTTAATATAGGAGAAGAATATATATGGCCAGGTTCCATGCCTTGCCATATACCAGAAGATGAACATATTCCTATTGCAGAGTATAGAGATTGTAAAACTTGCCAAGAAGCAAGACTCTATAGGGAGGAATTACTTAAGAAATATGGTGGTAAAAAGCAACTTATTTCCGGGATACATTATAATTTCTCCTTTGAAGAGAATTTTATACAAAAGCTTTATGAAGGGAGCAATACTTCA
Source organism: Bacillota bacterium (assembly GCA_023393125.1). GTDB lineage: Bacteria > Bacillota > Clostridia > Lachnospirales > Cellulosilyticaceae > Cellulosilyticum. The sequence continues at coordinate 19,365 of JAEWMQ010000106.1, forward strand.
CTTAGCTATCAACATTTTAAAGATAGTATTTATTTAAAAATGGCAAGAAATTATTTGAGATATCGTTGGCTGCTTATTTATTTATTAGGAGCTACACCTGTATTTCATAAAACCTATGCCACAGAGTGCACACGTCATTTAAACAAGATAGATGAAGAGAGCTTTACAAATCCAGGAGCTATATCTTATCGTAATGGTGAATGTGGCTATAAAAATCATATTGATCTTTACCCAGATTACTCCAGTGTAGAGTCCTATGTGAAAAGTATTGAAGGGTTTGTAGCAGATGGCATAATTCAAAGTCATAAAGAACTTTATAGTCAAATCAGGCCTAAGGCAAAGGATAATACAAAGCTACTTGAATCCCTAAGACAGGAAGGTATTTTATATATTGAAGTTAGAAGTATTGATAACAATCCTTTTGAAAAAGGTGGTATTAGCTTACAGGACTTAGAGTTTTTACACTTATTTATGTTATATCTCCTTGTAAAAGAAGAAAGTAAAGAGGAGCTAAGTAATTGGCAAGAAGAAGCTAATAATAATCAACGTTTAATTGCCAAAGCTGGCTTACTAGAAGTTTGGCTGAGTAAGGAAGGACGAGAGATAACTAAGACAGAGTGGGCCCTATCAATTTTAAATGAGATGAAAGAAATGGATAATACTTTAGGCCTTAATAAATCTAGCATTATTGATGAGATGATTAAAAAAGTACATCATCCAGAGCTTACTTATGCTGCCCAAATGACAGAGCTTTCTAAGCAAAAAGGATATCTAAAAGGGCAGGTAGAGCTAGCAAAAGTTTATAAAGAAGATGCCTATGCAAATCGTTATAAACTATATGGGTATGAGGACATGGAACTTTCAACTCAAATTCTTATGAAAGAAGCTATTAAGAGGGGGATAAAAGTTGAGGTACTAGACCAAAGTGATAACTTTATTGCTCTTACTCAAGCAGCACATACAGAGTATGTAAAACAAGCTACTAAGACAGCCAAAGATAGTTATATGACGATGTTAATGATGGAAAATAAAACCGTTACTAAGAAGGTATTAGAGAAACATCAAGTTTGTGTACCAAAAGGTATTGAGGTTTTTAAAGGACAAAGTTTAGAGTTAGCCGCTAAGGGCTATGCTAATAAGCCTATTGTAGTAAAGCCTAAATCCACTAATTTTGGTAAAGGCATTAGCATTTTTACACAAGGAGCTAGCGAGGTAGATATAAGAAAAGCACTTGAGATAGGTTTTGAACATGATGATACAGTCTTAATTGAAGAATTTGCAAAAGGTAAGGAGTATCGTTTCCTCGTGATAGGAGATCAAGTGGCAGGCATACTTCACCGTGTTCCAGCTAATGTTATAGGAGATGGAGAACATACGATAACAGAGTTAGTAGCTATAAAAAATCAAGATAGTTTAAGAGGTAAAGGTTATAAAACGCCGCTAGAAAAGATTAATTTAGATGCAAGTAGTGCTTTATTCCTAAAACAAAGAGACTTAGATTTTGACTACATTCCATCTCAAGGAGAAATAGTTTATTTGAGAGAGAATTCTAATATTAGTACAGGTGGAGATAGTATTGATTACACAGATGAGGTTCCAAATCGCTTTAAAGAGATAGCTGTTCGTGCAGCTCAGGCAGTAGGAGCAAAATTCTGTGGTGTAGATATGATGTTAGAAGATTATAGTGATGAAAAGTCACCTTATGCTATTATTGAGCTTAACTTTAATCCGGCTATTCACATTCACTCCTATCCTTATAAAGGCGTAGAACGTCCAATAGCTGAGCAGGTATTAAAAGTACTGGAGTTTGATTTAGAGCCTGGTTGTAGTCAGTATGAGAGTATTAAATAAAAGTAGTAAATCATAATCTATTAGCCATTATTATCAATAACTAATGGATGGCTTATTCGTAGTAAAAAGAGAGGAAATGATAGTCATTTCCTCTCTTTTTTTCGTAATAGCCAATGATCGTTCATTTAGAAATGTCTTTTTCATAAAGCAAGTATGAATTGCTTCTTAATGTGTAACACTAACGAAGTGAAAAATAGAAGAGATTATATAAATACATTAAGCTTAAAGTTAAGACATTAGAGAGGAAAGATAAAATGGGAAAAGTAATGATGACTGTAGATGGTAATACAGCGGCAGCATATATAGCTTATGCATACACTGATGTGGCAGCTATTTATCCAATCACACCATCTACGCCTATGGCTGAACAAGTGGATGAATGGGCGGCGCAAGGCAAGAAAAATATATTTGGACAGACTGTTAATGTAGTAGAGATGCAATCTGAAGCAGGAGCTTCAGGTGCTTTCCATGGTTCACTTCAAGCAGGTGCTTTAACCTCTACTTTTACTGCTTCACAAGGTTTACTACTTATGATTCCTAATATGTATAAGGTATCAGGAGAGCTTTTACCTGGTGTTTTTCATGTGAGTGCCAGAGCCATAGCTGCTCAAGCTCTCTCGATTTTTGGTGATCATCAAGATGTTATGGCTACAAGGCAAACAGGCTGCGCTTTATTTGCAACGAGTTCTGTTCAAGAGATTATGGACTTAGCGCCAGTAGCACATCTTGCAGCCATTAAGGGCCGCGTACCTTTTGTTCATTTCTTTGATGGTTTTAGAACGTCTCATGAGATTCAAAAAGTAGAAGCAGTTGATTATGAAGATTTAGCAAAACTGATGCCTCTGGAAGAACTTCAAGCATTTAGAGATAGAGCTTTATCTCCTAATCACCCTGTTATTCGTGGTACAGCGCAAAATCCAGATATTTATTTCCAAACAAGAGAAGCAAGTAATAAATTTTATGAAGCGCTAGTACCTATTGTAGAAGAATATATTGAAAAGATGAATGCCCTGACTGGTAGAAAATACGGACTTTTTGATTATTATGGAGCAGAGGATGCAGAAAATATTATTGTGGCTATGGGATCTGTAACAGCCACTATTGCAGAGACGATAGATGCTTTAAATGCTAAAGGACAAAAGCTAGGTCTTGTTAAAGTACATCTTTACAGACCTTTTTCGGTAGAGCACTTCCTTAAAGCGATGCCAAAGAGTGTTAAACGTATTTGCGTACTTGATCGTACCAAAGAACCTGGTGCTATAGGAGAACCACTTTATTTGGATGTACGTGCTGCATTCTATGAAAAAGAAGATGCACCAATGATTATTGGAGGACGTTATGGGCTAGGGTCTAAAGATACTACGCCAACAGATATTAAAGCCGTAGTAGAAAATCTTATAAGTAGCACACCTAAAAATCAATTTACTGTGAGTATTGATGATGATGTTACTCATACTTCTATTAGTACAGGAGAACCACTTAAGCTTCAAGTACCAGATTTAGTACGTTGCAAATTCTGGGGATTAGGCTCAGATGGTACAGTTGGTGCTAATAAACAAGCTATTAAGATTATTGGTAACTATACGGATATGTATGCTCAAGCCTACTTTGACTATGATTCTAAAAAGTCTGGCGGCTTAACCATGTCACATCTTCGTTTTGGTAAAGAGCCTATTAACGCTCCTTATCTTATCGACGAAGCAGATTACATTGCCTGTCATAATCAATCTTATGTGCATCAATATGATGTATTAAAGGGACTGAAAAAAGGCGGAGTATTTGTTCTTAACTGTTTATGGGATGAAAAAGAATTAGAAGAAAATTTGCCAGCTGCTATGAAACGTACTATCGCAGAAAATGAGATTCAATTCTATACTGTAAATGCTGTTAAAATTGCTTCTGAAATAGGACTTGGTAACCGCATTAATATGATCATGCAAGCAGCCTTCTTTAAACTAACAGGTATTATACCAGAAGCCGAAGCAGCGGAGTATTTAAAAGAAGCAGTGGTTAAAGCTTATGGCAAAAAAGGTGAAAAGGTTATAAATATGAACTATGCTGCTATTGATAGAGGACTTGAAGCAGCAGTTAAAGTTAATATACCAGAGGCTTGGAAAACAGCAGATAGTGCAGAGGAAGGAAGTCTTGATGAACCAGAGTTTGTAACTAAAATACTACGTCCTATGAGTAGACAAGAAGGTGATGATCTTCCAGTAAGTACATTTAATGGCATTGAGGATGGTACTTTCCCAAGTGGTAGTGCAGCTTATGAAAAGCGAGGTGTAGCTATTAATGTACCAGAGTGGATCAAAGAGAACTGTATTCAGTGCAACCAATGTTCGTTTATTTGTCCACATGCTACGATACGACCATACCTTTTAAACAGTGAAGAAGAAAGTAATAAACCAGAAAGCTTTGTAACACTTAAAGCAATGGGGAAGGATATGGGTGAGTTTGGTTATCGCATTCAGGTAGATACTATGGACTGCACAGGGTGTGGGAACTGTGCTGATATTTGTCCTGGTAAAAAAGAAGGTAAAGCACTTGTGATGAAACCACTTCATACTCAGGTAGAAAAGGAAGTCCCTAATTGGGAATATGCAGTTTCTAAGATTTCTAATAAGGGAGATGTCATGGCACCTCATACTGTTAAAGGTAGCCAATTTAGACAACCTCTTCATGAATTCTCAGGTGCTTGTGCAGGCTGTGGTGAGACAGCTTATATTAAAGTTATTACACAACTCTTTGGGGACCGTATGATGATTGCCAATGCTACAGGGTGTTCTTCAATCTGGGGAGCATCTGCACCTGTTACACCTTATACCGTCAATGAAAAAGGTCAAGGGCCTTCCTGGGCTAATTCTTTATTTGAAGATAATGCTGAATATGGACTTGGGATGTATCTAGGCGTCAAACAAATGAGGAATAAGATTGAAGACAACATGAGGATGCTACTAGAGATGCCTATTGCTGAACAGATGAAAGAGATCTTTAATGAGTGGTTAAGTACTAAAGATTCTGGAACTCAGTCTAGAAGAATAAGTGATGAGGTTCTAGCAGTATTAGAAAAAGATATATCAGCTGACCAAGCAGTTCAGACTTTAATTAATGAAATTAAAGAAAGAAAAGACTATCTTGTTAAACGTTCACATTGGATTTTAGGTGGTGACGGTTGGGCTTATGATATTGGCTATGGTGGTCTTGATCAAGTCATGGCATCAGGAGAAGATGTTAATGTACTGGTATTTGACACAGAGATTTATTCTAATACAGGAGGTCAAGCTTCTAAATCTACACCAGCAGCAGCTATTGCTAAGTTCGCTGCTTCTGGTAAGAAATCTCGAAAAAAAGATTTAGGTCTAATGATGATTACCTATGGTAATGTGTATGTAGCCCAAGTATCTATGGGAGCAGATAAAAATCAATTTATGAAGGCTATTATGGAAGCAGAAGCACATGAGGGTCCATCTATTATTATTGCTTATGCACCATGTATTAGTCATGGGTTAAAAGAAGGTATGGGCAAGACAACAGCTAATCAAGAACAAGCTGTTAAATGTGGGTACTGGCATTTATATCGCTATAATCCAGCTCTTAAAGAGCAAGGTAAAAATCCATTTACCTTAGACTCAAAAGAACCAAAAGAAAGCTTTAGAGACTTCATAATGGCTCAAGTACGCTATTCTGCTTTAATGAAACAGTTTCCAGAACATGCTGAGCATCTGTTTGAACTTACAGAGCAGTATGCAAAGGAACGCTATGAAAATTATAAACGTTTAGCCGAACAGGTTTTTAGCTAAACAGTTAATAGATTATATACAGAAAGAGAAGACATACTGTTAGAACGTGTCTTCTCTTTTTTAGCAATTAAGAAGAATTTCATAGATATTATAATGAAATCTAGGGTATAGTTTAACTAATAAAACAAAATATATTTATAATAATTTTAAATATTGGATAATATTGTATTGATTTAATTTTTTTTGTGTCATATAGTAAATCTAATGGAGAACATTTGACATAATTTTTTGCTTGAATCAATTTTATAGAGAAAGAGATAAAGATAAGTTGATGGGAGGGATGCTATATGAAGCTATCGGTTTGTTACAATCATATTTTATTGGCAAGTGAGCAAACAGGATTATCACTTTCGGAAGTATTAAAGCAAGTGAGAAGTATGGGAATTCAATCTATAGGATGCTCTTATGAAGAGCTGGCACCTTTCACTATAGAAATGAAATTATTATTGAAGGCCTCTGGGCTAAATATTAGCTGTATTTATAAACATTTTGATTTTGGATATGAGGAGACAGGTGAAGCAGGCTATGAATTAATTGACTTAGCTGAGCATATGGGAGCTAAGTTTGTACTAGTAATTCCAGGGTTCTTAAAAGAAGAGCCAGGTGAAAAGCGTGAGCAAGCTATAATGCGCATGGTGGAGGCTCTAAGATTAATGTGTGATTATGCTAAGGATAAGGGGATTACAGTTACTCTTGAGGATTATGATAATACTTGTGCGCCTTATACGACTGCTACAGAAATATTATGGTTTATGGAGCAGGTTCCAGGATTAAAGCATACTTTTGATACGGGAAACTATAGGTATCTAGGAGAAGATGAGATAGAAGCCTTTGAACTACTAAAGGATTATATTGTCTATGTCCATGTCAAAGATCGAAGTACTGCTATGAAAGGAGAGGAACTAGCTAAGATAGCAGCTGATGGAACAGCTCTATTTTCTACTCCAGTAGGCGCAGGTATCATTAAGATTAAGGAGATATTAGAGAAACTAGAGGCTATGGGATATGAGGGGATTCTCAATATAGAGCACTTTGATGCATCTAATCAACTAGAATATATAGAGCAATCTACAAGGTGGCTGCTTGAAAATATATCAATAAGTTCAAATAAAAATACATAACAGAGAGACGTATAAGCAATTTTAACTAAGTTATTTGAAAAAAATTGTCCTTTTTGCTAGTTGGATTATAAAAAAATTCTAAATAAAAGTATAAATAATTTACAAAAACACAATATATTAGCTACAACATGTTTACAAATATTAGACAAAAGCGTAAAATTATTTAGAATACTAAAAACAGTATTTTAATAACTTGTATTATTAATAATTTAAAAGGAGAGATAATATGGGAAAAACGATGATGACTGTTGATGGTAATACAGCTGCATCTTATGTTGCTTATGCTTTTACGGATGTTGCTGCAATTTATCCAATTACCCCCTCATCAACTATGGCAGAAGTAGTTGACGAATGGTCTGCTCAAGGAAGGAAAAATATTTTCGGACAAACTGTTAATGTAGTAGAGATGCAATCAGAAGCAGGAGCTGCAGGAGCTTTCCACGGTTCACTTCAAGCTGGTGCTTTAACAACTACTTTTACAGCTTCACAAGGCTTGTTATTAATGATTCCTAATATGTACAAAGTTGCAGGGGAACTTTTACCAGGCGTTTTCCATGTAAGTGCCCGTGCTCTTGCTGCTCAAGCTCTTAATATCTTTGGTGATCATCAAGACGTTATGGCTACAAGACAAACAGGCTGCGCTATGATTGCAACAGGCTCTGTACAAGAAGTTATGGACCTTGCACCAGTAGCTCATCTTGCTGCAATTAAGGGAAGAATTCCTTTTGTACATTTCTTCGATGGCTTTAGAACTTCTCATGAGATTCAAAAAGTAGAAGCAATTAATTATGATGATTTTGCAAAGCTTGTAGATCAAGATGCGCTTAAAGCATTTAGAGATAATGCACTTTCTCCTAACCACCCTGTTACAAGAGGAACTGCACAAAATCCAGATATTTACTTCCAAACAAGAGAAGCTAGTAATAAATTCTATAATAACTTGGTACCTATTGTTGAAGAGTACATAGGAGAAATTAACAAATTAACAGGTAGAAACTATGGTTTATTTAATTATTATGGTGCTGATGATGCAGAAGAAATTCTTGTAGCAATGGGTTCAGTAACAGAAACGATTGAACAAACTATCGAAGAACTTAATAAAAGAGGAGCTAAATATGGCCTCGTTAAAGTTCACTTATATAGACCTTTCTCTACAAAACACTTACTTGAAGCTATTCCAAGTACAGTAAAACGTATTTGTGTATTAGATCGTACAAAAGAACCAGGTTCAGCTGGTGAACCACTTTACTTAGATATATGTTCAGCATTCTATGGTAAAGCTAATGCGCCTATGATTATTGGTGGACGTTATGGTCTAGGTTCAAAAGATACAACACCTACAGAGATTAAAGCTGTATTTGATAACTTGATAAGTGCTGAGCCAAAAACAGCATTTACAGTAGGTATTAATGATGATGTAACCTTTACTTCATTAACTTACAAAGATGAATTAAAAATTGCTGAACCAGGAACAGTAAGATGTAAATTCTGGGGACTTGGTTCGGATGGTACAGTAGGAGCTAATAAACAAGCTATTAAAATTATTGGTAATCATACAGATAAATATGCACAAGCATATTTCGCATATGATTCTAAAAAATCAGGTGGAGTAACTATTTCTCACTTGCGTTTTGGTGATACACCTATTCGTTCAACCTATTTAATTGATGAAGCAGATTATATTGCTTGTCACAATCAATCATATGTCTATCAATATGATTTATTAAAAGGGCTTAAAAAGGGCGGAGTATTTGTACTTAACTGCCTTTGGGATGAAAGTGAATTAGAAGCTAATCTTCCAGCACATATGAAAAAATACATAGCTGAAAACGAGATTAAATTCTACACTGTTAATGCAACTAAGATTGCAGGAGAAGTAGGTCTTGGTAATCGTATTAACATGGTTATGCAATCAGCATTCTTTAAATTAGCTAATATTATTTCAGAAGAAGATGCTATTAAATACTTAAAAGAAGCTGTAGTTAAAGCTTATGGTAAAAAAGGTGAAAAAGTTGTTAATATGAATTATGCAGCTATAGACCGTGGTTTTGAAGCTGCAGTTAAAGTGAATGTTCCAGCTAGCTGGGCAAGTGTGGTAGAAGAAGCAGCGGCAGTAGTAGATGAACCAGAATTCATTACTAACATCTTACGCCCTATGAATGCTCAAGAAGGAGATAAACTTCCTGTAAGTGCATTTAATGGCATTGAGGATGGTACTTTCCCATGTGGAACAGCTGCTTATGAAAAACGTGGTATTGCTATTGAAGTACCAGAATGGGAGATTGATAATTGTATTCAATGTAATCAATGTTCATTTGTCTGTCCACATGCATGTATTAGACCAGTGCTTTTAACAGAAGAAGAACAGGCAAAAGCACCAAGTACATTTGCAACTAAGAAAGCAATTGGAAAAGGTTTAGAAGGCTTAACTTATAGAATACAAGTTAGCCCATATGACTGTACAGGTTGTGGTAACTGTGCTGATATCTGTCCAGCTAAAACTAAAGCTTTAGTTATGAAACCAATTGCTACTCAAACTGAAGTTGAAGATGCAAACTGGAACTTTGCTATGAAAGAAGTAAGTAGTAAAGATAATTTAGAGATTACTATGAATGTTAAGAATAGCCAATTCAAGACACCACTTATTGAGTTCTCAGGTGCTTGTGCAGGCTGTGGTGAGACAGCTTATATCAAAGTTGTAACACAACTCTTTGGTGATCGTATGATGATTGCTAATGCCACAGGTTGTTCTTCTATTTGGGGTGGTTCAGCGCCATCTACACCATATACTAAAAATAGTGAAGGCAAAGGACCATCATGGGCTAACTCTTTATTTGAAGATAATGCTGAATATGGTCTTGGTATGAGCCTTGGTGTCAATCAAATGAGAAGTAAATTAGCTAATGTAATGCAAGAATTAGTTGACTTAGACATTGATGAAACAGCTAAAGCAGCATTTAGTGAATGGCTAGAAGTAATGAACTTAGGGGAAGCTTCTAAAGCAGCAAGTGCTAAAGTATTGGAAGTACTTGAAAGTAATACAATTACTGACCCAGTAGCTAAAGCACTTCTTGCAGAAATCGAAGATAAGAAAGATTATCTTGTTAAACGTTCTGTATGGATGCTTGGTGGAGATGGTTGGTCATACGATATTGGTTATGGCGGCCTTGATCATGTATTAGCATCTGGTGAAGATGTTAATGTATTAGTATTTGATACAGAAATTTACTCAAATACTGGTGGTCAATCTTCTAAAGCAACACCAGCAGCAGCTATTGCAAAATTCGCTGCATCTGGTAAAAAGACACGTAAGAAAGATTTAGGTATGATGATGATGAGCTATGGCAATGTTTATGTGGCTCAAGTAGCTATTGGTGCTGATAAGAACCAATTTATGAAAGCTATTATGGAAGCAGAAGCACATCAAGGTCCATCTATTATTATTGCTTATGCACCATGTATTAGCCATGGACTAAGAGAAGGTATGGGACGTACTGTAGCTAATGAAGATCAAGCTGTTAAATCTGGTTACTGGCATTTATATCGTTATAATCCAAATGTTGATAAAGGTAAAAATCCATTTATCCTTGATTCAAAAGAACCAACAACTAGCTTCAGAGATTTCATTATGGCACAAGTACGTTACTCATCACTTGCAAAACAATATCCAAACCAAGCAGAAGAACTCTTCGAAATGGCAGAGGAAAATGCTAGAATAAGATATGAGTCATATTTACGCTTAGCAGAAAGATAATTTATACACTCTTTATATGAGAGATTAATAGAGGACAGGAGATAGATAACCCGAAGTGTTATTTGTCTCCTGTCTCTTTTTGTAGTAAACTCATAGATAAAGAAATAATACAATGAGTTTACTACAAAAGGAGCAGCTAGCATGAGAATATTGACATTAAACACACATTCATGGAGAGAAGAAAATCAAGAGGAAAAGTTACATTACTTGGCAAAAGTAATAAAAGAAAGAGATTATGATATGATTGCCCTCCAAGAAGTAAATCAAAGTACAGTTTCACCTTACCTAGAAGATGGGCATTTAAGAGAAGATAATTTCATGCTGGTATTACAGCAATTAATAGAAGAAATAGGCGGTCCTAAATACAATGCTTTTTGGGACTTATCTAAAGTTGTAAGAAATGAATATGAGGAGGGCTCTGCTATTTTATGTAAGATGCCGATTATACATACGGATTGTTTTACAGTAAGTAAGAGCCAAGATAGAGACGATGTAAAAGCAAGAAAAATTGTTAAAGTGACAGTAGCGTATAAAGGACAAGAGATAGATTTATATTCTTGTCATTTAGGTTGGTGGCATGATGAAGTAGAACCTTTTAAGTATCAATGTGACCGATTAATGGAGGAAGTAAATTCGGATAAGTTAGTTTTACTTATGGGGGATTTTAATAATAACGCTAATATTAGAGAAGAAGGTTATGATTATTTATTAGATAAGGGGTTCTATGATACTTATACCTTAGCAAGGGAAAAAGACAGAGGAGTTACTGTACAAGGTGAAATAGCAGGATGGAAAGGTAATAAAGTAGACCTACGCATTGATCTTATTTTAGCAAATAAAGCATTAAAGGTTATAAGTTCAAAGGTAATTTTTAATGGTGATTATAAGGAGATTGTTTCTGATCATTACGGTGTAGAAGTTGAACTAGAATTAGAAAAGTAGATAATAAATAGTAATTGGAAATTTAAAGGAGAATTAGTAAGATGAGAATAGATTTTCATTTACACACCTATTATTCAGATGGTACTATGTCGCCAGAAGAAATAGTTGTTGAGGCAAAAAGACAAGGACTTGATGCAATTGCTATTACAGATCATAACAAATTAGATTCATGGGAAGAGTTACAGAGATTAGGAGAGATTTATGATATTAAGGTGATTAGAGGAGTCGAGATTAATTGTAAGCATAAAGGGAGAGAATATCATTTATTAGCTTATGGTTTTGAAACTTCAAAAGCGCTGATGGAGCTTATTGAAAAAGCAAGTTCTGAGTTAGACCGTATGAATTCAGATTTAATTCAAAAGCTTGTATTTGAGCATACGACTATCTCTATGGCAGATTATGAATCTTATAGTTATGATAGAAGTAAGGGAGGCTGGAAAGGGCTTCATTATCTTCTTGATAGAGGCTTAACCAAGGAATTATTTGAAGGCTTTAAGTTTTATAAATCTTATGGTTGTGATTTCTCAGATTATGATTTTCCTGAGTTGGAATTACTTTGCAAGGCTATTAAAGAAGCAGGTGGTGTCAGTGTAATCGCACATCCAGGAGAATATAATAAAGAAGCATCAGTTGAAGAGGTCATAGAAACTTTAAAGGCGTTCAAAGCTGCAGGAATTCAAGGTGTGGAGTGTTATTATCCAACACACTCCCAGAGATTAAGAGAGGCCCTCGTAGCATTTTGCAAAAGTAATAATCTTTTAGTTACCTTGGGTAGTGATGAACATGGCGCTTTTGGGAAACAAGCGAAGAAAATTCCTCAGACAATAGGATGTATTTCGGAGCAATTATTAGAGTTTGATATAGAACCATTTTTAGTATAAAAAATCAACTATTTTAGTGGTGAAGCTGAAAGGCATTTTATAGAATTAACGGATGTAGAAACAGGAGAAGAGGGCATACTAATGACTAAAAAATTATATTATATAGATAGTTATTTAACTGATTTTACGGCTACAGTGCTCAGTTGTAGTGAAGGTAAGAAAGGATATGAGGTGGTTCTTGATCAAACAGCTTTTTATCCTGAAGGAGGTGGACAACCGGCAGATGAAGGCGTGTTAGGCGGCGTACAAGTTAAAGATGTTCGTATAAAAGAGCATGTGATTTATCATATAGTAGATGGTCCTTTAGAGGTAGGTACCAACGTAGTAGGTAAGGTAGACTTTGAAAAACGCTTTGATATGATGCAACAACATAGTGGTGAACATATTATATCAGGTCTTATTAATAAACATTACGGCTATAACAATGTAGGTTTTCATTTAAGTAGAGATACTATGACTGCAGATGTGGATGGCGAGTTAACGAGTGAACAAATATTAGAGATAGAACGTTTAGCTAATGAAGCGATTTATAGAAATATTCCAGTACAAGCTGCTATTTATGGGCAGCAAGAAGTAAGTACAATGAATTACCGTTCAAAAATTGAACTGAGTGAGGATGTTAGGCTGGTTACTATACCTGATTATGATACATGTGCTTGTTGTGGCACACATGTAAAGTATACAGGGGAAATCGGTATGATTAAATTTATTGGTAGTGAAAGACATAGAGGTGGCACTAGACTGACCTTAGTCTGTGGTAAAAGAGCATTAAGAGACTATGTTAGAAAGCAGGAAATTGTGGGTAGTGCCATGGCTATGCTTTCAGCTAAGTCTGATAAAGTTATCACGCATCTGCAAAAGCTACAAGAGGAATTAAGTGAAACTAAATTTAAACTAACTGAAGCGAAAGAAAAGCTTTTCGCCTATAAAGTAGAAGAGTATATAAAGAGTGAAGATGCAATGCTTTGCATTTGTGAGGAAGGTCTGGTACCGGATGAAATAAGAAAGTTATGTACACTTTTATTACAGAAGGTAAATAAAACATGTCTAGTAGTAACACCTGATGGAGCTGGCTACAAATATGCACTAGGAAGTCAGCAAACAGACATACGACCTCTTTGTAAAGAGCTGAACATGAAGTTTCAAGGAAAAGGTGGAGGCTCAGCAGAATTATGCCAAGGTAGCTTGCTAGGCAATTGGGAAGAAATAAAGGCATTTTTACAATAAATGGGAGAAGTTATTATAAAGGAAGTGATTCAAGCGATGAACACTTCCTTTATTTTTTGTACTTGTTTTGGGTTGAAATAAAAAGATGACATTAAAATCTAATGAAAAGCTGATAAAAGCAAATAACCTAATAAGAGATAATGAGTAAACTATATGCTAATAAAGCATGTTTTATTGGGTATAAAACAAGCAGAAATTAGTGTTGTAATAAATGGATTATTATAATAAATTTAAAATAATAATAAAATATTTCAAGGGGTGGGAATATGTTAGATCAGATATTATGGTATAAGCAACCTGCACAGAATTGGAATGAAGCATTACCAATAGGTAATGGTGCTTTAGGAGGAATGATTTTTGGGGGCATAAAAAATGAACTAATTCAAATGAATGAGGAGAGCCTTTGGTATGGTACCTTTAGAGATAGGAATAATAAAGATGCTAAAAAGTATCTGCCAATGATAAGAGATTTATTATGGCAAGGGAGAATAGGTGAAGCAGAAAAGCTTTTATCCATGAGTATGTTTGGGACGCCAGATGGGCAAAGGCAATATTCAGTACTAGGTGATTTGAATATTAAGCTTTTTGGACAAGATGAAGATATTAGAGATTATAGAAGGTTATTGGATTTAGAAACGGCATGTGCAAGCGTAAGCTATAGTAATTCACAAGGAAGATTTGAAAGAGAATATTTTTGTTCCAATCCAGATCATATACTAGCAGTTCGTTTAAGTTGTGATCAAGAAGAACAGCTAGAGTTAATGGCTTATATTGATAGGTGGAAATACAATGATGATATAGAGATGACAGATGATGGTATGAGTATATATGGTTCAAGTGGTCCTTGTTCTACTGAAGGAATAGGATATCATTTTATGATGCAGCTTATACCTATAGGAGGAAGTGTAGAGCATATAGGACAACGTCTTTATGCAAAAAACTGTAATGAGATTATTATTTTAGTAACCGGGGCTACGGATTATAAAGAGAGTAAACCAAGAGAAGTTTGTGAGGAACGTTTGAAAAAAGCCATGAGGCTAGGTTATGAGGCATTAAGGGAGAGACATATCGCTGATTATAAAAGTTTATATAAACGACTATCCTTAGATTTAATGGGACAACCTTTAAATCATTTATCCGTAGATGAACGCCTTGAAAGAATACGAGAAGATAAGGAAGATTTAGATTTAATAGCCCTGTATTTTCAGTATGGACGCTATTTATTAATTAGTTGCAGTAGAGAAGGTGGTCTGCCTGCTAATTTACAGGGCATATGGAATAAAGACTGGCTACCACCTTGGGATAGCAAATACACGATTAATATCAATACAGAAATGAATTATTGGTTAGCAGAGAAATGTCATTTGTCAGAATGTCATACGCCTTTATTTGACCATTTAGAGCGGATGAAGATACACGGCGAGAATACGGCAAGACAAATGTATGGATGCAATGGGTTTATGGCACACCATAATACTGATATATGGGGAGATACTGCGCCGCAAGATATGTGGATGCCAGCAACTATATGGCCTATGGGGGCAGCTTGGTTAGTATTACACATATGGGAGCATTATGAATATACTTTAGATGAAAAATTTTTAAAAGAAAAATATCATCTTCTAAAAGGGGCAGGAGACTTTTTTAAGGATTATTTAATGGTAGATGAAAATGGCTACTTGGTAACAGGTCCCTCTACTTCTCCAGAAAATACATATCGATTACCTTCAGGAGAACAAGGAACTGTATGTATAGGACCAAGTATGGATAGTCAAATATTATTTGAGTTATTCACAGCTATTATTGAAGCAGGTCAGTTGCTAGGAGAAGTAGAGGAAGAGATTCAGTGTTTTAAAGAAATGAGAGAAAAATTGCCACCTATCAGAGTTGGCAAGTATGGACAAATTATGGAATGGAGAGAGGATTACGAAGAAGTAGAGCCAGGACATAGGCATATTTCACAGTTATTTGCATTATATCCAGGACATCAAATTACTAAGGAAGCTACGCCAGATTGGGCAGAAGCAGCTAAGAAAACTTTAGAAAGGCGCCTTAGTTATGGTGGAGGCCATACAGGTTGGAGTAGAGCATGGATTATTAATTTGTGGGCAAGGCTAAAAGAAGGAGACTTGGCGTATAGCAATATAAAGGAGCTGCTTAAATGTTCGACAATGATCAATTTACTAGATAATCATCCACCTTTTCAGATTGATGGTAATTTTGGGGGTACAGCTGGAATAAGTGAGTTATTTTTGCAAGAAGGAAAAGATTACATAGAATTATTACCAGCTCTACCTAAAGAAATGCCAAATGGAAAAGTAATAGGATTGTGTGCTAAAGGGAAAATAACAGTGGATATAGAATGGGAAAATGGACATCTAGTAAGAGCCTATTTATATATAACAAAAGACGGAGAAATAACAATGAAATCTAAAGATAAAATACGACTAAAAGGTAAAGAAGAAGCTAAGCAGATGATATGTTGCAAGGTTAAGCAAGGGGAAATAATAGAGGTAATAAAGGCGTAGATATGAGAGGAGCAGTTTGTTTGATTTGTTTAAAATAAGTATGGAAAGATATAATTTTTACCACCAAATAACTATATTTTTAGAGGTATATTTAATTAACTACTTATATTAAGATAGATATATACAACAAAATGTATAGCTTACAGAGGGGAGTTGGTAATATTTTAGTTAAAACAAACAAAAACGCCGGAGTAATTCAAAAAGCATCTGTTTGGTCAAAGATGAAAGAACAGAAATACTTAATTGCTATGTCTGCACCCTTTGTAATATGGGTTGTTGTTTTTAAGTACTTACCATTAGTAGGGTGGATTACGGCATTTCAAGATTATAAGCCGCAATTAGGTATTACTAAATCACCGTGGGTAGGCTTAAAACATTTTAGAGCATTATTTAAAGAAGAACAGTTTTATCAAGCATTGCAAAATACATTAGGAATGAGTATTTTAGCCATTGTATTTAGTACATTGTTTTCAATTGGTTTTGCATTACTACTTAATGAGTTAAGATCACTTAAGTTCAAGAGGGTTATTCAAACAGTTTCATATTTACCACACTTTGTATCTTGGGTAGTAGTTGCTAATATTGTAGGTCAAATCTTAGCACCTACAGGGATTATCAATGAGATACTAATAAACCTAAATATTATTAGTGTCCCGATTAATTTTATGGCTAAACCGTCTATGTTTTGGGGAATTGTTACAGCATCTGACCTTTGGAAAGAAACTGGTTGGAATGCTATTATTTATTTAGCAGCTATTACAAGTATAGATGTGCAGCTCTATGAAGCAGCTAAAGTAGATGGAGCCAATAGGTGGCAACAAATTAAAAACATTACATTACCAGGTATTAAGGGAACAGCCATTATTTTATTAATTATGTCTATAGGAAATTTAATTAATATTGGCTTTGAAAAGCAATACTTACTAGGAAATAATACAGTTGCTGCCAAATCACTAGTACTTGATAAATATGCCTTAGATTATGGTATTGGAATGGTAAGATACTCGTATGGTACAGCCATAGGTATGTTCAAATCAATTGTTGGTATCGTACTTATATTTATTGCTAATACGTTGGCTAAGAAAAGTGGCGAAGGAAGGCTAATTTAAAGGGGGGAAGCGTGTGTTAGCTAAATTAAAAAAGATTACCATCTTTGATGCTATAGTAGCATTAATGATGACTGTAGTTTTAATTATTACAGTATACCCCTTCTTACAAGTAGTAGCCATTTCCTTTAATGATGCAACTGATACAGTAAGAGGTGGTATCCATATTATACCAAGAAAATTTACATTCCAAAATTACATCAGTATTTTTGAATCAAATAGCAAGATTATTACAGGCTTTATTAATTCCATTTTAAGAACAGTTATAGGAACTGTTGTAGGTGTACTTTGTACTACAATGTTAGCTTATACATTAAGTCGAAAAGATTATATGTTTAGAAAGCCTATAGCAGTACTTTTCATACTTACAATGTATGTAAGTGGTGGACTTATTCCTGAGTATATGGTTATTAGAAACTTAGGTTTAATAAATAAGTTTTCGGTATATATTTGGCCAGCACTCATTAGTGCATTTAATGTAATTGTTCTAAGATCTTTCATGGATAACTTGCCCTTTGAATTACAAGAATCAGCTAAAATGGATGGGGCAAATGATTTAACAATCTTTTGGAAGGTTGTATTCCCGCTATGTATGCCGGCTATTGCAACTGTTGCTCTATTCGTTGCAGTAGGACAATGGAATAGTTGGTTTGATACATATTTATATGCTAAAAAAGATTATTTGACTACGCTACAATATGAACTCATGAAAGTACTAGATAATGCTGCTGCAGGAGTAAAGGCGGCAGATATTAACACCCAAGGACTCAAAAAAGTTACGACTAACCCAGAATCTATAAAAATGGCTATTACAGTAATCACAACTATACCAATTATATGTGTGTATCCATTCTTACAACGTTACTTTGTATCAGGGATGATTGTAGGAGCCGTAAAAAGTTGATGTATTATTCTAAGTAAATCTTATTTGAGGGGGATGAAAAAATGAAAAAGAAAAAGTTTATATGTTTTTTAGCAGCAATGAGTTTATTTGGTAGTATGTTAACTGGTTGTGGTGGAAATGGTGGTAAGGAAGCAGCAGCAACTCCAGAGCC
The DNA here is from genome assembly GCA_023393125.1 of Bacillota bacterium. Lineage (GTDB taxonomy): Bacteria > Bacillota > Clostridia > Lachnospirales > Cellulosilyticaceae > Cellulosilyticum. The sequence continues at coordinate 37,630 of JAEWMQ010000106.1, forward strand.
AAGTGCATCAGCAAGTGCTGAAGCATCACCAAGCACATCAGCAGATGCAGACGGTTTTGTAGGATTAGAAGATCGTACTCCAGTTACTTTAAAAATTTTTATGAAAGACATTACAGAAGATATTGAGTTTACCGATCCAGTTGCTGAAAAAATCAAAGAATTAACAGGTGTTACATTAGAAATTGAACATGCTGTTGGTGGTGATGAGCAAGCAATTCCATTAATGATTGCTAGTGGTGATTATCCTGATATGATTTTTGCTAAAGGTGATACAGGACTTCTTGTAGATGCAGGAGCACTTATTCCATTAAATGATTTCATTGAAGAAAAAGGTGCCAATACAAAAGCCCTTTATGGAGATATGATTCAGAGATTAAAATACTCAGAAGCTGATCCTAATATTTATACAATGGGTACTTATGGTGTTCATACAGCGGCTTGGAAAACTGATGGCGTTATGCAAATTCAACATGCTGTATTAAAAGAATTAGGTTATCCAGATATTAAAACGATTGCACAGTACGAAGAAGCACTTAAAACTTATAAAGATAAATATCCTCAGATCAATGGTCAAGATACTATCGGTCTTACACTTATGGGAAGTGACTGGAGATGGCTTATTACTGTAGGTAACGTAGCTTCTTCTGCTTCTGGTATTCCTGATGATGGTGAGTGGGCTATTGATGATAATGCACAAACAGCTGTTTATAAATATCTTGCACCAGGGGTAAAAGATTATATGAAATGGCTTAACCATATGAATGATATTGGATTACTTGATCCAGAATCTTTCACACAACAAGAAGATGTTTATTTTGCTAAACTTGCTTCTGGTCGTGTACTTGGTACAGCTACTCCTGAATGGGGAACTGGAGAATCTAAAAAAGCACTTGTTGCTGCAGGAATGGAAGAAAGAACAACGGCTCCACTTGCGATAACTGTATCAGAAGAGTTTAAAACAGCTGTAACAAAAGACTATGGTTTTAGTGGTGGACATGGTATTGGTATTTGTGCATCTAGTGAGAACCAAGAAAAAGCTTTCGAATTCTTAGATTGGATGTGTTCAGAGGAAGCTCAAATCCTTATTAACTGGGGACTTGAAGGTGAAAATTATACTTATGATGCAAATGGTAAGAGACAATTAACACCAGAAATGGCGGCTGCAAGAATATCAGATAAAGACTTTAATAAGAAAACAGGTATTACTAAATATGTTTATCCATTCCCACAACAAGGTAATGGAGGCATAGATTCAACAGGTAACAGATTTACATTAGATAATAAGGAAACGATTATTGAACAAATGACAGCAACAGAAAAAGAAACACTTAAAGCTTATGGTAAAGAATTATGGACAGATTTCTTCCCAACTCCAGAAGAACTTGGCGTTTCTAAACACGGTCAAGCATGGCAATTTAATATTGCATCAGATAGTGAGCTTGCAGTATTTAATCAAAAATCTCAAGATTATATCCAACAAGCTGTTACACAAGCTATCCTTGGAAAACCAGCAGACTTCGATGCAACATGGGATACAATCTTAGCTAAGCTTGATGAAATTGGCGTACAAGATGCTAATGCAGAAATGACAAAGTTAACCCAAGAAAAGATTCGTTTCTGGGGTAACTAATTACTCCCTTTAGAATAATAGCAGTAAGGCATAAGCTTGGTAAAAAATATTTTACCAAGCTTATGCTATATCATAATTATATGGACGAAATGGAGAAAAGAAGATGAGATTTAGTAATGGTTGTTGGCTTAATAAAGAAGGAATAGAAAGTTTTAGTCCACAAGAAGTTTATAAGGTATGTAGAAAGGGGCAGCAAATAGAGATTTTAGCTCCTTCAAAGAAGATTAAACAAAGAGGAGATACTTTGGGGGGCCCAGTTATGACATATACTATTTCTGCCCCTATGAAAGATGTTTTTAAAATCCACGTTGAGCACTATAAGGGGACGAATAAAGCAGGTCCTAATTTTGAGATATATGCTGCGCAAGATATTCAATTAGAAATGTCTCAAAGCGAAGGAAAAATAAAAATTAGAAATGGCGAATTGAGCCTTGTTATTGAAGATAAAGATAACTGGAAGATGAGTTTTTATAGAAAAGGTAAGAAACTTACTTCAAGTGATTTTAAATCAGCAGCCTATATTAAGGAACATGATACAGAGTTTATGAATGAAGATTTAAGTAGCGTATATATGAGGGAACAACTAAGTTTATCTGTAGGAGAACTTATCTATGGATTAGGAGAACGCTTTACACCATTTATTAAAAATGGTCAAACGGTAGAAACTTGGAATGAAGATGGTGGTACTAGCACTGAACAATCCTATAAAGCAATACCTTTTTATATCAGTAATAGAGATTATGGGGTGTTCGTTAATCATCCAGAAAGAGTTTCATTTGAAGTAGGCTCAGAGAAAGTGACAAAGGTACAGTTTAGTGTACAAGGTGAAAGTCTAGAATACTTCCTTGTTGCAGGCGACAGTATGAAAGAGGTTTTAAGTAACTATACTACTTTAACTGGTAAACCAGCTCTTCCACCAGCTTGGTCATTTGGTTTATGGCTTACAACTTCTTTTACAACCAATTATGACGAAGCTACTGTTATGGGATTTATAGATGGCATGGCTGATAGACAGGTACCACTTCATGTTTTCCATTTTGATTGCTTTTGGATGAAAGGTTTTAGTTGGTGTGATTTTACATGGGATAATGAAGTATTTCCTGATCCAGTAGGGATGATTAAACGGATTAAAGAAAAAGGGCTAAAAGTATGTGTATGGATTAATCCTTATATAGCTCAAGCTTCTAGCTTATTTGATGAGGCAATGCACGGAGGCTATTTACTTAAACGTGAAGATGGCTCTGTATGGCAATGGGATATGTGGCAACCAGGGATGGGGATAGTGGATTTTACTAATCCAGCAGCCTGCACATGGTTTAAGGAAAAGCTAGAAGTTCTTTTAGAAATGGGAGTAGACTGTTTTAAAACTGATTTTGGTGAGAGAATTCCGACAAAGAATGTAGTGTATTTTGATAGAAGTAATCCAGAAAAAATGCATAACTATTATACACAACTTTATAATAAAACCGTATTTGATACCTTAAAAGAAAAAAAGGGTAAAAACGAAGCAGTATTATTTGCACGTTCAGCAACTGCTGGTGGGCAACAATTTCCAGTTCATTGGGGTGGTGACTGCACTGCAGACTATGAATCAATGGCAGAGAGTTTAAGAGGAGGACTTTCTCTATGTCTTTCAGGGTTTGGATTCTGGAGTCATGATATTGGTGGATTTGAAAGTACCTCTACAGCAGATGTCTATAAGCGTTGGGCAGCATTTGGACTTCTTTCTTCACATAGTCGTTTACATGGTAGTACGTCTTATCGTGTACCTTGGCTTTATGATGAGGAAGCAGTAGAAGTGGTTAAGTATTTCTCTGAGCTAAAATGTACGTTAATGCCTTATTTATTTAATGAAGCAGCTAAGACAGTTGAAACAGGAGTCTCTACCATGAGAGCAATGGTGGTTGAATTTGAAGAAGATCCAATGTGTGCTTACTTAGATAAACAATATATGCTTGGTGAAAGTATTTTAATAGCTCCTATTTTTAGTGAGGAAGGAATCGTACAGTATTATGTACCAGAAGGAAAATGGACTAACTTTTTAAGTGGTGAATGTATTCAAGGTGGAAAATGGACTACTGAGAAATATGACTATAAGAGTATACCAATGCTTGTACGCCCTAATAGCTTAATTGCAATAGGTAACCAATCATTCAAACCAGATTATGACTACAGAGAAGGTGTACAAATCGCGGCGTATGGATTAATAGAAGGAAAAGTAACAACGACGAAGGTTATTAATATGAATCAAGAAGTAGAATTAGACATTAGCATACTTAAATCAAATCATACAGTAAGTATCTCTTTTAAAGGAAATAATAAAGCGTTTAGCATCATATTAAAAGATATAAGGGCTGTAGAAAAAGTGGAAGGAGGAAGCTTTACTATAGAAACAGATGGTATTCATATTCTACCAGAGGTAGAAGGAGGCAATGTTATTTGTTATTTATAAAATAACGACCTTTTGTTGTAATATAAGAAGATATATTAAAAAAAGCTTTTTGAGCTTGCTTTGGAAACTTATAGTTTGTGTCCCAAGCAAGCTCTCTTTTTATGATTCCTACCGCCTACTTTAAGTGGGTCCTTCAAAGTATATGCATGATTCTGTTTATGAAATATAATAAATATTCTTTTTTAGACTAAGATTTGTATATATTTTGCATATAAAAATATATACAAACTAAAATATTTTATAATATTTTAAAAAAATAATATAAAAGTGATATAATATACTAAAGAAAAGAATCAGAGGGGTACTATGGAGACAATAAAGAAAGTACTTACTTTTAATAGAAATATGAAAGTTAAAAAGCAGCTGATAGGTATTTATGTTATTGTTATTCTTATACCTATTTTTATCGTTGGCGTACAACTTACAAGACTTATGTGTGACATGGTTGTGGATAGAGCCATTAATGAAGCCTGTGTTAATATTGAGCGTATCAAAGAACGTTTAAATGAGAAAATAAAAATTGCGAATTCTGTAGCAGAAAGCATTTATGTAGATGAAGGAATTGCTAAAGTATTAAAAACACAATTCGAAGATAGTGCTCAAGTTGTAAATACTTATAAGGAATTAACCATGATATCTACCTATTTGACGCACTACGAGGAAATTAATAGTATTCGTATTTATAACGATAACACCACATTATTAAATAATTCTCAATTTGTGAGAGCAACAGATGATATTAAGCGCTCTGTGTGGTATCAAGCAGCATTAGACAGAGATAGTCAGATGGAATGGTTCCTTAAATATGATGAAATTAAAAAACAATATTATATGAGCTTAATCCGAGCACTAAGGGATAAACAAAGAAATGTATGGGGTGTACTTGTCATTAATTTCGACCCAGAAAAGCTTAATAGAATCATTAAAGATGAACCTTATGATACTATGATAACGGTTAATGGACAGATAGTAACATCATCTGGTAATAGTGCCCCTTTATATGATCAACTTGATCATTTGAGGGAATTACAGGTAGAACAAAATAAGAATTATAAGGTTAAAGTGGGTGACGATAAGGGAGCAGAATATATTATTTTTACGAGTGTCACACCCGCTAAGACCTTTAATAGTCAAATAGAAATATGCATGAGTATGTCTATTAATAGTATTACGGGTGAAACACTTAAAATTATTAGAACGAGTTTGGGAATGATAATGATTAGTTTAGGTTTATCAGGAATACTTATTTTAATTTTCGCTAAAAGTTTTTCAAGTCGTATTATTTTAGTTCGAAAAGAAATGCATAAGGTGACTCAAGGGGATTTCGACATCAGAAAGAGTATTGAGGGAAAAGATGAAATAGGAGAGCTTTATGAGGATATTTGCCAAACTGTAGAAAGTGTTAAGCAGCTTATTGAGGAAAATTATGCTGCTAAAGTACAGAAGGAAGAATTAAAAAGAAAGCAGAAGGAAATACAGTTTGAAATGTTAGCTAGTCAAATTAATCCTCATTTTTTATATAATACATTGGAAACTATTCGAATGAAAGCTTACTGTAATGGAGAAAAAGAACTTGCCAGTGTGGTAAAAAAACTATCTAAGCTTCTTAGAAGAAATCTAGAGGTAACCGATCGTAGAGTGAGCCTAGCTTCAGAATTAGAACTTATAGAGGCTTATTTATCTATTCAGAGATTCAGATTTGGTGAAAGAATAAGCTATCATATTGAAAATGAGATAGATAGTACAAAGTATTATTTATTACCGTTACTATTGCAGCCTATTGTAGAAAATGCATTTATACATGGGCTTGAAGCGCAGCAAGGAAATGGGGAAATTATTTGCAAGATAAAAGAGCAGGATAATTATTTGCAAATTGCTGTTTCTGATAATGGATTAGGTATGAGTGAAGAAAGATTGCATCAAGTTCAAAGAAGTTTACAAGGTGAGCAAGTAGAAGGGAAAAAGAGAGTAGGCTTGAAGAATATCAATGAAAGAATCAAATTATACTATGGTGATATGTATGGGATCATGATTAAAAGTATAGAGACTCAGGGAACTACAGTGACAATTATTTTGCCAAAGATGCAGGAGGGAGAGACATGAAAGTACTTATTATTGATGATGAGCCTAATGTAAGAGAAGGATTAAAAAAGATTATTCCTTGGGAGGAAAAAGGCTTTAAAATATGCGGAGAGGGTATAGATGGACAAGATGGTTTAGAAAAAATCCTACTATTAAAACCAGATTTGGTTTTGATAGATATTAAAATGCCAGGATTAATGGGGATAGAAGTTATTGAAGAAGCTAAAAAAGCAGGCTTTAGAGGAAGATTTATTATTACAACAGGATATTCAGACTTTACCTATGCTAAAAAGGCTATGGGACTAGGTGTAGAGGCTTATATTTTAAAACCAATTGATGAAGATGAATTGGATGAAATGATTGAAAAAATTAAAGAAAAACTGTTAAAAGAAAAAGAAATTACTCAAAGGCTAGATGTAAGTGATACTTACGTTTTTAAAAGTTTGGTAACGCATCTATTGCTAGGAAGTTCATTAAGTAGCATGGAACAAGATAAATATAATGAGTTAAAAGAAAGCAATGCTACATATCAATTAGTACTTATAGACATAGAAGAGAAAAAAGAAGAAGTAAGTTTAATAGAGGAGCAGATTAAGAGCTATTTAGGAGCAAGCTTAGATTTGCAAACACTCATTGTTGAGAAATATTTATTAGTTATTATTAAAAATCAAGAAGATGTAGGTATAAGTCAAGCTATTAGGATTCTGCAAGAAAAACTTGAAAAGCGCAATCAAATTAAATGTAAAATGGCATTAGATGTTGTACCAGTAAAGATACAGGAAATAGAAATGAGCTATGCTATAGTTAAAGAGCTTTTAGATAAGAAGTTCCTTTATCCCAATGAGAGTCTTTTGACGGAAGAGTGTATTAACAAATATGCTAAAGATAGTATTACACAAAGCATAATAAATGTAGAACGCATTAGCGAACAAATTTATCAATTATTACAAGTAGGAGATACAGTCAAGATTAATCAAGTATTACAAGAGCTCAAATTGCAGCTACAAAGTAAAGGTGTGAGAAAAGACAAGGTTATTTCTATATTTAGTAACATCTTAGTTAAGTCGCGAGCTAAAACAATGGAGGCTAACCAAGAACTAGGAAAACTTTTGCATAGTGGAGAAAAAATAATAGAGGCAATTTATCATTGTAGAGATGTAGAAGATGTTATAAAATATGTGGAGGAACAGTTACATATTATAGTACAAGAGTTTAAAGTAAGCAGTCCTGAAAATAATATGAAAAAGATTATTTATTATATAGAGAATAACTATAGTAAGGATTTAAAACTGGAATTATTAGCAGAATTATTTAACTATAATAGTGCTTATTTAGGAAAGAGTTTTAAAAATTATACAGGGCAAAGCTTTAATGTTTATATAGACCAACTAAGAATAAGCAAAGCAAAAGAGTTACTACTCCATAAAGATATGAAAGTATATGAAATAGCTAAGGCAGTAGGATATAAGCATATTGACTATTTTCATAGTAAGTTCAAAAGGTATGTTGGAATTAGTCCTTTAGAGTATAAAAAAAATAGATAAAAGTAGCTGGCAGCATAGACCTAAGATAAAGAGACAGGTAGTGATTACGTGATCAATATATTTGAAGAATTAAAGGATATGGGATTTGAAAATCTAGATAAAGTAGAACTCTTCCCAGAAAAGGAAGTCTTTGACGAGACAGAAGATAAAAAAGGAAAGGGATATACTTTAGAGGAAGTATTATATGACAAAACTTATGTGTGTCCTATATGTAAGACGGAATTTAAAACCAAGGCTATACGTTCTGGCAAAAATAGATTGCTTAATTCAGATTTAGACTTAAAGCCACAGTTTGATATAGTTAACCCTCTCTTTTATGAGTGTATTGTTTGTGAAGCTTGTGGTTATGCAGCTCTGAGTAAAAACTTTAGTACATTAACGACAAGTCAAATACGATGGATTAAGGATCAGATTTGTTCTATGTATAAAACCTATCATTATGATCCTATTATAGATGCTAAAGCTGCTGTATCTAGATATAAGTTAGCATTACTTAATAGTTTCGTAAAAAAGGCTAAGGACGGAGAAAAAGCTTATATTTGTTTGAAGTTAGCATGGATTTATAGAGAGTTAAAGGATATTGAACAAGAAAAAATATTCCTAAGTCATGCATTAAAAGGGTTTGAAAACGCATATAATAATGAACGTTTTCCTATTTTTGAACTAGGAGAATTAACTACAGCATATATTATTGCAGATATTCATCGTAGATTTAAAGAATATGATAAGGCTATGCAATGGATTGGTTATGTTATTTTAGACAAGAGCATTTCCTTAAGACTTAAAACAAGAGCACTTCATTTAAAGGGTGTTATCCAGGATGAAAAGAAGATTGCAGAAAATCATCATATTGAGTAAATGGTACAATCCGCTCAATATACATAATGATAAAAGAGGTACTATTATATGAGAAAAATGAATTTCTTATATGATAGTACCTCTTTATTAATTATTCAGCAGTGATTGCCTCAACAGGGCAAGAAGCAGCAGCTTCACTAGCATCATCTTCTAATTCTTCAGGTACATCATCTGAAATAGCAACAGCTTTACCATCTTCATCATCCATGCTAAATACATCAGGACAAATAGATGGACAAAGTCCACAACCAATACAAGTATCTTTATCTACAACAGCTTTCATGTCATAGCCTCCTTTATATATATAAGTACAAACATAGTATAAACAAAAAGTAAGGAATCATGCAACAAAAAGGGAAAATATAGAAAAATATAAATGGAAGATAAATGCAAATCTATCACATCTAAAAATATTAGGCATAGAATATAGTGAATTTATTATAAAGGATGATGCATATGCGTATGAGGCAAAGCTATCCTACGGAAGAACAATTAGCTAATGCTATTAAGTTAATAGGAAGTTCAGTAGAAAATGAAAAATCAGATGCCATGTTTTATGAATGGCTAATTAATAATATCCCTACTTATTTAGATGAGAATACAAGGCAAGACCTTGTAAAGACCATCACTGGCATTAAAGAAGATGAGCAAATGCATAATAAGATTTTCAAAAATATGTATAAACAATTAACAGGTAGGGATATTCCTACACCGATGGAAGAAGAGTTTACTCCGCCTGCAAGTTTTAAAGAGGGCGTTATTAAGGCATTAAAAGGTGAAATGGAAGCGGTTAGAAGATATCGTACAATTATGGCGGGTTTGCCAGATGTTTCGTATAGAGATGCAGTATTTCATGTTTTAACAGATGAATTAAGGCATGGTACTCTATATAATTACATCTATACTACCATAATGAAATAAAAGGTAAGCCTTGTAAGATGTTGTATAGACGTTTTACAAGGTTTTTTGTGGTATATATTTTTACATGTAATAAATAATGTATGATTTAACCATATAAATAATTTAGACTAAAGTAATAAATCCTATTTAGAAGTAAAATACTATTAGTAAGTCACACTAAAAATACTTGCTTAAATGTAATAATTAGGAAAAAAAACACTGTTAGTATCAATAAGCTAAAAAAAATACTTGAAAATGTGATTTATTTGGAAGAAATGTTAGCATTTATTATACGATATTGTATGTAATTTGAAGCAGAATATGTTATAATAAGTACGAAAATTGTCGTGTAAGCATATTACGAAGTAAAATCTTAAAGGAGACTAGAGATACTAATATGAGAAAAACTAAAATTGTATGTACATTAGGCCCATCAACAAATGATGACAAAATACTAAAAAGATTAATGTTAGAAGGAATGGATGTTGCTAGATTCAACTTCTCACATGGAACTCACGAAAGTCATAAAGAAAATTTTGACCGCGTAGATAAGCTAAGAAAAGAACTAGATTTACCTGTAGCAGTTTTACTCGATACAAAAGGACCAGAAGTAAGAGTTTGTCAGTTTGAAGAAGGAAAAGTTTCTCTTAAAAAAGGTGAGCAGTTTACACTTACAAGTAGAGATATTAAAGGAACAAAAGAAATTGTTTCTATCACATATAAAAACTTACCAAACGACGTAAAAGAAGGCTCAAGAATTTTATTAGACGATGGTCTTATTGAGTTGATAGTAGAAAAAGTAGTTGATGGTACTGATATTGTTTGTAAAGTTATGAACAATGGTGATGTATCAAACAACAAAGGTGTTAATTTACCAGACACAAGACTTTCTATGCCATACTTAAGTGAAAAAGATAGAGCAGATATTATCTTTGGAATTCAAACAGGTTATGATTTTATTGCTGCTTCTTTTGTAAGATGTGCAGAAGACGTACTTCAAATTAGAAAAATTCTTGAAGAAAATAATTGCCATTCAATCAATATTATTTCTAAGATTGAAAATCAAGAAGGTGTAGATAATATTGATGAAATTATTCGTGTATCTGATGGAATCATGGTAGCTCGTGGGGATATGGGTGTTGAAATTCCAGGAGAAGAAGTACCAGCTATTCAAAAGATGATTATTAAGAAAACAGTTGCAGCAGGTAAACAAGTTATTACTGCTACACAAATGTTAGATTCTATGATGAAGAATCCTAGAGCAACAAGAGCTGAAATTAGTGACGTTGCTAATGCAATTTATGATGGTACAAGTGCTATCATGTTATCAGGAGAAACAGCAGCAGGTTTATACCCTATAGAATCAGTACAAACAATGGTAAGAATTGCTTTGAAAACAGAAGCAGATATAGACTATGTAAAACGCTTTAAAGAAAGAGTAGATACTGCAACTAACAATGTAACTAGTGCTATTTCACATGCTACATGTACAACAGCACATGACCTTGGTGCAGCTGCTATTGTAACTGTAACTAAATCAGGTAGAACAGCTAGAATGATTTCTAAATATAGACCAGTGTCCCCAATTTTAGGTTGTACAACTTCAGAAAGTGTATACCGCCATATGAGTTTAATGTGGGGTGTAAAACCACTTTTAATGGAAGAAAAAACAAGTTCAGACGAGCTGTTTGAAGAAGCATTAGTTGTAGCAGAACACACAGGAATGGTTAATAAAGGTGAATTAGTTGTTATCACAAGTGGGTTACCAGTAGGTGTAACAGGAACAACTAATATGATTAAAGTAGATGTTATTGGAAACATCTTAGTATCTGGTGTTGGTATTGGCTCAAAACAAGTATGTGGTAACCTCTGCGTATGTAAAACAGAAGAGGAAGCTAATGAGAAGTTTATCGAAGGAGATATTCTTGTTATTCCTGAAACAACAAATTCAATGTTACCATTATTAAAGAGAGCAGCGGGTATTATCACAGAAGAAGATGGTGTTAACTCACATGCAGCAATTGTAGGACTTGCTATTGATATTCCAGTCATTACTGGTGCAACAAATGCAACAGATATTCTTAAAACAGGTTCAGTTGTAAGTCTTGATGCAGGCAGAGGCGTTGTATCAAGCAATTAATTATGATAGTTTTTTAGTGAAACAACCATACATAACTAGAACTATGATTCTAGTATGTATGGTTGTTATTCTATGTAAAAAATGATGCTTAGATAGAAAATTTTATAAAACCAAAAAGGTAACTCTCACTTTTTGAGAGTTACCTTTTTGGTTTTGATAAAGTGTGTATTATTTATAACATCTAAAGTATATTACTACTTAGAAGTATCATGGTGAATAAGTAAACATAGTAATCATGTCAGCTTTTATTGCTAAATTCTTGAATGAAATACCCTTCAATCTTTAATATATTCAAATATAAATGTAAAAAAATAACAAGTATACATAAAAAAGTAAATTGATACATGAAATATCCTAACATAAGAACAGGATTCAGGCAATAAGAAAAGTAAATTTAAACAATATAAATGATGTGATTATCTTTATGAAAAAGTAGTTTAACTAAAAATAAACTAAGTCAAGAAAAGTAGACTTAGTTTATTTTTAGAATTTAAACTAGAATATGAGATGAGCAATTAGTGTAATAATCGGCAAAGTAATAAGTGTACGTTCAATAAAAATAATAAATAGTTCCCACAGCTTAACAGGAATTTTAGAACTTAATAAAAGTGCACCTACTTCAGAGAGATAAATAAGTTGACTAACCGATACGCTTGCTACAATAAATCTTGTCATATCACTTTCTATAGAGGAAGCTAGGATAGATGGAAGAAGCATGTCAGCAAATCCAGCAACTAAAGTTTGTGAGGCGGCGGCAGCCTCTGGGATACCAAGCATGCTTAAAATAGGGGTGAAAGGTATACCCAGTATTTGAAATAGAGGCGTATAAGTAGCTAAAATAAGTGCTAAAGTACCGATAGACATAACTACAGGAATGACACAGAGCCACATATCAAGTACATTCTTTGAACCATCTATAATAACAGATTTCTTTAAAGTTTGTTTTTCAGCTTTTTGTAGAGCTTGACTAAAACCATCTGCAACTGTAAGATTTGCTTCTTCAGATGTAGTTTTTGGACTAGAACCATCATAAAGAATATCTTTTTTTAAAGAAAGAGGTGGGACTTTTGGCATGATGATAGCAGCCGCTAGACAAGCTATGGTAACTGTAAGATAGAAAGGTACAAAAAGATGTCCTAATTTAACTGTATTAATAACAACTAAGCTAAAGGTAATAGATACTAGTGAGAAAGTAGTGCCGATAACAGCTGCCTCCCTTTTAGTGTAAAACCCGTCCTCGTACTGTTTACTAGTAAGTAATACCCCAATGGTTCCATCACCTAACCAAGAAGCAATACAGTCAATTGCAGAACGTCCAGGAAGTCCGAATACAGGACGCATCACTTTTACTAGAAGGGAACCAATAAACTCAAGTAAGCCGAAGTCAAGTAGAAGTGGTAGAAATAATCCTGCAAATAGAAAAATAGAAAAAAGTACAGGGAGTAAATCAGCTAGTATTAAGCTTCCAGTATCGCCAGAAGAGATCATTTCTGCCATTGGGAGCATAAATGCCGGGAAAGAAAAACCCGCTGACTGCATAGTAATGATACTAATAAAGATAAATGCTAAAACTCTTAAACTAAGCCAAATCCAAGAAGTATTAAAAAGTGAATTTAAGAACGTATGATTTATAATGAACTTAGGCTTAAATATAGAGGTAATCAAACTGCCTACTGCAGAAATGCCAGTAACAATGATAAGGATGATACTAATATAGTTATTTAATAAGCTTTGAAGGCTTGAAGATAAAAGAGCTATAGGGATAGTGATAGAATCATCTTTAGGAATCGGAATGATAAAGAGAAAAATCCCTATTAAAGATGGTATTAAAAATTTAAGAATTGAAGTTAACTGATACTTAGGATGCGATTTCTTTGTTGTGTGCATATTTATAATGACCTTTCCGTTAAAAAATTATGTCAACTATTGTTATGTACTATTATATCGATTAAAGCGATGAAAAACAAGAGGTTTATGAATAAATATACGTTTTCTAGAATATGGATACATAACATAAAAAAAGGTATGGCAATGCTTAGCATTAACCATACATGGAGAAAGGATGTTGTAAAACAGAACATAATAAGCATATATCAGTTGTTAGCTAAAAACAAGGCTATAGGGGTAATTGAATAAGAACATAGGATTTAAATATAATTACAAAATATTTTGCTATAAAGCACAGAATCCTCTATAATAGAGTTAAATCGACAAGTTTTACAAGCTATCAAAGAAGAATTGTATAATAAGCAAGAAATATAGTATAATGCTAGGTAAAATAAAAGAATTAGCTATATAAGGAGTAAAAGATGGAAAGAATAAAGGAAGAATTTAATCGATATAAATGGGTATTATTAGCAGGTGTTATTGTAGCAATACTTATAGGATTAATTACCGCGAATCTTCATGTTTTACAATTTATGACCTATAAAATGCAAGGGAATACAAAAGGAATCATTAGCATTTTAGAGGATAGTGTAAAAAATAGTAACGTACAAGCAGATTGGTATTTTTCACAAGGAATAGACTATTTATTAAGTGAAAAAGAACTATCAGAGGAGAGCAGACAATTTTTTGAAACTTATTTTGAAGATTTCACAGTAGAAAAGAAATTAGAAGTGATTGAAGGATATAATAAAAAGAAACTATTGATGCCAACAACGCATATTCTAATGCAAACGATTATGGAAAACTTAGATCATTCTAGCATACAAGGTTATATAAAGAGGATGTCGGGGAGTGATTTAGAACAAGGACTTGTTATATATTATGGAAATGATGTCAAAGTAGATACAGCTTTTATTGAGAGTATGTATAAACTGTTAAGCATATATCCAAATAGATTGCCATTTGAGAAATTTAAATTTGATTTATATCCTATTCTTTCTTTAACAGGAGAAGACAATGAGATTAAAAAGACAGCTATTTTTAATAAGCTAGAACCAGAACTAGCAAAAGAAAGTATTTTCAAATCCTTAAAAAATCAATCAGTGGAAGGTGAGCAATTAAGAAAGTGGGTAGAATTCTTAAATAAAACTCAAATTCTAGATAATGGAGTTTATACTAAGTTTAATAGCTTGTACAGTGAGATCTACCTCATACGTAGTCAATACAAGCAGCTAGATGCGCAAGAGATAGACCTTAAGAATAAAAAGGAAGCTGTAGAAGTACAAATAGGACAAAGTTTAAAAGAGTTAGAAAGTAAAAAGAATGAACTAGCAAGTTTAAATAATGAAATAAGTGGTATAGATAGTCAATTAGGGGAATTAACAGACTATGCGTATATGGCTCTATATATTGAAAAATCTTCTGGAACAGGTAGTAATGAATATGAAGCCTCAATTCCTAAAAAGGGGATTTTCGGAAATTACAAACCGTCTAGTCAAAAGTATATTGTAAAACTTTCAGAGACAAGCTTTTTAAAAGAAGGGGTCTATTATGTAGATATTTATCTAAAAGGCACCAAGACAAATAATAAGGGAAATGAATATCCTTATTACGTAGAAGTTTCTAGTAATGAGCTAAATAATATAGCCACATTACAAGGACAACGAAGCCAAAAAGTAGAAGAAAGAACGGCAGTGCAGCAAGGGATTAATCAGTTAGAAAATGAAGTAAATAGTATTAAAGAAGAAATGGGATATGATGAAACTCAAGAAGCATTAAAAAATATTGCAGTAGAAAGAGAAAATTTTAAAAAGAAATTGAATGAAAAAATTGTAGAGATAAAAACGCTATTTGGTCTTGGTGATTTAAAAATTACCATGGAGGTAGAAGACTCTAAAAAAGAATAGATAAAATAAAGAAAAAACGATATATTGGGGAGTTGGGGGAAATGAATACGGAAAATTTTAAACTAGATAAATCAAACCTAGTTATCCAAAAAAATAATTTACTAGCATGGTTATGTCCTAAAAGTACAGTAGAAAAAATAAGAGATAATAATAAGGTTGCCAAAGGACTACTTTTATTTGTAATATTACTTAGTATTTGTAGTAAAATGCTAGATAGAGGTTCCTTTAATATTCTTATGATTGGAGAAGTAATTATTTCCATACTCATATTTGTTGCATTTCTCCAAGTAATATTTTGGATAGCGAATGGGAAGATCTCTTTTGTTAAAAGTATTAATTTATCGGTATACATACATAGTTGGGTAATATTCGCCAATATATGTAGTGGTATACCTATAGTATCGGTAATAACGTTTATCGGTGCACAGTTATTAGGTGTTTATTTGCAATACTTAGTAGGAATACATGTTGTGCATGCAGATACTAAGCGACTAAAAAATATTTGCTTAGTAGAATTACTTTTAATCTTATTTTCTTTAGTGGTACAGTTATTGACTACATGGGGAATATATGTAGCTTATAGCACAAAAATCTATCATTTCCCATTAGCATAAAAATAAATTCATTGATTAAAAGCCTTTTATAGTGATTTGCTAAAGTCACTATAAAAGGCTTTTTAAATTACTCGTTTCTTTTATTACTTATAGACTGTTTTGTAGCGATTCTTGTTCTAAAGAGCAAATGATAGAGAGCATTCCCGTTAAAAGGAATTAAAGGATAGAGGTAAGGTTCATTCGTAAAGGTTTTGGTGCATGTAATGACTGTAATAATAATGACTAATGCAATAATAAAACCAATAGTACCCAATAGTCCAGTTAAGATAATGAGGAGTAACCTGGAGAATTTAAAAGCATAGGTAAGTTCAATACTTGTCTGGGTAAAACTAGAAAGAGCAATAACTGCTGTATATAAGATGGTATGAGGAATAAACCAACCAGTACCTACAGCAAAATCACCTAAAATTAACCCGCCTATAATAGAGAGAGAAGTACCTAAAGCACTGGGTGTATTTAAGGAAGCGAGGTTGAGACCATCTAAAGCAATTTCCAATATAATGAACTGAAGAAAGATGGGAATTGCATAGGGGGTATCAGGTAGTAAAAAAGCAGCAGCATTACCATTTACCCATTGAGGATTATCTGTTAAAAGAACAAAAAGTGGACTAATAAGAAGATTAGTGATAAACACTAAATATCTAATGATTCTCAAATAGTTACCAGTTAATACTGGTAAATAATAATCATCTACGGATTGCATGAAATCAAAGATATTTGTTGGGAGGATAAGCGCAGTAGGGGTATTATCAACAATAACAATAACTTTTCCTTCCATGAGGTGAGCAGCGGCTACATCAGGTCTTTCTGTATAACGTACTTTAGGGAAAGGGTTAAACCAAGAATAAGAATGTACAGATTCAACTAAGCTTTGATCTCCCATGGTTAAGGCATCTACATTAAGTGTTTTAATAGTTTGCTTAATTTTATAAAGTGTTTTCTTATCTACTTTATTACGCATATAGCCAATAACCACATCTGTTCGGGAAATGTTACCGATATTCTCCATTTCAAAGACCAGATGAGGATCGCGGATGCGTCTACGAATTAAAGCAGTATTAGAAATAAGAGTTTCTACAAATCCATCATGAGAGCCACGTAGTACCTTTTCTTTAGCTGGTTCTTCAGTACCACGAGCTGGATAAGTACGTAAGTCAATAATAAGGCCTTCGGTATAAGTAGGTCCTAATAAAACAGTTTGTCCAGATAGTACTGCGACAATAAGATTATCAATATTACTATCAGTAGATACTTCTATAGAGCTAATAGCTTTTTCTGAAAGTTCCTTGGCAGAATGAATGGTTTTGAAAGTTTCAGCAGAGAGGTTAGTCATATCACGACGTACATATTCTAAGTTAGTATCTTTGGCGAAACCATCTAAATAGTAGAGATAAAAAGTTGTTTCATGTACGGTGATTCTACGCTCTAGGACATCAAAGCTTTCTCCTAAGGGTAAAGATTCACGAAACATTTGTATGTTTTTGTCTAAGTTACTTGATAAAAGCATTAAGTCACCACCTGTCTATGATAAAATAGGATGTAACATAATACAAAAAATTATACTTATTGATAATAAACTATGGAAACAATGGTAAATTAAATATATAATTTAAAGTAACTAGAAGTCATTAAAAGTGGTTTTTAGAAGAGGAGATACTATGGAAAAAGATATTGAGTTTATGAAAGAAGCATTAGTAGAAGCCGAGAAGGCATTTACATTAGATGAAACACCTATAGGAGCCGTTATTGTTTATAAGGATCAGATTATAGGTAGGGGGCATAATAAAAGAAATACAGATAAAAATGCCCTGGCTCATGCTGAAGTAATAGCTATTAATGAGGCTTGTAAGCATATAAAGGATTGGAGACTTGAAGAATGCACAATATATGTGACATTAGAGCCTTGTCCTATGTGTAGTGGTGCTATTGTACAAGCTAGGCTTCCTAGAGTGGTTTTTGGTGCACGTAGTCCAAAGGCAGGCTTTGGTGGTTCTGTATTAAATATATTACAGATGGATGAGCTCAATCATCGATGTGAAGTAGTAGAAGGTGTTTGTGAAGAAGAAGCAAGTCACTTGCTTAAAACCTATTTTAAGCAAATGAGACAAAAAAAATAAAATTATCGGAGGGGAATTATGGCGGCAAATCCAAGACACAAGAAAGCAAGAATGCTTAGAGATTTTATGATTGAAACAAAAACAATTAACATGTTTAAAGAAGAAGAAAAAGATGATACTATCTTTTTTAGAAGTATCTATCCTATGGGAGAAGATAAGAAACAGGTCGTTATTACTATTAATGACACAGTATACTTAGGTGTACAATCACTTTTATTAAATGAAATACCTGAGGAAAAAAATGAAGCAGTTCTTACATGCCTAAATGAATGTAACTTAGAGTTACCAACTGTAAAGTATGTGTTAACAAAAGATCAGTGTGTGATTGTATCTATGTTTTTCCCAGTTGATGAATCACACTTTAATGCAGGCTTAATTATGGGTGTTATCGTTCAAGTAATGAAGAATGTATCAGAAAAACATTATGAAAAGATAAAAGCGGCCTTAGCCTAATGAAATAAAAAAGAGAGTCATTGACATATAGCATGAAAAAAGGTATACTAATACCTGTGACAGATACTTGTCAAAAAATTTCCGTGCTAGCCGGGGAGGTAGCGGTGCCCTGTACCTGCAACCCGCTATAGCAGGGGTGATGCTTTATCTGAGGCAGAAATTTGTATAGTCTGCCCTTAATAAGTGGCGATGAGGATTGGGTCTTACGCAATAAGCACTTATGAACCGTGTCAGGTCCGGAAGGAAGCAGCACTAAGTAAGATCGTTTATGTGCCGTGAGGTTGCCTAGTCTGAGTTAACTGTTAAGGTAACGTATATGGCTTTTTGTCGAAGTAAAGTGCACGGATATATTTATAAATATGAGATAGAAAGAGTAAGCAAAAGAGCTTAGTCTTTTTTTTTTTTGCATAAAAATCAACAAACTGAGTCCTAAAACTAAAACTCAGTTTGTTGATCGAGTTTATGTACTTGTGTAAGTGCATAATACCTTTGCCTGTAACCAGAAGGGGTATGATGCATAATTTTTTTAAATAATTTAGCAAAGTATGCCGTGTCATTAAAACCGACTTCATCTGCAATATCAGAGATGGATAGAGTCGATTCTCTAAGTAAGATTGCAGAAAGATTAATACGATGTTTATTTAAGTAGGTAATGATCGTTTCTCCCGTTGCTTCAAAAAAACGATTGCTAAGAGTGGTACGATTGACATGAAAGTGCCTGCTCAATTGAGGGATGGTGATTTTTTGCTTGTGATTATTATGTAAATATAAAAGAACATCTTTAACCTCAAAAGAAGTTTCAGCAATAAGTGCATTAGATAAAAGAGAATAAGTTTTTACTAATGTTTGAAGATAAGCTATGAACTCGCATAATCTTAAGGATAAAAGAGTTGGCTGATCTTGAACAGGTGAAATCATATCTAATAATTTTGCAAGATGTTTTAAAACGGGCTCAGAAGTCGAAATATATCCATTATAATTTTTAAATCTTTTAAAGAAAATAGATAAACTCATAGTATGTTTAATATCTTCTACAGAAAAAGAGTGATCTAAAGTTCTAACATTTTCTAGTGTGAAGTATTCTTTAAGGGCATTTGGATGAAATGAGATTACTCTTCCTGTAATATTAGATTTAGGAGAAAGACGAAGTCTCTCTGTTTCGTTTAAAAAAATAATCATAGGAGCATTTATAGAAATAGCCTGTTCATTAATCAAGGCTGATCCCATGCCTTTTTCAATAATGATAATACTTAATCTATCATGATGCTCTATTAAATGCATATCAGTAATTAGAGGTGCTATATTAAAGTTGTTATAAATTTGGTTAGGGGAAATGCTATATAAAAAGCCCACAAGAGTTCCTCCGTTAAAATAATGTCGTAAAATATACAAATTTGGCTAAATAAAATATATCACAAATTATTTAATCTATCAATACAAGTGTTTAATAATAGATTATAGGGTAAATATTGTACTATGCTAAAGCTTTAGTTAAGTGAACGCATATCAATTTTGAGCAAAAAGGAGTACTACTAGGAAAATGTAGGACTCCTTTTTACAGTTATTTGATATTAAAGAATCTTGAGTAATGCAAGCAAAATAAGAGTAGCACCACCTAGCCAAGAAAGATCTAGATTAAGTTTTTCTGCACATTTACTTCCTAGAATACCACCTAGTATAATTGCTGCTGAGTTAAGGAGAAGGGATAGGATGGTAATTTGTAAGAGGTTGACAGAAGCTAAGGCTACACCAAAACCTATAACTAAACTATCTAGAGAAAGGGCAATACCAAGGTAAAGGGCCTCTTTGGCACTTAATGTTTGGGAGTGGTCAATATCAGCAAGTATTGCATCGGCATAAACGTTAAGTACTAGTTTGAAATTAAGGAGCTTAAGCTCGATATTCCCGGATGAAGTTGCTTTTTTATTCAAATATTGTTTAAGTAGACCTTCAAAAAGTCGCATAAATCCTAAAATAAATAAGATGCCAAAACAAATGAAGCTAGTTAAGTTTTCAGGAATGAATCCTTTAATAATAGAACCAAGACTAATAGAAATAATAAGAAAGAGTGTAGAAATTCCTGTAAGAATTAAGCCGGAAACGGCTGGAATTTTAATTTTATTGGTACCATAAGCAAAACTAGCTAGGCAGGCATCTACGCAAAGTGAAATAACAAGTAAAGCAGATTCTAACATAGTAAGTAACCTCAATTATTAAAGTGATACTATATATACTATGGGAAATAGTAAAAAAGGTAACTTGACCAGCTGTTAAAAAGCTACTTCTTGTATTAGAAAGCTTTAAATTGTGGTATAATAAATGATAGAGAAAATTTGATTGTCAATAAGAGAGGAGAAAACATGAGTTACTTAGCATTGTATAGAAAGTATAGACCGTATACTTTTGATGATGTAGTAGGACAAGAGCATATTGTACGTACACTTAAAAACCAAATTAATTCACATCGTGTGGCTCATGCTTATCTATTTTCAGGAAGTAGAGGAACGGGTAAGACTTCTATTGCCAAAATCTTTGCAAGAGCAGTTAACTGTGGAGAACCAGTTAATGGTTCTGCTTGCGGTAAATGTGAAGCATGTGAGAAAATAAATGATGGAGCAGGGATTAATATTATAGAAATAGATGCTGCTTCTCATAATGGTGTAGATAATATTCGTGAAATTAACGAAGAGGTTAAATATACGCCAGCTGTAGGAAAGTATAAAGTGTATATTATCGATGAGGTACATATGCTCTCTACAGGTGCTTTTAATGCCCTTTTAAAAACATTAGAAGAGCCTCCGGCTCATGTCATTTTTATTTTGGCAACAACAGATCCGCAGAAAATTCCAGTTACTATTTTATCTAGATGTCAACGCTTTGATTTTAAACGTATTTCAGCCAAAGAAATTGAAGAAACGCTTATTGGATATATGAAAGCAGAGCAAATTGACATAGAAGAAAAAGCATTGGCCTATATTGCTAGATTAGCTGATGGTGGGATGCGTGATGCGCTTAGTATTTTAGAACAAAGTATTTCTTTTTACTTTGGTGAAATTATTACACTAGATAAGGTGCTATACTTAGTTGGAGCTGTAGATAGTAGTATATTGTTTGAAATGATAAATGCTATTTCGATAAAGGATGCAGTGAAGGTTTTAGAACTTTGTGAAGAGGTGAATAGGCAAGGTAGAAGTTTAAGACAGTTTGTAAGTGATTTACTAGAGCATAGTCGTAATCTTTTAGTTGCTAAAACAACTAAAGGCGGCGTAGAAGTGCTAGATTATAGTTTGGAATATATTGAAGCGCTTAAAAGACAAGCAGATGATATAAGTACTAATGAACTTATGCGCTATATGAAGCATTTAAGCACATTAGAATATGACATGCGTACATCGGTTTCACCTAGAATTTTATTAGAGGTGGCACTGCTTAAATTAATCGAAGTGCAGATGGATAGTTCACCAGAAGGAATGATGACAAAGGTACAGCTGCTCGAAGAAAAGCTAGAGCAATTGATGAAAAATGGACTTACAGTAGCTGCGCCAGTACAAATGGTAGAGGCTGCTCCTAAAAAAGAAATAGTACCGCATAAATTGCCAGAAGCTGTTCCAGAAGAGGTGAAAGGCTTAAAAGATAAGTGGCCTCAAATTGTAAGCAAACTAGGAACTACCTCTGCAGCTAGAACGGTTTATGCAACAGCAGAAGCCGGATATATAGAAGGTGACATTTTATATATTGTACATCGTAAAGGAATGGAAGCAGGTGTCAATAAGTATCTAGATGAAATTAAAGAGGTTATTAATCAAGTAGCAGGTAAAAATGTTAAGGTAAGAACTATTTCAGTAGATGATTATGCCAATAAATCTATTGAAACATATGGGTCTAGTCCTAAGCTTTCAGAAGAGGTTCAAGATATTTCGCAGGTATTAAGAAGTGTACAATCAAAAATAAACTTTAATATTGAAGTTAAATAAGGTAAAATAGATACCATAATACAGTGTTATTTAGGAGGAACAAAGAATGAAAAATTTTGGTGGCGGAATGCCTAATATGCAACAACTTATGAAACAAGCGCAAAAAATGCAAAAACAGATGGAAGAAGCACAAGCAGCACTTGAAACTAAAGAACTTACTGCAACAGCAGGTGGCGGTATGGTAGAAGTTGTGATTACTGGGAAAAAAGAAATCAAATCTATTAAGATTAATCCAGATGTAGTAGATCCAGATGATGTAGAAACATTAGAAGATTTAGTACTTGTGGCAGTAAATGAAGCTGTTCGTCAAGCTGATGAGCTTAGTCAAAAAGAGATGGGCAAACTTACAGGAGGTTTACCAACAGGAGGATTATTCTAGTGGCTGGCTATTATGGAGATAAGATGGTAGCTCTTATCGAAGAGTTATCAAGATTGCCAGGTATAGGAAGTAAGTCTGCTCAACGTTTAGCGTTTCATATTATTAGCATGCCAGTAGAAAAGGTAGAACATTTAGCAAACACATTGGTGGCTGCTAAAAAGCATATTAACTATTGTGAAAAATGTTGTACCATTACAGATGATAAACTATGCCCTATCTGCAAGGATTCTACTAGAGTTAATGGTCAAATTATGGTAGTGGAAGATCCAAGAGATATGGCCGCTTATGAGAAAACCAAAGAATTTAAAGGGCTTTATCATATACTTCATGGTGCTATTTCACCTATGATGGGAGTGGGCCCTAGTGATATCAAGATTAAAGAGCTTCTAGAACGTATTCAGAAGGAATCTATAGAAGAAGTTATCATTGCTACTAACCCTAATATTGAGGGGGAGGCAACTGCTATGTATATTAGTAAATTATTAAAACCGCTAGGAATAAAAATTACTCGTATAGCTCATGGTGTGCCCGTAGGTGGAGATTTAGAGTATGTGGATGAAATTACACTTACGAGAGCATTAGAAGGTAGACGAGAAATGTAAATAAAAAGAGATTATTAAGGATGAAACTTAATAATCTCTTTTTGTTTAAAAAATAAGTTTGTGTTTCGTTTTATAATATTTTTGATATGTTATACTATGAAAAATGATGACCGAATAATAGGCCACTAAGTCATGAAGTAAATGGTGTTCATAAGATGAATGTTTTGAAAGAAAAAGGATATGATTTTATATAAGGCTATTTCTTTAATAAATCTCTCGGGTAAACTAAGCTAAAGGAAAAGTCACAGAAGGAAACGGAGATTTATTTGATTAAGTACTAGGCTAGACAACAGTTAATAACTTCTGTAGACTATAAACATAATATACAGTAAATAAATTTGGAGGAAATAAAATGAAAATTGAATGCACAAAAGAAGAATTTAAGGTGCTTTTAGATATGATATATGCAGGAAACATCCTTATTAATAGTATGAGAAGTCAAGAGGAGAAGATTAAAGAATATGCAGACATGGAACAATTCTTTTTATCTAAGGCAAAAGAGTATGGACTAGAAAATGTTGCAGAATATGATGAAGAGTATAAAGAGTATGTACCAACTCGTGAATATGAAGATGAAGATTTTAATCAATATATTGATGAATATGAAACACGAGTATTCTGGGAAGAACTTATTATGAGGCTTGCACGCCGTGATGCACTTAATTATGCAGGAGATGTAGATCAAGATATTACGAGAGCTGCTTTAAAAGAAATGCAGCTAAAACTAGAAGATAAATATGAAGAAGAGATAGAAGCAAATGGTATTATGAATTTAAAAGTAGTAACATGGCAAGAAAATAATGATAATTAGTAAAGTAAATGGCTATTCATAGAACTATTTCTTTATACGCAGTTAATGAGTAAGTATTAGGGACTGATGCACTAAAAATGCAGCAGTCCTTTTTGTATTGACTTTATCACTTTAAGATTAAAGATTTCACATTGGAGTGACGACATACTATATAAGGATCACAAAGATGAGGTGGATATATGCTCCAACAAATAAAAGAGGTGGGTTATAGTACTTATACCCCTATTGGTATACAAAAGACAATGGAGAATAGTAAGAAGATGGTAGAAACTGAAAGTTTCCGTCTACAAGAGATGTTAGGTCAAATCAAAGAGTATACTTATACAGAGGAAGACACAAAACAAGTAGATAAAGAAGTTGTAGATGAACTAAAGAATCAGTTTGATTTAAAAGAAGAAGATATCTACGAATTACATAAACAAGGGTTTAATTTAGAATACCTATTAATAGACGATAGAAGTAGTTATAAAGAAATAGAAAATAGTTATACGTTGAAAAGAGAAAGAGAAGATGTAAAGAAAAAAGAAAATGCAGTTCAAAAAGTAAGTGACAAAATTACTGTTATTCAACAAGCCTCTGATTCAATGTATTTAAATGCTCTAATAAGTAAAGAGCCTATTACTATTAATAGTTTATATGCTAATAATTTCAAAGGGCATTTAAAAAAGATAAGTACTAATTTTAGTCAAGCAGATGTAGGTAGTGTGCTTCAGATGAATGGATTATCTAGTAATGAGGGGAATACATGGGCAGCCAAGATGCTAATGAGTTGTGGTATGGATGTCAGCAAGCAAGATGTATTAAAACTTCAAAATATAAAAGCAACAGTAGCCGCCTTAGAGCCTGAGATAGAAGTGGATGGAAATAAAGAACTGCTTAAGAA
Source organism: Bacillota bacterium (assembly GCA_023393125.1). GTDB lineage: Bacteria > Bacillota > Clostridia > Lachnospirales > Cellulosilyticaceae > Cellulosilyticum. Next base: position 62,863 of record JAEWMQ010000106.1, read on the forward strand.
TAATGAGGTGCAATATGAGCCTTACCAGATAGATCGTATCACAGATGATTTAGGAATGGTTACAGATGAACATATTGAAAAGCTTATTGAAGAAGGCAAAGATATTAATATTACTCATTTAAGAGAAAGTATTTATAAGAATACAGAAGCTATATTAAAGGAACAGCAATTAGCAAGACCAGTGGGGCTAGAAGTGCAGGAAGTTCATTTTGAAGAAGCCCAATCTGTGGACTCAGTTGAAGTGTTACAAGATCAAGAAGTTATACCTGTAGGACAAGTAGTTGCTGAAGTTAAAGATCAAATTAATCAGATTAGGGCTAAGTTAACTTTAGAAGCGGCTCAAAAAATAAGTGGCAAGTTGCCTTTAGAAAGTGCAGAACTAAGCGCTGTTGCAAAAGAACTTCAACAACTGCAAAAAGAAAAGGTAATTGTAGCACTTAAACAAGTAGGTTTAGAAGTTAATGAAGCTCATATAGCTGAAACTGCAGAAGTTTTAGATACTGTTACAGCTATGAAACGCTATCCTATGGAGACGCTTCAAGTGGAGTTAAATAGTGAAGAAGCAATTGTTTTAGCTGATATTAAAAGTGCTTTAAATGCGTATAGTGAAAATGAGACACCAGTCGATAAAAGGTTTGGAGAAACTATTAAAAAGGTGGAAGGTCAAATTGAAGGCTTCTTAGAAGAACAAGACATAGAAGTAACAGCAGAAACTATTAAGGCAGCCAAAGCGCTTATTACAAATGGAATGGAAGTAAACTCAGAGCACATAGAGTCAGTGTTAGAGATTGTTACTAAATTAAATACATTTTTAGAAGAAATGACACCTATTCAAGTGGCGACCTATATTAAAGAAGGCATGAATCCTTATTATGCGTCGGTAGATACTTTGCTAAATTGGATGAGTACTGAGAAGTTAGAAGGTCTAAAGGTAAGCATAGCAGAAACAATTGTAGCATTAGATGAACAAAAGCAAATCAATAGCCAGCAAAAAGAAACTATGATTGGCTTATATCGTATTTTACAAGGTGTAACAAAACATCAAGAGGAAGTAATTGGATACTTGTTTAAAAACAATCTACCACTTACTATAGAGAAATTACAAGAAGCTACTCGTTACATACAGGATAAAAATCATATTGAAGTTAATGTCAGTGACGAGTTTGGTGAGCTAGAAGACTTGCGATATGATAAACAATCGGCTAAAGACTTAATAAATGAAAAGAGTGAGCAAACTAATAAAACAGTTCAGTTTATTAAGCAATTAGAAGAAATGGAACTACCTGTATCAGAAAGTAATATTAATAAAATAAGCAAGATAAGTGCCTTATTATATCCGTATATTAGGGAACAGTTTAAGAAAGAAATAGGAAGTTTTGATGGATTATCTACCTTGCCAAAGCGTTTTTTAGAGAAGTTAGAAACGGTGCAAAATGTAGCACCAGAGCTTATTGAAAGGATGATAGAACAAAAAGTTCCTTTAACTTTGTCTAATATTTATTGGATGGATAAAATAGTTCATGAACCTATAGTGTATGGAGAGTTATTGAACGAAGCAGGTATGATGAAAGAGGAATTGCCGGAACACTTAGATGAGATAGAAGAGAAGCTTTTAAGATTAGAAGAAGCAGCAAAGGCGCAGCAAGAAGTAGCAACCCTATCAGGTGATCTACTTAAATATAAGCAGTATAAGCAGCTAGAAGAAGTTAGTCATTTACAGCGTCAACTAATCGATAAAGAAGGCCTATATCAGATTCCATTTATTATTAATGGTGAGCAAAAACTAGTTAATCTTTATGTTCATCAGGAATCACATCAGTCTATAGAAACAAGGCAACATACTAAAGCAATTATTAGTTACCAAACCAAACATCTTGGTATGGTCAAAGCCTATATAGAAATAAAAGGAGATAATCTGGGGTATAGAGTTGAAGGCGAAAACGATAGTATTACCAATAGACTTAAGGCGCATGGTGAAACGCTAATGAACCTATTAAATCAAATAGGATACAATATAGAGTATACAGCTTATGTCGCTGAAGAAGAAAGTGATATGGTGACTAAAGTCCCTCTAAAAAGTGGTAATAGTAATTTTGAAGAAATGATATAGAGGATGATGTAATGAATCAATTTAATGTAGCAGATAATGAGGAAAAGAGTACTAAGGAAACGAGAAAAAAAGACGATATATTAGATGTGGTAAAGCAATTTATTAGTTATTTCGAAGAAACAGATAGGAGCCAAAATAATGATTACAGTATCTAACATAGCTAATGCTTCAAGGGGAGAATTACTTTGTATTACCTATGAAATGCTACTAGAAAACATAAAAGTGGCAGAGGAAAGCACAGGGGAAGAACGAGAAAAATACTTAAAAAAGTCTATAGAGATTATACAAATGTTAGTTGGGGACCTTAATTTTGAATTTGACCTATCAAAAGAGTTATTTAGAATATATGTTTATGTACAAGGGTTATTAGTAAATGCAAAAAATTCAGAGCCAATAGTTGAAGCGTATAAGCTTATTAGCAAGCTGTATGAAGGATTTAAGAAGGCCAAAGAGAAAGAAATACTAACGAATAAAAGTATAGATAATGCAGAAGTGGTATATGCAGGACTTACTTATGGACCTAATGATTTAAATGAGTTAAGTATGATTCAGCCTAATAGAGGGTTTAAAGCATAAATTACATAAAGGGATGTGAGAAGATGAAGATTAATAGCAATATGTCAGCTATTAGAACGTTAACGAGTCTAGGGAAGGCAAATAATAATGCATCAAAGGCAATGGAAAGATTATCTTCAGGACTAAGAATTAATAGCTCAGCAGATGATGCTGCAGGGATGGCTATTTCTAAAAAAATGAATACTCAAATAAAAGGTCTAGATCAAGCTAACCGTAATGCTATGGATGGTATTTCTATGATTCAAACAGCAGAAGGTGCTTTAAATGAAGTTCATAGTATGCTACAAAGGATGAGAGAATTATCAGTTCAAGCAGCTAATGGAACTTATGAAGATGCCGATAGAGAGACAGTTATGCAAGAAATTAATCAGCTGATGGAAGAAATAGATGCTATGAAGGAACGTACACAGTTTAATAAGATGAATCTTTTAGATGGAAGCTATAAGAATTTTACTCTACATATAGGTGCTAATAAAGATCAATCTATGAATATTGAGGGGGATAGAATTAGTATAGATAATATACTGAACCATATAGAAGATCTAGATGTTGTTACAGCAGCATCAAGTGCTACAGAGAAGATCGATGCTGCTATAGAAGAAACGTCTGCAATCAGAGGAAGACTAGGTGCTTATCAAAATAGATTAGAGCATACAGCTTCTAACTTACAAGTCAGTGAAGAAAATATGACAGCTTCAATGTCGCGTATACAAGATGCAGATATGGCAGAAGAGATGACAAGCTATACACAATATAATGTTATTTCTCAAGCAGCAACAGCTATGTTAGCACAAGCAAATCAAAGACCACAACAAGTCTTGCAACTTCTTAATTCATAAAATAAAAGCTAGGTTACATTTTAAAGTAATCTAGCTTTTATTTTTTTTATTTGTATAAGGCTGTAGGCGTTAGGGCCATACTTGAATAAAAGGAGGTGCATAATGAATAACAATAAAAAAATACTACATGAAGAAAAAAAGGTCATAGAAAAGGAAATTTACAATACACAAGCAGAATTAGCTGCAGTCTTAGAAGGGTTTGAAAACGTAGTAGATCCAGATTTGGTAGATTATTATAGTTATTCTTATAAGGCAACAGAAGCTAAATATACCTATCTCATAAAAAGATTAAAAACATTATATTATAAATAGTCTAGATTAATAAAATGAGCATATTAATAAGAATATACAAGCTTATAGAAGTATATGGAGGGAATCAATGAATGGGGATTTAGTGATTTTTATTTGTATAGGAATATGTATAGTGATTTTGGTGTGGATACTGTTTGGAAAACAACTTTTCAATCTACTTGTTAATGGAGTAGCAGGTTTTATTGTTATTTATTGCATTAATGGGTTGTTACCAGCTTATGCTATAGGTGTTAATATATTAACCATGGGAATTGCAACTTTACTTGGAATTCCAGGAGTTATTACACTATATATCATAACTATGATTATATAATACTGTTGATAATATGTGGATAAAGTCGAAATATATGGTGATAACATATAGAAATAAATCGGGAAAAAAATGTTAATAATGTGGATAAGAATTACAAAATGTCAATAAAGCTGATGAATATGGGATATTAAGCGTTGACAATTATACACAGCTGTGTTAATATAAATGTGGATATAAGTTTTGCAAAATATATCCAGTTGATTTGACGTAAGTATAACATATCAATCCCTTTATACTCTATAGGACACTATAGAGTTTTTTTATATTACAAATAATATAATGTGGAAGAAAAGATATTTCCAAATATAGGTATAAAAGTTATAGCATGTGTATACACTATAACAACGAATGATAACGATTATACCTATGGAGGAGTGTATGCATTTATTAGAACGTATTGAAGAATATATACATGATATAAAGAAAAAAACTTATGTTTATGATATTCAAAAAGCGGGAATTGAGGTTTTTTGTAAATACATTACTAATAGTGGATTAGATATACGAGAAGAAGATTTTAATAGAGAGATGCTTGATAGGTTATTACTATATTGGTTACCTCGAAATAAGAAGTACTTAAGTGATGTAGAAGCTTATCAGATTATTTATACGATACACGATATTTATCATTATATAAAAGGAGAAAATCCACAAGGAGAGGTAGAGGTTCCTACGATTTTAGAAAGTTACGGACAAGAATATATGAGGATATATAAAGCTAAGAATATGCTTTTGAAGATAACTAAAGATCCCGTTGTTTCTGTTAATCCTATTGTGGTTGCATTAGATAAATACAAAGAAAAGAAGAAAAAAAATAACTACGCAGATATTGCTACGACCTACGAACAAGCCGTTTTTAAAGTACAAGAATGCAAGGAGGGGGGACAAGTTATTTTAACTAAATTAGGACAAAGTAAACCCTATAAGCTACTCCTAGAGTACCCTACTTATAAATATTTAAGGATAGGTGATATACTACATGCGGTTATTAAACGCAAATTATTTTATGTTTATTGGGAAGTGGAAGAGTTAAAATTTTACTATTTGCCACAAGCACAGGAGTTTTTAGTATTATAATAAAGTTGCTGTTAAATCTAGTTATATAATCTTATTGAAATCACAGCGTTAATACGCGTATAATAAGAGACATATTAAGGAATATTAAAAGGTTCATAATCAGCTATAGACTAGCATTATGAACCTTATAACAAGTTGGTTATACAAAAGAAAGGAAGTGCACTATGAAAATTACGTTATTACTTGCTCAGTGTACCCCAAAACCATTAAAATATAGTTTAGATATCATGCTGAAGGTCTTAAAGGAATTAGATGTTGAAGTACATAAGATAGAACTCAATAAATTACCATACTTTGATGGTGAGAAAAGTAAAGAAATGGAAAAAGTAATGCAAACTATAGCTGATAGCAAAGGTGTTATTGCCGTGACTATGGTTCCTATGCTAGGTATGCATGGTGCAATGCAAAGCTTTTTTGATTCAGCAACCCTATATGAAGCATATTATTTTAATAAACCACTACTTGCAATTACTTATAGTGAGTGGCTAGGGGAACAAGAAGCGGCTAATATGATGCTAAGATGCTGGAGTATATTAGGTGGAACAGATGGGGGGAAATTGTTTCTGAATAAACAGACTGATATGAATCAAGTTCAGCAGCGTTTAGAACGAGATTTAGAAGATTTTTATCGTTTGGTTAAGCAAGAACGAATGAATGTTATATCTAGTGAGCATCTTATTTTTTATGGAATGAAGAAGGGAGAATTAAGTTATCTTTTTCAAGGAGAATCGTCTGAGGTAACTAAGTCACCAATAGAAAGGGAAAAGCAAGGGGGAATTAGGAGTTTTGCTGATTTGATTCGAGGAGAGAGTCATAAAAGGCAAGAAGATACAAGTAATACAGTTGATATAAATAGAGAAAACAGAGAGAGCGCGGAGCCTACTATTAACCTATCTACAAAAGAACAGACAATCAAAGAAATAGCCAGCTTACTTCAAAGGGAAGTGGATGAAGATGGATTTAAAGGGTTTAATACAGGTATATATACTAGACCGCCCCAATTCTTAGGAAGTAATATGAATAATAAACGTTTACAACAAATACCCCATTATTTTATTGCGCAATTTGATAAAGAATTGGATTTAGTATTAAAATATAATATAACAGACCTTGATGAAGAGGGTTATATTATTATTAAAGATGGAGATTGTTTGTTTAGAGAAGATGTAGAAAGTAGCCCGACTGTAGAAATGATTTTAAGTGAAGAAGTACTTCAATCTATTTTGACTAAAAAGATTACCTATCAAAAGGCATTTATGTTAGGAAAGTTAAAAGTAAAAGGAAACTTTGCTATTTTACCAAAACTAGATCAAGTGTTTAAGGCTTTATAATTCTAAAGAAAAGAGGGATTAATAATGAAAGAAGATTGTATTTTTTGCAAGATTATAAAAGGAGATATTCCATCTTTTACAATTTATGAGGATGAGCTATTTAAAGTGATTTTAGACCGTTTTCCAGCAAGGCCGGGCCATGCCCTCATTATACCTAAGATGCATTATAAAGATATATTTGAACTACCACAAGAAGTTGCTGAAGCACTCTATCCCTTAGCTAAAGAAATGGCTACTAAAATTAGAGAGGCTGTAGGGGCAGAAGGAATGAATATTGTTCAAAACAATGGAGAGGTAGCTGGACAAAGTGTGTATCACTTCCATTTACATCTAGTCCCAAGAAATGCAGGGGATGGTGTTACTTTAAATAAAAGCTCTAATAGTGAGACAACCCTAGAAGAATTAGAGGCTACTTTAAAATGCATTCAAGCTGTTAAATCATCGGAGATTTAAATAGGTATAATAATAAAGAGGAGAGAAACCGCTAACAAATGGTTTCTCTCCTCTTTTAATTAATTTTGAAAATACACATTGTACCAAGTTAAGAACATAAAGACTGTCCAGATTTTACGGCTATTATCAGCCTTGCCAGCTCTATGACCATCTAATAAAGTCATTAATTCATTAGTATTAAAGTATTTATTAGCAACCTCAGAAGTAAAGGCTTCTTTCACGATAGTGTAGTATTTATCTTCTTTAAGCCATACGCGAATAGGAACAGGGAAGCCGAGTTTCTTTTTGTTCGCTACAGCTGGTGGTAAATTACGTTTAGCTGCAAGGCGCATAGCATATTTAGTGTTTTCTTTGTTTACACGATATTTAACAGGTACTTTAGAAGCAACTTCGAATACTTTACGATCTAAGAATGGTACACGTACTTCTAAAGAGTGTGCCATACTCATTTTGTCAGCCTTAAGAAGAATATCTCCGGCAAGCCACATATGCATGTCCACATATTGCATTTTTGTAATATCATGTTTATCTTTTACTTTATCATAAATAGGCTTAACCATTTCAAATGGGTTAAGAGCGGAAGTATTTATTTTAAGAAGTTTTTTACGTTCTTCTTCTGAGAACATATAAGCATTTCCAAGGAAACGTTCTTCGATATCTTTGCTCGCACGAATTAAGAAGTTTTTACCTTTGAAGTTAAAAGGTAAGGCTGTGGCGATACTTGCTAAACATTTGCGAAGCCCCTTTGGTAACTTACGATAGCCAGCAGAATCAAGAGGCTCTTTATAGATATTGTATCCACCGAAAAATTCATCTGCACCTTCTCCAGAAAGAACACCTTTAACAGTTTGGCTAGCTAACTGGCATACAAAATATAAAGCAACAGCAGCCGGGTCAGCTAAAGGTTCATCCATGAAATATTGAACTTTAGGAAGGACATCCCAGTATTCTTCTGGTGTAATGACTTTATTGGTATTAGGAATATTAATTTCTTTAGAAAGTTCTTCAGCATAGCTAATTTCATTATACTTTTCATTAGCGAAACCAACTGTAAAAGTATGATCTCCACCAAAGCAACTAGCTACATAACTTGAGTCCACACCACTTGATAAGAAAGACCCTACCTCTACATCACTAATCTTATGAGCTTCAATAGATTCTTTCATTTGAGCATCAATGGCATCCACATAGTTTTCTAAAGTGCCATCTGTTTCATTAAAAATAGGTTCCCAGTAGCGTGTTGTTGTCATCTCACCATTCTTTATAATAAAGTAATGAGCTGGTGGTAATTTGAAAATACCTTTGAAGAAGGTTTCAGGAAGTGCTGAGTATTGGAAAGTTAAATAGGTTTCCAAAGCCTCTTCATTAAGTTCCTTTTTAACACTAGGGTGCTGTAATATGGCTTTGATTTCAGAAGCATAAATAAAGCCATCTTCAGTTTGAGTATAATAAAAAGGTTTAATACCGAAGAAATCTCTTGCACCAAAAAGTGTATTTTCTTCTCTATCCCAAATAACAAAGGCAAACATACCTCGCAGGTGAGATAACAGGCTTGTACCATATTCTTCATAACCATGAACTAAAACTTCAGAGTCAGTATTAGTTTTAAAAATATGGCCTTTTTCAATAAGCTTTTCTCTGATGTCTTTATAGTTATAAATCTCACCATTAAAAGTGAGAACAAAACGTTCGTTTTCATTATAAAGAGGTTGAGCACCTGCTTCTAAGTCTAGAAAACTCAGACGTCTAAATCCCATATTAATATGCGCATCACTAAACTTTCCAGAGCTATCTGGACCACGATGGGCAATGCTATCCATCATATTTGTGAGTACTAATTCTTTATTCTCAATATTTGTATCTACAAAGCCGCAAAAACCACACATATGTAAGGGCTCCTTTCCTTTTTGTCACATAAAACTTTAACATATCTGCTATGTAAAAGCAATGCTACCCTTATTTTCTCTTATAGAGTATTGCCGAATTATAAAATAATAAACCATAAATAAAAGGGATAATTATTGACTTCATAAATAATCAAAAGTATTATTAAAATAATAGGAAAATAAATAAGAGATACCCGCTAGAAAATAGAAGCTCACCTAAGACGAAAGAAGGCTCATAAGTAACATACATAATATAGTAAGCACTTGATGGCTACTAGATAGGAGGATGTTCTTGTGAGCTAAGTTTTTTTGTCAGGCAAGTATACTAGAGGAGGTTCTGAGACTACCTTTTATCGTTAAAGGTAAGAGATGGAAAAGGAGATTAAACAATGAACTTGAGAGACCAAGCTTTAGAGATGCATGAGAAATGGCAGGGGAAATTGGAAATTAACTCCAAGGCTAAAGTTGACAGTAGAGAAGCGTTATCTATATGCTATACACCAGGTGTAGCTGAGCCTTGTAAAGAGATTGCAGCAGATAAAGAGAAAGTATATAAATACACAATGAAGGGTAACACAGTTGCTGTTATATCAGATGGAACAGCTGTACTAGGCTTAGGGGATATTGGTCCTGAGGCAGCTATGCCGGTTATGGAAGGGAAAGCTGTACTTTTTAAGGAATTTGCAGGAATTAATGCTATACCTATTTGTATTGACACAAAAGATACTAAGGAGATTATTCAATTTGTAAAGCAAATTGCGCCTACTTTTGGAGGAATTAACCTTGAAGATATTTCAGCGCCAAGATGTTTTGAAATAGAAGAAGCCCTTAAGAAAGAATTGGATATTCCAGTATTTCATGATGATCAACATGGTACAGCCATTGTTGTATTAGCAGGGATTATCAATGGGCTTAAGGTAGCAGGAAAGCAAAAAGAAGATGTTAAAGTCGTTGTTAATGGTGCAGGTTCAGCAGGGATTGCCATCACTAAACTTCTTTTACATTATGGTTTTAAAGATGTTACAGTAGTAGATAGAATGGGTATACTAGAAGAAAAAGAAGAATGGATGAACTGGGCACAGACTGAGCTGGCAAAAGCAACTAACCCAAGAAAATTAAGAGGAGATTTAAAAGTGGCTCTTAAAGGTGCAGATGTATTTGTAGGTGTTTCAGCACCTGGTATTGTGTCACAAGAGATGATTCAAAGTATGAATCAAGATGCAGTAGTATTTGCCATGGCTAATCCTGTGCCTGAAATTATGCCAGACTTAGCAAAAGCAGCTGGAGCTAAAGTAGTAGGTACAGGCCGTTCAGATTTCCCGAATCAAGTAAATAATGTACTTGTATTCCCTGGTATTTTTAAAGGAGCACTTATGGCAAGAGCTGGTCAAATTACAGAAGATATGAAAATTGCAGCAGCCATAGCTATTGCAGGTATGGTAAGTGAAGAAGAATTAAATGAAGAAAATATTTTACCACAGCCATTTACGCCAGGTGTAGCAGATGCAGTAGCGAAAGCTGTTATAGAAATGGCAGGTAAATAAAGGAGGACTAGAAGTTGAAAACAATTGTACTTACAGGTGGGGGCACAGCAGGACATGTGACACCAAATTTAGCATTAGTACCAAGTCTTAGAGAAGCTGGGTGGGATATAAGATATATCGGAAGTCATCAAGGGATTGAAAAAGATTTAGTTACAAAAGCTAATATACCTTATTACGGCATAGCCTCAGGTAAGTTACGTCGTTATTTATCAGTAGAAAACTTAAAAGATCCTTTTAAAGTAGTGAAAGGCTATTTTGATGCTTGTAAGTTATTAAAGGAATTAAAACCTCAAGTAGTATTTTCAAAAGGAGGTTATGTGACCGTACCGGTGGTATTAGCTGCACATAAGCTTAAAATCCCAGTTATTATTCATGAGTCAGATATGACACCAGGACTTGCTAATAAAATTGCTATCAAAAGAGCTAAGACGATTTGTGTTAGCTTTGAAGAAACTTTGAAGTATGTAGGAGATAAAGGAATCTATACAGGTTCACCTATTAGAGAGGAATTGTTTAAAGGTGATAAAAAGATAGCTAGAGACCTTTGTGGTTTTAAAGAAGATAGGCCAACTTTATTAATGATGGGTGGAAGCCTTGGGGCAAGAAAGATTAACGAGGTATTAAGAGAAGCTTTACCTGACTTAGTAGCCAGATTTAATATCATCCATATTTGTGGTAAAAATAACATGGATGAAAGTTTATTAAATAAGCAAGGTTATAAACAGTTTGAATATGTAGGAGAAGAATTACCACATTTATTGGCTGCTGCAGATTTCATGCTTTCAAGGGCAGGTGCTAATGCAATAGCAGAAATTATTGCACTCAATATCCCGAGCCTTCTTATTCCATTATCAGCAGCGGCTAGTAGAGGGGATCAAATTTTAAATGCAGAAGCTATGAAGAGAAAAGGTTATTGTCAAATTTTAGCTGAAGAAGAACTTAATAAAGAAAGTTTGTGTAGAAGCCTTATTGAGGTGTATAAACATCGTTCGGAGTATATAAGTAAAATGAGAGAAGCAACTAAGCTTAGTGGTATACAAAAGATTATGTTAGAGATACAAAAATATCAATAAATAATAGGTATATTAAAAGGTGGGGATGAACATGTTTGGTAATAAGCAAAATGTAGAAATGATGAGAAAACTAGCAGAGGGTGAACTTGAACTATTATTAGAAGAGATTAATAATAGTAAAAAGTCACTGCTAAAAGCTGAAACGGTAGAAGAAATCATTTGTATCAAGAAAAATGTTCAAGAGATGGTAAAAGGTATAGAAGGTTTCGATGAGCAAATCAGTTATATCGCTCACCAAGTTGATGAAAATAGAGATACAATCAGAAAGCATATGAATGAGTTATCAAAGCTAGAAAATGTATTTGAAGCAGAATGTAACAATAGAAACATTAAATGTGAGTCAATTTTTGAAAAATCACAAGATATGGCAGTATTAGTTGAAGAGATGAACTCTAAGATACAGGCTTCTGTGGGACGAACCAATCATATGGAAGAACTCCTGGTGGTTATAGCAGGAACTATTAAAGAAATAAATGCAACAGGTCGCTCTATGAAGAAGCAAGTTAAAACATTTATAGAGACAGCTCAAAATGTTACAAGTAATATATCAGGTATTGCTTCAATTGCAGAGCAAACAAATTTACTAGCACTTAACGCATCTATAGAGGCAGCAAGAGCAGGTGAGGCTGGTAAAGGATTTGCGGTAGTTGCAGAAGAGATTAGAAAATTATCTGATGGAACTAAAGAACTATTAGATCATATGACTCAGCTTTTAGGCGACCTCGAAAAGGCGTCTATGAAAACTAGTGAGGAAGTTGAAGCAACAACGACAGGCATTGAAAAAGTAACGACAGAAATTCAAGAAGTTGATAAAAACATTCAAGAAAGTAAGACTAATACAACATTACTTAAAAATGAAATTGAAAAGATGACAGGATATGTGGTGAAGATAGAAGAGAGTATTAAGGAAAGTAAGTCGCAAAGTGCCATAACTCATGGTGACTATGTAAAGAAGGTTTCTGTAGAGTTAGAGAATACAGATCAAAGTTTAGGAGCAGTTATTGAATCGATTAAAGTATTAACAGGAATGTATATAAATTTAACAGATACAATAAACCAATTCAATAGCTACAAAATTTTGAGTAATAAATAGCAGATAACTATAAACTTAATATTGAAAGTATAAAAATTCCCCCCAGCATAATGGGGGAATTTTGTGTTAAGTCTACAAAGCTAATTTCCAGTTACTATCAGTTTTGAAAAGCAAGGATAAAAATATGAATAAAACAAATTCTAAAGTAAAGTAACACAGAATTACATTACTTGACACTGATGTTTTATAATAATACAATTATAAGGTTGAGTGAGAAATATAATATACGGTTGAGGTGAAAAAGATGTCTACAAAATATATTTTTGTTACAGGCGGAGTAGTTTCTGGCTTAGGCAAAGGGATTACGGCAGCGTGCTTAGGGAGATTATTAAAGGCAAGAGGAAAGAAAGTTACTATTCAAAAATTTGACCCTTATATCAATATAGACCCAGGTACTATGAGCCCTTACCAACATGGTGAAGTTTTCGTAACAAATGATGGTAGCGAAACAGACCTAGACTTAGGGCATTATGAAAGATTCATTGACGAAAAATTAAATAAGTATAGCAATGTAACGACAGGTAAAATCTATTGGTCAGTTCTTAATAAAGAACGTAAAGGGGATTACTTAGGTGCTACAGTACAAGTTATTCCTCATATTACAAATATGATTAAAGATTGTGTGTATCGCGTAGGAAATACAGGAGAACCATCAGATGTTGTTATTACAGAGATAGGTGGTACTGTTGGAGATATCGAAAGTTTACCTTTCCTTGAGTCAATTAGACAAGTAGCTACAGATGTAGGTCGAGAAAATGTATTATACATTCATGTAACACTTATTCCTTATCTTGCAAAATCAGGAGAAATGAAAACAAAACCTACTCAACATTCTGTAAAAGAACTACTTTCTATAGGTATTCAACCAGATATTATAGTATGTCGTACTGAACAGCCTATTTCAGAGGATATGAAATATAAAATGGCATTATTCTGCAATGTAGATAAAGATTGTGTTATACAAAATCTAGATGCAGAGACACTTTATCAAGTACCTTTAATGTTAGAAGAAGAAGGACTTGCTAAAATTGTATGTAGAAAATTAGGTATGGATTGTCCGGAACCAGATTTAAAAGAATGGAAAGCTATGGTTGAAAAAGAGAAAAATAGAGATAAAGTAACTAAGATTGCTTTAGTTGGTAAATATGTAGAATTACATGATGCTTATCTTTCAATCGTAGAATCACTACATCATGCAGGGATTTACCATGGCACAGAAATTGATATTGAATGGATTAATTCAGAAACAGTAACAAAAGAGAATGAAGAGGAAATCTTTAAAGGAGTACAAGGTATTTTAGTACCAGGCGGCTTTGGAGATAGGGGTGTAGAAGGTAAGATCGAAGCAGTACGTTATGCAAGAGAAAATAAAATACCTTTCTTTGGAATTTGTTTAGGAATGCAATGTGCTGTTATTGAGTTTGCAAGAAACGTAGCAGGACTTGAAGGCGCGCATAGTTCAGAGTTGGCACCAAATACAAAATATCCAGTTATTGATATTATGCCAGATCAAAAAGATATTGAAGATTTAGGCGGCACAATGAGACTCGGAGCTTACCCATGTGTACTTAAAGAAAACAGCAATTCTTATGTAGCATATGGTAAAAAAGAAATAGAAGAAAGACATCGTCACCGCTATGAGTATAACAATCAATATAGAGATCTTTTAACAAGTAAAGGTCTAAAAATAGCAGGAACATCTCCTGATGATAGACTAGTAGAAATTGTTGAGATTGAAGATCATCCATGGTTTGTAGGAGCACAATTCCATCCAGAATTTTTATCAAGACCTAATAGACCTCATCCATTATTTAAAGATTTTATTGGTGCAGCAGTTAAACAAGAAGTAAAATAAAAAAAACAAAATCACCGCTACAAGTAATGAGTAGCGGTGATTTTGTTTTTTTTTGCAGCTAATAATCATATAAAATAAGCAACCAAGTTTTAGTCGTGCATAAGAGATTTAAGTTTTTCTAAGCCAAAGATAATCAGTGCACCTATGACAAAGAAAATAATGTTAAATGTCTCTAAAGACATAGGTGATTTAGGTACATCTAAAGTAGTTGGCCCCATAATAACAGCATAAAGAGAACCAATCATTAAACCAAAGATGAAATAAATAAGTTGTGAGCGTTTAGTCTTAAGGAGTTTACTAATAAGGCGGACAACACTAACGATACCAACTAATACGCCTAGGCCAAAGATAACAAGGATCCAAAAGCCTATCCAATTGAAATCTGGTACAATGGGAAGGTCTACTTTACCTAAAAGCTTATAGATAATGTTTTGGGCTAGTAAGAAAAAATATTTTATAAACTCTTTTAAATTATTAATGATAGTAGAATAAAGACCAAAAATAAGAAGTAAAGTAGAGCCTGAAATGCCTGGTAATACCATGGCAGAAATAGCAATCATACCGGCAATAAAAGTGTATAGACCTAGACCTAAAGATAACTGAGTACCACTTATTTCAGCACCACTACCATTTGAAACCGGATTAAAATAAGTGATAAGTGCTACAATAATAATACCAATAAGTAAATAAATGAAATGTTTAGTATTTCCTTTAATCGTTTCTTTTTCTTCTTTATAAATAAGTGGAATAGAAAAAACAATAAATCCTAAAAATAAAGAGCTAATATTATAGATATAAGTATCAAATATAGAAGCAATAATAAGAATGGATATGACCATGCCTATTACCCAACCTATACCTATTTTTAATAAAAAGATAAGAGCTTCTTTTTTCTCCTTTTTAGAGGAACGAGATGTAAGAGCGTTAATAGAATCAATAAATTGATTATAAAATCCCATAACAAATGCAATAGTACCCCCTGAAACACCAGGGACACTATCGGCAAATGCCATAAACATACCACGAATTAAATTAAAAACAATCATAATGAACCTCACTAAAATTTATTTGTTACTTTGAAATAAGTCACATTTTATACCTATATGAAATAAGTATATATGAGGTGATAAAGCTAATCAAGTTAAATGCTAGGAAATGATGACCAGAAAGTAATAAATATGAAGCATATTAATAAGAATATACACTAGTACAATGAAATTAGCAGCCCATTGACAAAATGGAGAAAGAGGTTTTGTATTATGCTCTAGATAATAAAAAAGAAAAAGTAAGGCGATGCCAGGGAAGATAACTTTTATGAGCAGACATAGGTATGGATTAGTAACGATGGAACGCATAAATGGATTAGCCTCATAAAAGCTACCAGTCTTTAAGAAAGTATAGGTAAATAATATATCTGTGCAGTTTAAAATATAAAGCCCCCAGAATTTGCGAATAAGTTTTCTAGAAGCTTCTACATAAGTAAGTTTCATTATGCACCTCCTAAAACAATTATTGCCTAAAAAATAGAAATTTATAAACGATACTTGACAAGATAAGTTCACCCTTTTAAACTTTTCCTATCAGGGCTTTATAAATAAAGCTTTAGAAGCAACGGAGGGTATAATGGAAGGTTCAATTAAGATTATAAATGAGCTTTTAGTAGAATTATTTAATGACATACTTAATATAGAAAAAGAATCTCTAAAAAACAGTCATTTTAGTGATTTATCTATTACAGAAATGCACGTCTTAGAAGCTATTGGCTTAGAAGATAGAACAATGACACAAGTAGCAAGTCAAATAGGTATTACAGTAGGGACTTTAACTACTTCTATTAATCGCCTAGTTAAGAAGGAATACGTTTTAAGAGAAAGATCAGAAACAGATAGGCGCTATGTACAAATTAAGCTTTCTAAAAAAGGGAAATTAGCTTATCGTGTTCATGAAGCTTTTCATGAAAAGATGGTAAGAACAATGATAGAAAACTTATCTGAAGAAGATAATGATGTATTAATTGCTTCTATGCAGCGTCTTAATCAATTTTTTAAAGACAATTATAGCGTTTTAGATAAGAAAGAACTTGTTAAAAGTGATAATAAATAAAAGTATATTCTTATAATGAAATGCCAAAACTATAGTAGTATGAAAAAAGAGGTGCTACTATGGGAATAATAAATAAAGAAGAATTTTTTTATGGAAATCTAAAGAAAACGGATTACTTTGAAAGGTGGCATATCTATTTAATAGATGCTTCAAAACAATATATTCTGAGTATAATAGTAGGAGTTTTATTACAGGGAAAAGAAAAATATGCTTTTATACAAATAAGTAGTGATATACCACATATGAATCATATTATAAAATATCCTATGGAATCGTTTAGTTATACAAATGATAGTGTCGTTATAGAGAATAATATTTTATCAAGAGACTTTATACAATTAGATTTAAATGAAGAACATTTTCACTTAAAAGGGAAAATCAACTTTTCTCTAGGGAAGCAATTAGAAACAAAGTTCTGGAGCCCAGGATTAATGGGCCCATTTAAACTGCTTCCTTTTTTGAAATCTTATCATGAAGTATTATCTTTAACCCATACTATTATGGGAGAAATAAATTTTAATAATAAAGCGATCAATTTTGATGAAGGAAAAGGCGCCTTAGATAAGGACTGGGGAAAAAGTTTTCCTAATGTGTGGATTTGGATGCAGTGCAATCACTTTCAAAATCATGATGCTGCCATAATGGTAGGAGTAGCTAGAATGCCAGTCTATTTTAATTATTATACTGCCTTTGCTATGCCATTTTATTTTAATGATAAGGTAGAAACTTATGCTAATTATACAGGTGCTCATATTGCAAAGTTATATCGATATAAGGGATATATACATTTAATTATTACAGAAAAATCAAAGGTCATTGACCTTAAAATTTTTGGTAAGGAAGATATACCTCTAGTGGCATCACCAATGGGAAATCTTATTAGAGATGTTTATGAGTATACAGGCGCAAAGGTAGAGGTTAAGGTAACACAAGGTGGAAGGGTTGTTTTTGAGGATATTGGAGAGTATGCCTATTTAAAAATTGGAGGAAATACGTCTAAACTTAAGTGAAATAACATAAGGTAACTATAAAGAGAGGAGCCTTGATATGTTAGGAATAAAAAAACAATTTATAAAAAATATGATTAAGTTAGAAGTTGTCTCTAATACTCCAGGTAAATTACAAATCTATGTGGCACAAATCAAAAAAGTAGAAGATGAGTATAAGGTTTATGAATCATACGCTCAACAGGCTATTACTTTATTACCAGGGATTAATAATATTGACGTAGATTATGATAAAGGGCTACTG
>JAEWMQ010000028.1 GCA_023393125.1 Bacillota bacterium
CTATAAGCCTCTATTAATTTACCGGTAAAAGCATCTATTCCCTTACTTTCATTATTATTAATTTCATAAGCCAAAAAACTACCTTTATTTTTTGCTTCCCACTCGTAGTAGATCTTATAAATAGCGGGTAAATCCAATTGATCTAAATAACTTAATTGAGCTTGGTCTTGTGTCAATTTAGGCGTACTGTCATTATAAGTACGTTGGTCAAAATTTATCCCTGAGAAATTTTTTATTTCTCCTGTTTCCTTACTCACATTAACGTATACAACTTGATCATAAACTTTAACGCCATTATGGTATAAGTCATATATATACGTATAGTAATAATCGCTACTTGGTCCACTGGTTTCTCTTAAAACTAAATCCTTTGCATATTCTGGAACTACTTGACTTAAAAATAGTTCTGCCTTGGCCATTCCTGTCTCTAAATCTATTTTTGCCAAAGTACTCTCCTTAGTATCATAAACATTTAAATAATAGCTTATAATATCTCCATCTGGCTCACACCCAATTGTTAAGTTACCTTCTTCACCTAGTTGATCTTGCCATACTAAATGGTAATTATCTCCCCATTGATTATAACTAAACTCTGTAAAAACTTCCGGTACTTCTATTCTTTCTTTAACCTTTTGTAATACCTTTTCTAAATTTTCCGTTTCTCTATTAGCAAAACTCACTTGTGGTACTATCATTACTATAGCAAGTAATAATAAAAATTTTTTCCGCATTTTATAACCTCCCTATCATCCTATGCTATTTAGACGTAATAAAATAAAATGAGTTCCAATTATAATTTATTTTTTAAATTTATAAAAGCTTTAGACCTTAACCTATCTTCTCCTTTTCAAAGCCCTATCCACTAAACGCACTTACAAAAAAAGTGTTAGTATTAGCAAAGGCTATTCCCTTTACTAACACTAACACTTTTTAAATAGCACTATTTATTAAAATGTCATACATTCCCACTGTGCTGTTTGAATATATGTTTCCACTAAATTAGCACTCATATTAGGATTAATCGTTTCTTCATGGGCAATGGTAATATTAGACATTGCAATAGCATATTTGACAATCTCTAGCGTACTTTTATTGGCCATGTATCCTGCACCAATACCTGCTACAAAAGCATCTCCTGCTCCTGTAACATTAATCACTTCTAATGCTTTTGCCTTAACAATGCCTTCTTCGTTACCATCATTATAATATACACCATCTACATCAAGGCTAATAAAGACATTTTGTACACCTAAACTTCTTAGGTATGCACCTGCTTTCCTAGCATCTTCATATGTTTTTACTTCAAAACCACATAATACTTCTGCTTCGTGCCTATTAGGTTTTACTGTATGGAAGTAGTGAAGTAAATGTTTAATTCTAGCTGCTTTAGCTGCTGATACTGGATCTAAAACAAACTTTGTTTTCCCTTGATAAGTGCTTACAATATGCTCTAAAAAAGGAGGATTATCTGCACCTAAAAACATATATTCTGCATTTTCAATAATAGTGGCACGTTCACTTAAGGCCTCTTTTGAAAACTCATTAGCTAGCTTTGTATCAACTACGGCTGATACCATTTCTCCATTTTCATCTAATATGGCCATATAAGTAGGTGTAGATCCACCAGGTACAATTAAAGTATTCGTCATATCCACGCCTACCTTTTCAGCCTGTCTTAAAATATCTTTACCTTTTTCATCGTCTCCTAAAATAGAAATAAACTGTGTGTTTGTCCCTACTAAAGACATATTTTCTGCAATATTTCTGCAAACACCTCCACAAGACACTTTTACCTTTCCAGGATTCGAATCATAAGGTCTATAGGTTGCGTAAGAAAAACCAAAAATATCGTATATGGAGATACCAAATACTAGTGCATAAGGTTTATTATTTTCCATGATCATCATATTCCTTTACTTGATTTTATAGATAAATATTATATTAACATAAGTTTAGCAGAAAACCTATTAAAAAATACCTAAAACTATATTTTTCCAAGATTATAGATAATTATATCTTTTTCATTCCCAAAAGCACACTATTACTAAACTTTAAATTTTATATTACAATATTTTTTGTTGAATTCCTTAGCTTTTTATCTTATAATTACCTTACTATTCACTAAGTAAAGGAGCCGATTTGGAATAAGATGAATAATATAGATTCTACTGCATTAAAACTACATGGCTTTAATAATTTAACTAAAACGCTTAGCTTCAACATGTATGATATTTGTTATACCAAAACTGCCGAGGATCGAAAAGCTTACATAGAATATATTGATGAGCAATATAATGCTGAAAGACTTACTCAAATTTTAACGACTGTTACAGAAATGATTGGGGCTAATATATTAAACATTGCCAAGCAAGATTATGATCCTCAAGGAGCTAGTGTTACTATTCTTATTTCTGAAGGTGCCGTTCCTGAAATTCGTCATGATGAAGCGAAATCTGCTTCTCCAGGGCCTATTCCAGAAATCATATTGGGACATTTAGATAAAAGTCATATTACAGTTCATACCTACCCTGAATATCATCCTTATGAAGGCATAAGCACATTTAGGGCAGATATAGATGTGGCAACTTGTGGTGAAATATCCCCTCTTAAAGCACTGAATTATCTCATTCACTGTTTTGATGCTGATGTAATGACTTTAGATTATAAAGTACGTGGCTTTGCAAGAGATATTGCAGGCAACAAGCTTTTTATAGATCATCCTATTGATTCTATTCAAAACTTCATACCTGAACACATTCGGATGATGTATAACATGATAGATGTTAATGTTTATCAGGAAAATATCTTCCATACCAAATGCCGCTTAAAACAGTTCGACCTAGATAACTATTTATTTGGTTATACTAAAGAGGAACTTCATAAAGGTGAGGCAAAAATGATTGCCAAAAAAGTAAAAAAAGAAATGGATGAAATTTTCTATGGTACTGTTGTACGTGAAGCTATGTTTAGCTTAGAAGATTAGGAGGCTTTTATGCAGGATTTATGGTATAGCGAAAAATATGAGGGAGATGTTAAATTTTCAGTTAAAATCATAGAACACCTCCATTCTGAAAAGACACCTTTTCAACAGATTGACTTCTTTGATAGCAAAACTTTTGGGCGCTTTTTTACTTTAGATGGCTTTATGATGGTTACAGAAAAGGATGAGTTTATTTATCATGAAATGATTACTCACGTAGCTATGGCCGTTAACCCAGAAGTTAAACGTGTACTCATTATTGGTGGTGGTGATGGTGGTACAGCCAGAGAAATTTTACGTTATAAAACAGTTAAGAGGGTAGATTTAGTTGAAATTGATGAACGAGTCGTACGGCTTTGTCAACAATACTTACCTCTGACAGCCGAACCTTTTGACAATGATAATAGACTTGTACTACATTTTGAGGATGGACTAGATTTTGTTCAATCTGCTAAGAATAATAGCTATGACTTAATCTTAGTAGATTCTACAGACCCTATTGGCCCCGGAGAAGGATTGTTTACCTATGATTTTTACCATCATTGCGAACGTATTCTAAGTCATGTGGGCATTTTAATTAATCAGCATGAAAGCCCTTATTATGAAAGTGATGCTTATGAAATGAAACGTTCTCATGCTAAAATTAAAGCTAGTTTCCCTATTGCAAAGGTATACCAATTTCATATGCCAACCTATCCTTCAGGTCATTGGCTCTTTGGCTTTGCTTCAAAAAAATATGATCCTATAAAGGATTTAAAAAGTGAAAGATGGGAAGCCCTTGGTCTTTATACTAAATACTATAATACAAAATTACATCAAGGAGCCTTTATGCTCCCTACCTACGTAAAGGAAGGACTCGAAAATGCTTAATACCTATACAACTCAACAATTTATTGGCTGTGATAAATCTTTTAAAGAAGGAAATGTCATTTTATTTGGTGCTCCTTTTGATGGCACTACTAGCTATAGACCTGGTACACGCTTTGCACCTGCTACCATTAGGCCAGACTCCTATGGACTTGAAACTTATTCTCCCTACTTGGATCTAGATTTAGAAGACTTTTTAGTAAGTGATATCGGCGATGTGGATTTACCTTTTGGTAATCCCCCTAAAGCTTTAGCTTCTATTAAAACTGTTGCAGAGGAGATTATTTCACAAGGTAAAAAACCTCTTATGATTGGTGGTGAACATTTAGTAAGCTTACCAGTTATTGAGACTCTTGCACATCATTATCCTGATTTACATATCATTCATTTAGATGCGCATACGGATTTAAGAGATAATTATTTAGGCGAAAAACTTTCCCATGCTACAGTCTTGAGACGCGCGTGGGATATTTTAGGCGATCATCGTATTTTTCAATTTGGTATTCGTTCTGGTATGAAACAAGAATTTGAATGGGCCAAAACTCATACTTACTTACATCCTTTTGACACTGCCACTTTAAAAGAAAAGGTGCAAAGTTTAAAAGGAAAACCCATATACTTAACTATAGATTTAGATGTATTAGACCCTTCTATTTTTTCTGGAACAGGTACACCTGAACCAGGTGGTATCACTATGAAAGAGCTTTTAGAGGCTTTTATCACACTTAAAGAGGCTCACCTTATTGGAGCTGATGTGGTAGAATTAGCACCTCACTATGATGCAAGTGGCGTTTCTACTGCCGTAGCTTGTAAGGTCATTAGAGAAATTGCTTTACTTCTAGCTAACTGTTAATTCAATTTGGTACAAAAATAAAAACAGGATGTAAGTGCATCCTGTTTTTATTTTTGTATTGTTAAATCTATAGATGTATTTCTATGGCCTTAGTCATATACTTATTAGGTATTAATAGGTGCCATAATGAGCTACTTTTATCTAGGTGTTGCTCTCTTTTGTGTAGCGCAAATAATATCTTTATAGTAAGGTGTTGATGGTGTTACATCTGAAAAATCACTGGTTTTATCATTGATATCACATTCAATATCAAATAATTTGTTAAGCAGTACCACTGCTTGTGTACGTGTTAAATCGCCTTCACCTGCTGGTATACTTACATTGGTCGTTTTCAAATAAGCAGCTATACGAGGCATAATCTCCCTTGCCTCTTTTAAGGTTACAGGATCTGTTGGCCTAAAAGTGCCATCTGCATAAGGTTTCATTAAACCTAAGTTAGCTACATAATTAATGGCATCTGTACTAAATTTAAGCTCAGGTACATCCTTAAACTGATTTTGCTGCGTCGGAATATCATTATGAGTCAATAATCTAGCAATCATTGTAGCAAGTTCAGCTCTTGACACAGCTTGATTAGGCTTAAAAGTACCATCTGGATAACCACTGATATAAGGAAAATTAATAGCTGTTTGAGTACTTTCATCTGTTGGTGGTTTACAGAAAGTCACACAGATTTTAGTACTTTTTATACAACCATTTTTAGTGTACTTAATAGTTACAGTATGACTTCCCTTTTGAGGTTTAATAGTAGCAAAGTTAGTCGTATAATCCTTAATTAATTTGGGCTGGGCTATATTTTTATAATAAGCCTTAACTTCAAGCATATCCTTAAAATCTTCTTCATTAGTACCTACAGGTACTTGAAGTGCTTTAGGTGAAGCTTCTATACGCTTAAGAACTAGTGTATTAGCTGCTGCAATCTGCTCCGTATTAACTTTTATTGTTCCACCATAGATTAAAGTGGGAATTAATACTAAGCATATAACGAATAATGCAATGAGATTCTTAGGTTTTTGTTCCATAGTAGGGCTCCTTTTCTTGCATTAAATAATGTTTCTTTTAGAGCCTAGTATGTCACATTCTTTTATAAATTATTCATAGCTTCCTACTAGCTAATTTCTTGTATAGCGCGAATACCTTCTACCTGATGCAGTTCAAAAATATATTGGGTGTGATCACAATGATCACTTAGTACTAAGGTCATCATAGCACCTACAAGCTGACCCCCATCTTGTTTAATGCGTTGTATTTCCAAATCAGATACTTTAGTTCCTTGAGCTTTAACATGCTCTATAAAATGGCTTAATGCGCTCATACTTTCTAATTCTAAATAAACCTCCATAACCCTTGAATGAGCCTGCACATACTCATCTAAACGATGAAGTCCAGTCATTACCCCATACAAAAAAATACAACTAATAATAGCACCTTCATAAAATCCTATACCAATGGCAAGCCCCATACACGCACATGCCCATAGGCCTGCTGCAGTAGTAAGTCCTTTTACTTGATTACGGCCTATTACAATAATAGTACCTGCTCCTAGGAAACCTATACCACTAATCACTTGTGCTCCTAATCTTGTAGCATCCGTTTGTACTTTTAGTACCTCTACCATATATTGACTTGTAAGCATAACTAGTGTAGCACCTATACATACTAATATATGAGTTCTAAAACCTGCTGGTCTTTTTTTGGCACCTCTTTCTATTCCAATAATCCCTGAAAATAAAGTAGCTAGTACTAATCTAAAAATAATCGATACTGTGTTCACTTCTCTTAAATATGTCATGACCTGGTGCATGCTTCTTTTCCCCCTTAACGATACTATCTTATAGTTTATAATACTATTTTAGCATGATACAAATAATTGGTTCTAAAAATATCATCAAGTATTCTCCTAACACTTATTCCACTATTCCATCCTTGATTTAAAAGGTCTATAATTAATTTATAAACTCTATTTCCATCTATTGATAGGAGGTAAAATGATGTATGAATACTTAAAAAAACATGAATCTTTCATGCTCCAAGCACTAAAAGATTCTTCTACAGACTTAAACTGGTTATCTACTTATCATCAAACACAAATCTTATTGATGCAACATGAACGTCTTGTCCACTTACTGATTACTTTGTTTTTTACTTTCTTATTCTTATGCAGTAGCATTTCTACCTTTTGTGCACCTATGCCACTCTTATTTTTACTTGATCTTATTTTACTCATCACGCTCCTCTTTTACATCCATCACTACTATCGTCTAGAAAATGGCCTTGCACGTTGGTATGAAATTTATACCGAACTTGAGAATCTTAAGTCACCTCACTAGCCTAGTCATTACATATGGTGTATACTAGTATAGACCTAAATACTGTATCAAAGGAGATAAATATGACACATACTTTTAGTGCATTAAAAATAAATCACGCTCTTATTGAAGCTCTTAAAAAGCAAGGCATTACTTCGCCTACAGCTATTCAAGAGCTTACCTTCCCAGCTTTTCTAGAGGGACATGACTTACTAATGGAATCTCATACAGGAAGTGGTAAAACTTTAGCATTTTTATTACCTCTTTTTGAAAAGATCGACCTAGAAAGACGTGAAATGCAAGCTATTATTTTAGCACCTACTCATGAGTTAGTCATGCAAATTCATGAACAAATCACTATACTTGCTAAAAACAGTAACTTTGGTATTAAATCTTGTCCTATTATGGGTGAAGTAAATATAGATTCTCAAATCAAAAAACTTCGTGAGAAACCTCAAATTATTGTAGGAACTGCCGGGCGTATTCTAGATTTAATGATTAAGAAGAAAATTACTGCATCTACTATTCAAACCATTATTTTAGACGAAGCAGATCATTTACTCGATCAAAACCAATCTAGTACGATTAAAAAAATGCTACATCTTTTACCTCATAACAGACAAATCTGCTTATGCTCAGCTAGCATGAGGCCTAAAGCAGTTGAAGCTGTCAAATCCTTTATGTCAGCTCCTACTATAGTGCGTACCTCTGACCAAACAGTACTTAATCCACGTATTAAGCATTTTTGTTTAGTAACTGAGCAACGTGAAAAATTCGATACGCTCCGCAAACTTTTAGTTGCAAGTCATACGGAGCGAGCCCTTATTTTTGTCAGTCAAAATACGGATACTTCTACTCTAGTAGAAAAACTTAAATATCATGGACATTCTGTAGCTACAATTTCTGGCAAACTTACTAAAGAAGCTAGAAAAGCTGCTTTAACAGCCTTTCGAACAGGTAAGGTAAAGCTTCTTATTTCATCTGACTTATCAGCTCGTGGATTAGATGTACCAGATATTACTCACGTCATTCATTTTGATTTTCCACTAACACCTCATGATTATTTACATCGTGCCGGTCGTAGTGCACGTGGCTTTAAAGAAGGGTATTCTATTTGTTTAGCTACTTCTAAAGACTTAGGTGCTATTCGTATCTTTGAACGTGATTTTAATATTACAATTGCACCTATTAAACTCATTAAAGGACAAGTTAAAGATTTAAATACTGGCGAAGTTGTTGCTTCCTCTAAGCCTACGGAAAAAACCACATCTTCAGAAAAAGTTCAGTCAAATAAACGAAATAAATATCCTAAAGGGTTTAATGCCACAAAGAAAGAAAGAAATACTGATTCTGCAATAGTACCAGTTGCTAAGCTTAAATCTACTCAAAAGAAAATCCCAATTAACGATAAACTGCTTACAACTGATACAGGTACTCTAGCAGATGCACTTGCTCTTATTGCTCAAGATGAGTTTGGCAAAAACCATGAATAAATTATCTCATTAATAAAGGATTTTAATATGGCTAAAAAACAACTAGATTTATCACACACCTTAGTCCCTCTAGAAAACGAATTAAAAAACATCTTACAAGAAATTTGCCAGCAACATGGTCAAGATAGTGGTGTCTTTGACGCAGCCATAGAAGATTTTATTTCAAAATATGGTGGAAGCGGATATCGTAGCTTAGATGACTTACTGGCCATTTCTGCTCTAGAAGCTAATCATAACTCAAAAAATGAAACAGTTCCTCTTGATGTTCTTTTAAAAGATTTATTAGCATAAAACCTCATATTCATATTATAAATAAAACCATGTCTAACCAGAAATTTATTCTAGTTAAACATGGTTTTTAAGCATATATGAGTATTAATCTATAATACCTGATAACCTTTTAGTGGTTATTCCACTGATTATTTTTTATTGCATGATGCTCCTCATTTAATTGAATCAATAACTCATTTAAAGTCCATTTAATAGAGTTTTCTGTTACCACAGCCATTAACGGTCTGTTTATGCGAAATTTTTTTAACCCCTCTATAAAGGCATTTATCCTTGTACTAGCAATATTATTAAAAATAACCGCTTTTTGTTTTATCTCTGGACCAGTACTTAAGGTTATCTCATTATCTAAAATAGCTTGTAAAGTACACTCTCCCTGCTGAGTTCCAAGGATAATTTGATCCTCTACACCT
>JAEWMQ010000044.1 GCA_023393125.1 Bacillota bacterium
TAATCAAATGATTTCTAAGACTATGATTTTTGATGAGGTAGCTTTTGGGCTTCGCATAAGAGGTGTGCAGGAAGAAGAAGTAGTAGAAAGAGTAAATAAGGTTCTTGAAGTTTGTGGACTTTATCCATTTAGAAAATGGCCTATTTCAGCTTTAAGCTTTGGACAAAAGAAACGTGTAACCATTGCATCCATTCTGGTTCTTAACCCAGAGGTTATGATTTTAGATGAGCCAACTGCAGGACAAGATTTCAAACATTATACAGAAATTATGGAATTCCTAAAACAGCTCAATGAAAAGGGTATGACTATTATTATGATTACTCATGATATGCATTTGATGCTAGAGTATACAGATCGTGCTATTGTACTGGCAGATGGAAAGAAAGTAGCTGAAAGTACAGCCGCAGAAGTATTAACGGATAATCAGATTATTGAGATGGCTAATTTAAAAGAAACATCCCTTTATGAATTAGCAGTGAAAGCAGAATTAAGTAATCCAAAGGCCTTTGTACAAAGTTTTATTGATTATGATAGGAGAGAAAGGAGAAAACATCGATGCAACAAACCATGTTAGGTTATATTAAATTAGATTCGCCTATTCATAAGCTGACAGGAGCAACTAAGCTTATTTGTCTTATTTTGTGTACCCTAACAGTTATGTTAAGTTATGACACACGTGTATTAGGTGCAATGCTCATTTTTAGTCTTATTATTTTTAAATTATCTAAGGTAAGATTTAAGGATATTGCCTTTGTATTTTATTTTATATTGTTTTTCTTGGTGCTGAATAATATTGCTATTTTCATATTTTCTCCTTATCAAGGGGTAGAGATTTATGGGACAAGAACGGAGCTTTTTAAGATTGCAGGACCTTATGTTGTGACAAAGGAACAGCTTTTTTACCATTTGAACATTACCTTAAAATATTTTTCAGTGATTCCTATAGCTCTTTTATTTATGGTGGCAACTAATCCAAGTGAATTTGCAGCTTCTTTAAATCGAATAGGTATTAGCTATAAAGGGGCTTATGCAGTAGCCATTGCATTAAGATATATACCTGATATACAAAGAGATTATCATGATATATCATTTGCGCAGCAAGCAAGGGGAATTGATTTATCTAAGAAAGAAAAATTAACAAAGCGTATTAAAAATGTAAGTAGCATTTTAATGCCACTTATTTTCACTAGCTTAGAACGTATAGAAACTATTAGTTGTGCTATGGAATTACGCGCCTTTGGTGAAAATAAGAAACGTACTTGGTATAGTGCAAGACCTTTTGAAAAAGCAGATTATATAGCTATAGCTTTGACGGCTATTTTCTTTGGGGTATCTATTTGGCTAACGATTCAAAATGGGAGCCGTTTTTATAATCCATTTATTAAATAGATATAAAAGCTTGAAAAAACAGAAGAGGACAATTAAAATAAAACAATAAGAAAGAATGTGCAAAGGGGCACACTGCAAAGTCAGTGTGCCCCTTTTTGTATGTAAGAGGTTCATTCTTTATCAGGATACCCGAGAAGGAGGGGACGTATGGCTATTGCTGTAAGAAAGTTGTTTAAAAATGCTACGATTCTTTATCAAATGAAATTAATTGCAGGGAAAGAAGGATTAGATCACCTTGTACAGTGGGTACATATTATTGAAGATGAAGATGTGAGTAAGTTTTTACATGGGCAGGAACTGATTTTTACTGCAGGTATATTAAATACCGGAGAAGAGTGGTTTTTAAATTTTGCTAGAAAACTTCATGCAGTGGGAACAACAGCTTTTGTGATTAATATTGGGCCACATACAAAAGAAGTACCTAAGTCAGTTATTGAATTTTGCGATAAAGTACAGATGCCTCTCTTTACAATTCCTTGGCAGACGAGGATGGTTGATATGACTAGAGATTTTTGCCATCGTATTATGAAGAATGATGATATTGAGATGAGTGTGTCTACTACGATTAAAAATATTATTTTTGGCATTGGAGATTTAGAAACTCAAATTAGTCATATGGAGCGCTATGGTTATCAAAGAGAGGGCCGGTTCTCCTTTGTGACTATTTCGGTGGATGCCAGTAGTAAGGAAGAAAGTGAGGTAAGGTTAGAACGGCTAAAAAGATATGCCGAAAGTATAGCCAGAAGCATTCATGAGCTTTATGTAGCGTTTTCTTATAATGGGGATTTGACCCTAGCATTAGTGAATTATAGCATTTATGAAGTAGAGAATTTTATAGAGAAATATTTAAGCATTACTGAAAAAGAAGTGCCTAAATGGCAATTTTATATAGGGGTAAGCTCCAATACCAATAATATAAGGAATCAGCAATGTAATTTTAATAGAGCTTTAGAAGCCTTGAGAATGGCAAAAAAGCAGCATAAACAAGTCGTATATTATGATAAGCTAGGGGTGTATAAATTACTGTTATCTGTGGATGATAAAGAGGTACTAAGGGATTTTTACAAAGAATCAGTGGGTAAAATTGAAGCTTTTGATAAGGAAAATCAAACAGACCTTATGAGCTTTTTGAAGATTTATCTTGAAAATAACGGTAGCCCTCAGTTGGTATCAGAAAAGCAGTATGTACATAGAAATACGGTTACTAATCAGCTAAAGAGAATTGCTAAGATTACGGGCTTTGATCCAATGGATTTAGAGGATCGCGTGAAACTGTATTTGGGATTTTATATTAATGATATTTTGTAGGGGCTTTTTGGGGATCTATTATCCCAATAAAATAGCTATTATTTAATTTGCAACTATTACTATATCTGAGTGAGAAATAAACTACTATAAAAATGTGAGAGTAGAAATCGTAGTAGTATTAATACAATAAACTGTATCACAAATAAGTGTTGAATAAAAAGTTTGAATATATAGATAATTATTGAGAAGACTGTTACAATAGTATAGAAAGTTTAGGGAAAAGGAATATAGGCTTGTAAATAGGACTATAGATTATCTGTATAACATTTCGGGAGGAATAATAATGAAAAATTTTAGCAGAAATGATTTGATATTTTCTTTATGTGGATTAAATTGTAGTCTCTGTACAATGAAATTAGATAACTATTGTCCTGGATGTGGAGGCGGAGCTGGTAATCAGGGGTGTTCTATTGCGAGATGTAGCCTAAATCATCAAGGAATTGAATATTGTTTTCAGTGCATGGAGTACCCATGCGAAAAATATGATGGTATAGACAGATTTGATTCTTTTGTCACTCATCGTAACCAATTAAAGGATATGGAGAAGGCACAAAAGCTTGGAATAGAGAAGTATCATTTGGAATTAGTAGAAAAAAATAAAATACTGAGATATCTGCTTGAAAATTATAACGATGGAAAACGCAAAAGCTTTTTTGGTATAGCAGTAAATCTTTTAGATTTAAAAGATATACGAGATCTTATGAAACAAATTGATGTTCAAACTTCGGCGAGTAACTTAACACTTAAAGAAAAAGCAGCTATAGCTGTAACACTATTTCAAAATGTTGCTCAAGAGAAGGAGTTGATACTAAAGTTAAATAAGAAATCAACCAAGTAAATGCTAGAAAAGAATAAGTAAGTATAGAATGATGACAATAGACCTCTTGAATTTAGATAAAATGTTCAGCCTAAAGGGGTTTTAATTGGGGGAGAGAAAAATGAGGAAAGATTACATAGATAATCTTAGAGTCTTTTGTATATTACTTTTATTTCCATTTCATACAGCTATGATTTATAACAACTTTGGGGAGCCATTTTATATACATGGAGAATCTTTAAGTGGTGCTGGATGGTTTGTATACTTGGTGTATCCATGGTGGATGACTTTATTATTTACTATTGCAGGTATTTCATCTGCATATGCACTTAAAAGGCGTGCGGCTAAGGAGTATGCAAAAGAAAGAGTACATAAACTACTTATTCCATTCTTAGTTGGACTGGGAATTATTATTCCAGTTCAATCATACATAGCGGATATCTTTCATAATCAATATACAGGCGGATACTTTGCACATTATAAGGTTTTCTTTACAAAGTTTACGGATTTGACAGGATACGATGGTGGCTTTACACCAGCTCATACGTGGTTTATGCTTTTTTTATTTATTGTATCCATGGTCATGCTTCCAATTATGACTTCTTACAATAGGAAGAAGAGGAAGATTGATGGTAGCAAAATAAGGCTCCGACATGTGCTACCATTATTCTTAGTTATCCTTATTTTAACACCAATATTAGAAGTTAGTGGGAAAAGTGTGGGAGAGGCTTTAGCTTGCTTTGGTATAGGCTTCTTTTTATTAAGTCTTGATAAAGTACAGGATTTATTAGAGAAAAAAAGTCTTTTACTCGGAGGATTATTTATAGCTACATTGTGTGTATATAGTTGGTCCATAAGTAAGGTACAGCAAGGAAGTTTACTATGGAAGATTGCATATGGCCTTGTTCTTTGGTTCGGTATTATTGCGCTATTGGGATTAGGAAAGAAATTCCTGAATAAAAGTAATGCTGTGACACGGTATTTATCACAAGCAGCTTTTCCGTTATACTATTTCCATCAATCCATACTAGTGATAGTAGGATTTGTAGTTCTTAGACTAACAGACATAGTGGCAGTACAGTTTATAATGATTATGATACTATCATTTATAGGCGCTTTGATCTGTTATGAAGTTTTTAGGAGATTTAAGGTGACTTGTATCTTGTTTGGTATTAAGTATATACGGACTAAACACACAGCAAAGTTATAATTAAAAAACAAAAGGGCATATTGAATGAAATCCATGAAATGTAATTTGATGATAAACAAAGGGAATAATGAGAACAATAATTCAGTAGGAATTTAAGGAGGTTATAGATTTGTTTGATATAATAGATGGATTTCAAACACCTACATTGTATGATGTGAGCAACTATGTGCATAATCCTTCGTGGGATAAATTTTGCGACTACATGATAAACGAATATGAGATAAAGCCTATATTTGAGTACAGTAAATGTTCTTGGGCTCCTGGTTGGAATGTAAAGTTTAAAAAGTCAGGTAAAACGCTATGTACCTTATATCCCAAAGAAGGATTTTTTACAGTACTTGTAGTAATCGGAGAAAATGAAAAAGAACGATTTGAAGAGTTACTTCCTACTCTAACAACAGATTTACAAGATTTATATCATAACACCAAAGAAGGAATGGGACAGCGTTGGTTAATGATTGACCTTGAAGATGAGGACAAGAGAGTAGAAGATGTTAAAAATATGATTGCTATTCGAAGAAATACCGGAAGAAGAACTCAATAATTATATCTTTTAAGTTTCAGTAAGTAAATTTGATATAGAAGCAAGAAAGCTAGAATTTAAAACCTTGACTTGCATCGTATAAGTGGTATAATAAGTCTGAAAATATTAAATATTTATCTTAATAAACAAGGGAGTGATCGTTATGTTGGAAAATATGAAAAAGGTGACAAATCAATAATTTTTTATATCAAACAACGATACACTTTTTCTAATAAAAGAAATCAAAAGTGCGCAGTGTGTTTGCGTACTTTTTTTGTGTTCAAATTTAGAAAAGGGTTATGTTTATTAAGGAGAATATGAATGGGAAATGAAAAGATAGTATTAATAAGTAATGAGAAGAATTGGATAGAACAAACAGCAAAAGATCAATTAGTAGGTGTAAGCAAATTAGAAGATGTCATAAAAGTGGTAGGATTACCAGACTTGCATGCAGGGAAATCACCTATTGGAATAGCACTTCTTAGCCAAAATCGTTTTTATCCTCATTTGATTGGTAATGATATAGGTTGTGGTATGGGGCTTTTTGAGACGGCCGTTAAGCTAAAGAAGTACAAACAAGACAAATGGGTAACACGTTTAAATTATATTCGTCAGCTTTCTGAGTTGTGGGTTATGAATCCTTATGAAGAAGAAAGTCCTATTTTAGAATTAGGGACTATAGGAAGTGGCAATCATTTTGCAGAATTCCAGTGTATTCATGAGGTAGTTAATCAGGATTTGTATGAGCAGTTAGGGTTAGAAAAAGATAAAATCTTCCTATTAGTGCATAGTGGTTCAAGAGGCTATGGAGAAAAAATCTTACGTGCACATTTGAAGCCAGAAGGCATTTTGAAAGATTCAGATGAAGCAGCCATTTATCTGGAAGAACATGAAAGAGCTTTAATATGGGCAAGGCGTAATAGAGAACTAGTTGCTAAGAAGCTATTGGGACATCTAGGCGTTAGTGACGAGGTCACAACGGTGATAGATTGCTATCATAATTTCTTAGAAGAAACCAGTGAGGGATTTATTCATAGAAAAGGAACGACTTCTTCTAAGGTAGGACCTATTGTTATTCCAGGTTCTAGAGGAAGTCTTAGTTATATTTGTATGCCAAAAGAGGACACAAGTTTATCCTTAGATTCATTGTCTCATGGAGCAGGGAGGAAATGGGCTAGAAGCTTATGCAAATCTAGAATTAACAATAAATATGATAGAGACAGCATTAGATGTACAGAGTTAAAGAGTAAGGTAGTATGTCATGATACGAATCTCTTGTTTCAAGAAGCACCAGAAGCTTATAAAAATATTGAGCAAGTTATAGACAGTTTAATCGTATTTGGTTTGATTGAAGTGGTAGCTACGTTAAGACCGCTTATCACATATAAAGGGTAGGTGACTTATGAAAGTACAAATAAGTTCAGGTAAAGGCCCCTGTGAATGTGAATTAGCAGTTGGTATGTATCTTCAAAAATTAAAGGAAGAGTATCCAAACTTAAAGTTAGTAGATGCCCATCAAGGAAAGGCAAAAGGGTGTTTTACTCATATAACTTGTGAGATAGATGAAACAGTAGATTTGAAACAAGGTTCCGTGTTATGGATTTGTGAAAGCCCCTATAGACCTAACTGCAAACGAAAAAATTGGTATATTGATGTTAGTATTTTAGAAGAAGTAAGGAAGGTATCAACAGAGGAAATCATTCGCTTTGAAACATTTAGAAGTGGGGGAAAAGGCGGTCAACACGTCAATAAAGTGGAAACTGGTGTAAGAGCTATTCATATTCCCACAGGTATAGCAGTGGTATCAACAGAGGCAAGAAGCCAGCATATGAATAAGCAAATCGCCATGAATAGGCTACTTGATTTACTAGCACAGGTTAATGAAGACGCAAGTCAAAAAGAAAAGCAACTAGCCTGGCTAGAACAAAATAGACTTATAAGAGGGAATCCTATAAGGACATTTAAAGGTAGCGAATTTAAAGAAATATAGACAATAGAACTTAACTCGTAAAAAATTGGTTGAGTGTGAGCGTAAAATATCCCTGTGACTACTTACGTCCAGGGATATTTTACGCTCACTTTTTATTTACATTTTTTAGTTACATGCCAAGCAAAGCAGATATAAAGTTAATAAAAATGCTTATGCTTAAATTAATACTTATCAAGATTTAATTATTAAGGAGATAATAAATACCATTAGAATAATAGGTTAAATTGATATAATAAGAATATTCAGATACAATAGTTTTATATATAGAGGTAGAGCATTTAGAATCAATAGGTATAAATTAAAATCATAAATAAGGAGAAATGGCATGAATAAGGTAGGAAGTATATTTATTATAGTAGCACTAATAATAGGCGGCATTTTTATAGGGGTAGGAGCAATGAACTGTATTAAGGCCGGTGAGAGTGTACCTATTACAGCTTACATAGAAGAAATTAAAACTTATGAGAAAGGTGATGATATCGAACATGAAGTATATGTATCCTTCGTTAATCCCGATACAGAGGAACCTCAAGAAAGCCGTTTAAACTTCTATAATTCTAGCATGCGAGAAGGTAAGAAGCTAGATTTAATGTATCATAGTGAAAGTGGAGATATAATCGACAAAGGTATGAGCATTATATTTTTAGTTGCAGGAATCTTTATGCTGCTTATATTTGGTGGAGTTGGAGTAGGTCTACTGATAGCAGGGAGAAGACGATAAAATTTAGTTATGTGCAATTGCACAAAGAAAAATAGGCAGATGGCAATTGCCAAGGAAAAAGGTGAGGGCTATAATAGCCATAAGATACAAGAAAGCAAAGGGGCTTATCCGTATAGGGTATGCCCCTTTGACGTTTTATAGCTTGAAGGGAAAAGAAAGAGTTGAGGGAGGAAGAGTAGATGACAGGTGAGGAAATCAAAAACACATTAACAAGTTATAACTTACAATCTTGGAGTAAGCAAAAAGGATTAGATCCTATTCCTGTAGTAAAAGGTGAAGGCATTTATTTTTGGGATGACAAAGGGAATCGTTATACAGATATGTCGTCTCAACTTGTAAATATGAATTTAGGTTTTGGTAATAAGGCTATAGGCGATGCCATTAAGGAGCAGGTGGATCAGTACTGTTTCGTTTCTCCTTCTTACGGAGCAGAATCTAGAGCAAAGTTAGCAAAGAAAATTATTGAGCTGATGCCAGATAATATGGGCAAAGTGTTTTTTACCAATGCGGGGGCAGATGCCAATGAGAATGCAGTGAAGATGGCGAGAATGTTTACAGGCAAAAATAAAATATTTAGCCGTTATAGGAGTTATCATGGTTCTTCCTTTGGTGCAGGGAATTTGACAGGTGAGCCAAGAAGATATCCATTAGAACCAGGCATTCCAGGGTTTGTGAAATTCTTCGATCCTTACATTTATAGAGAAGCAGTAGATTTTGAGTCAGAGGAAGCAGCTACTACATACTATTTGAAGAAATTAGAAGAGCAGATACAATATGAAGGGCAAAGTAGCATAGCAGCCATTGTGATGGAGACAATCACAGGTTCAAATGGTGTGATAATTCCACCTAAAGGTTATATGCCAGGGGTGAGAGCGCTTTGTGATAAGTATGGGATCTTAATGATTTGCGATGAGGTGATGACAGGTTGGGGAAGAACAGGTAAACTATTTGGCTTTGAGAACTTTGATGTGAAACCAGATATCGTTACTTTTGCCAAAGGTGTGACTTGTGGTTATGTACCACTAGGTGGGTGCGTAGTAAGTAAAGAAATAGCAGCTTATTTTGATGATCATTTACTTTCTTGTGGTTTAACCTATAGCGGTCATCCTTTAGCTTGTGCAGCTGGCGTAGCCTGTATCAATTATTATGAGGAAGCTAATGTTTTAGAGAATGTAGGAGCAGCAGGGACGGTTTTAGGAGAGAAGCTAGAAGCGATGAAAGAGGCACATCCATCTGTAGGAGATGTACGCTATATAGGACTTTTCTCAGCTGTAGAGCTAGTAAGAGATAAGGATACTAAGGAGCCACTTGTGCCTTATGGAAAAGACCCAGAAGGCATTATGGGAAAAATTATCGGTAAGTTAAAAGCAAAAGGCTTTATGACTTATTCTCATGAAAATATGATTTTGATTGCGCCGCCTTTAATCATTACTAAGGAGCAGCTTATAGAAGAGCTTGTTAAACTCGATGAAGTATTAGAGAATGTAGATAACGAATATATCTCTTAAATCTACTTTTTGAAGGGGGCAAAATAAATGGCATATGAATTTACATTACCAAGTAAGGTGATGATGGGAGAAAAAGCATTAGCTGCTTGCGAGACTACGATGAAAGGCTATGGCAATAAAGCATTTATCGTAACAGGTAAAAATATTACTAAGCTAGGTACATTAAAGCTTTTAACAGACTACTTAGAGGTATGGGGAATAGATTACACCGTTTATAATGAAATTACAGGAGAGCCTACAGTGGAGATGATAGACTCTGGTGTAAAGCTTTATAAAGAAACGAAATGTGACTTTTGCATAGGCATAGGAGGTGGTAGCCCATTAGATAGTGCTAAGGCTATTGCAGCCATGAGTGTACTAGAAGGTGAGATTGCAGATTATATGGGAAAGGAAATAGATGGCGCATTTCCACCAATGGTACTTATTCCTACAACGGCAGGGACAGGATCAGAAACTACTAAATTCACCATTATCACAGACACCAAGAAAAATATTAAGATGCTTTTAAAGGGGAATGCACTTTTACCTAATCTGGCAGTGATTGACCCTAGATTGACTTATTCATCACCAAAGAATATTACAGCAGCAACGGGAATGGATGCTTTGACTCATGCAGTAGAAGCTTATACCTCTAGAAAGAGTAATACTTTAACAGATTTATACGCATTATCTGCTGTGAAACGTATATTTGAATACTTACCTATTGCTTATAATGATGGCAATAATGCTAAAGCAAGAGAAGAAATGGCTATTGCAGCCTTTGAAGCTGGGGTGTGTATCAATAATGCTTCCGTTACCTTAGTACATGGTATGAGCAGACCTATTGGCGCACTTTTTCATGTGCCACATGGGATTTCTAATGCAATGCTTATAGGAGAATGCCTTAGTTATGTAGCAGATGGGGCTTATGAACGTTTTGGCACATTAGGAAGGACTATTGGCGTAGCAGATGACACTATGACAGATGAAGAAGCGACTAATAGGTTTTTAGAAGCTTTAGCAAAGCTTTGTAAAACTTGTGAGATTCCTAGCCTTGAAGGGTATGGTATTCCAAAATCGGATTTTGAAAAATACGTTGAAAAGATGGCAAATGATGCTATGGCTAGTGGCAGCCCTTCAAATACCATTAAAGTAGTAGATGCAGAGGATTTAAAACAAATTTACTATAAGTTATATAAGTAAGAAGTGATGATAAAGTCAGTAGGATTTACTAAATAGGTTAGAGATTAAATTATAAAATGAAATAAATATCAAAATTTCTTTGCAAAGGCGCAAAACAAGTGTATTGTTTTGCGCCTTTTTGTTTTATCTATTTTTATGAATAAGGAGGTAATCAAATGAGTGCATTAAAAGAGCTAGATACTGAATTTGAAGAGAGAGACTATTCAAAGCCGAGAGAAGTTAAAACAGAGATTAAGATAGAAAATTTATCTGTGAGATTTGAGGATAAAAATGGGGGAGAACCTGTTACAGCTTTAAGCAACATTAATTTGGAGATTAACCAAGGTGAGTTTATTTCTTTATTAGGCCCCTCTGGGTGTGGAAAAACTACCTTACTTCGTATCATTGCTGATTTACTGCAGCCTACAGAAGGAAAGATCACCGTTAGAGGAGAAACACCTAGAAGCATTAGACTCCAAAAGAAATATGGAATTGTTTTTCAAAATCCTGTTTTATATGACTGGCGTACCGTAAGAAGGAATGTATGTATGCCTATGGAGCTTTTAGGAATGCCTAAGAAAGATAGAACAGCTAGGGTGACTAAAATGTTAGATTTAGTGGGTCTTAATGAATTTGGTAAGCATTATCCACATGAGCTTAGTGGTGGTATGCAGCAAAGAGTAGGAATAGCAAGGGCTTTAGCCATTAGACCAGAGATTTTACTTATGGATGAACCCTTTTCAGCACTTGATGAGTTTACTAGAGAAAAGCTTCATCAGGATCTACTTAGAATATGGCGCAAAACTAACAAAACGATTATTTTCGTTACTCATAACATTCAGGAAGCCGTTTTTCTTTCAGACAGAGTTGTTGTTTTATCACCCCATCCAGGAAGAGTATCAGCAGTAGTAGATATTGATTTAGAAAGGCCAAGAGATCTTTCCCTTAAGGATACGGCAGAGTTTACTAAACTAGTGGCTAAGGTAAGAAATAGTTTTGAGGGGGTATAGGTATGAAAGCTATTAAAAAAGTACTTTTATCAAAACAAGTCGTAGTCCTAGTATGGCTATTAGGTCTCGTTGGCATATGGGAGATAGGCGCTACTATAATCGAGCAAACCAAGAGAACACCTGAAAACGTATTACCTCATATTTATCAGATCATCGAATCCGTCTTTAGTAGCAAGTTAGTAAGTAATAGCCAAACAGCTTTCCAGTTAGTTATGACTAGTGCTGGAGAAACCTTACTAAGAGCCGGTGTGGGATTTTTAATTGGAGCAGCTTGTGGTTTTATTTTAGCACTCCTAATGAATTTATCAGGCGTAGTAGAAAAAGTGGCTTTTCCTTACTTAATGCTGATTCAAATGATTCCAATTCTAGGAATGGCACCTATTGTATTAGCTGTGACAAAGGATATTAATAAAAGTCGTATTATCATAGCAGCCATTTTAACCTTTTATCCGGTATGCACCAATACATTAGCAGGCTTTAAATCAGTAGAAAAGGAAAAACATGAGCTCATGTATGCTTTAGCTGCTAGTAAGTATGAGATTTATAAAAAATTGATGATTCCTTCTTGCATCCCTTACTTTTTTACAGGGCTTAAAATCTCAGCACCTATGGCGATTACAGCGTCTATCTTAGTAGATACACTTCAAGGAGGTGGAGGGCTTGGGTGTATGCTTTCACAGTCGCTTAAACATGCTATGAGTATTTACGTTTTTTGGCAAATTGTATTTTTCAGTGCTATTATTGGGATTTTCAGTTACTACCTTATGGGTCTTGTTGAACAATTAGTAGCACCCGGTAGACCTAAGAAAAGGTAAAGGGGGAGACATATGAGTAAAGCAAAAATAACATCAGTTTTATATCCCTTATTATTTGGGATATTCATTATAGTACTTTGGCAAACACAGCTTCTCCATAAGCTCATAGGCGCAGATACTTTTACACTTCCTCTGCCTACTCGTATTATCAGTATTATTTTAGATAACGTAGGAAGTATTTGGACGAATGTACAGGCAACAGCCATTGTAGCTTTAGGTGGTTTGATACTTGGTTCAATACTAGGTTATCTCATTGCTATTATTGCGACTTTGTTTCCTAAATGGGGCGTTGGTGGACTCACCATTATATCTGCTTTTAATGCGATTCCCATCATTGCCATTGCTCCTATTTTAACTAACTTAACAAAGGATTTTAGCAAAGATCCCAATATGAGAAGTATGTTTGCAAAGATATTGGTGGTGATGATTACTTGCACCGTAGCAATGAGCATTAATGCTTATAGAGGATTTACAGAGTTAAAACCTTTCTCAGAGGATTTAATGACCTCTTATGCAGCTAGTAAGAAAACGATTTTCCTAAAGCTTAGAATACCTAATAGTGTACCTTATGTTTTTACAGCACTTAGGATCAGTGTACCAGCCTGCATTATTAGTGCTTTGGTGAGTGAGTACTTTGCAGAATACATTATTGGGGTTGGTAGGCAGATTAGGGAAAGCATTGTACTTGCCCAGTATGCCACAGCTTGGGCTTACATTGTAGTGGCATGCTTGATGGCAATTGTACTTTACGGCATCTTGATGGTAGCTGAAAATACCCTGCTTAAGGGTAGAAGATAGAACAGCTAAGTTTGGTAGTGATAGAAAAATTAATGAAGAATGAAGAATGAAGAATTAAGAATGGGAAATAAAAAATGAAGAACTTATAGGTAAATATTAAAAAGTGAAAAGAAAAAGGGAGGATAAGAGTATGAGTAAAAAATGGTCAAAATTAATTGCAGTGGTAATGGTAAGTGGAGCACTTATAGTAGCAAGTGTAGGGTGTAGTAAGGCAGACAGCGGTACTGCGGCAGTTAATGAAGTTACTGCTTCAGAAAGTCCAAGTGGTGAGGCTCCAGCAGCAAGTGGTCTTTATTATAATACAGATCAGTCAGCAGAAGAGATTATTAAAGATGCTGCTAGTCAAGGGAAGGTTGGAAACTGGGGACTTGGAAATGAATATGAAATCCAAGCACTTCTTGCTAAGTACGGTCAACCCATCGCTTATTTAAGTCAAGCATTTGACATGGATGGTTTTGATGATGATTCTATTTTACTAGCATCAGCCATGACTTATAACGAATTAGGCTTAGTTAAAAATGATTATGATGGTGGTTATAAATATGGTGACACGGTTAAAACCATTGATATGAATGATGAAGGTGTAGCCATGCTAGAGGATAACTTATTCTGTACCAAGGAGTTTGCCGAGAAAAATCCCAATACAGTTAAAGCTTTCATCTATGCTTCTTTAAGAGGTTGGGAATATGCTTCAGAACATCCAGCAGAAGCAGCAGAAATTGTGTATAAATACGGGTCTTCTGTTTCCTCAGAGCATCAAGCTTATATGGCTTCTGAAGTTAAAAAACTGGTTCAAACCAATACCAAAGGTGAGACCGTAACGAATTATGG
>JAEWMQ010000007.1 GCA_023393125.1 Bacillota bacterium
GCGCATCCATGGAAATGGGGTCTTTGGGGCGATTCATGATGACTTCTGACGTCAGTTTTCCCACTTCCGAATTATTCAGGGCGCTGGCACCTGCGCTCTCGAGGCTGGCTGAGTTTGATGATGTCACCCCACCGTAATGCGCCGATTCCGGCGGATTTTCGGTATAGCCGGGAATAACCTCTCCCGGATTAAAGTTATTCAGGACACCTGAGCCATTTCCCTTCAGGCTGTCCGCAAACTGCTTCCCTGAACCGTATTTATCACTGGCCTGCAATCCCGTTCCGAAGGTGGTCAGTGCTGTCAGCATCATCACGATAACGCGTTTCATCGTTCACTCTCCCTGAGAATCGCTTCAGCCACCGGGGCACACTCCCCTTCCTTCGCTACCCGCTCCAGCGCCGCTTTCAGGCGAATATTGCCGCGAATCAGGTCATACCGTTCACCACAGGTCACTACCAGTGCCGGCACGGATGTGATGCCGTATTTTGCAAACTGCATCGGGTCTATCTGAACACCGCCGGTATTTTTCTCCCGGGTAATACGGAATACGGCCTCTGCTGTTTTCCGGAAATCATTGTCGATGAGTCCGTTAACCAGTGCGGGGATACCCAGCGCCCTGGCCTCCGGCAGCATGCGAATCAGACCTTCTTCCGGTATGGCAAACGATAAAAAATACAGCGCACGTGGTGTTTTCTTACTGCGGGCGGATGCCTGCTGTGATTTTCGGGTCAGACTCTGTATCCACGCATCGTTATGTTTCCCGGGCACCGACTGCTGCAGAAATTCCGGTACAGTGGCCTGCCGGCGCAACAGATCGTTCTGGTCACGCAGGGATTCAATAAAAGCGGCGCTGTCCTGCGAAGCACAGACAATGCCGGGTGACAGCATGCAGGTCATCGCTATGCTGCAGACAGAGACAATCTTCCACACAGTAATACTCCTGATTAAAATTCACGGAAAACAGTCAAAAGCAGAGGGTGAGGTGTACTGGCAATAGCGGATATCACTGTTTGTTCTTTTTTAAGCAATCATCTGATAATGTTTTTTTCTGAAGGCTGCCGGAGCAATATTCCTCAGTCCGTTAAACTCAGGCTACTTCACTTCTCCTTTTTTATTATTCCCCACAACAGAAGAAATGAATTCGACCATCAGATTCGTTTTTCCTGCACCGGGTTGTCCGAAAACTGCTGTATTTCCCGAAGAAGAAAATAAACTCTTCGACATACCGTTCTTCATCACACCAACAGCGGCCATATTAAAATTGTGCGGCAACGATTCAGGAGTGAATTCCTTAGGTGCAGAAAGAATTATTCTTGTGGTGCAGTTACTGAGAACAGCATGAATAAAATTATCTGATACGGTTTTATCCAACACAGAACGGCAAGTAATATTAATATTACGCGTGTTCATTTTTATCTCCGTTGTTTCTGTTTGTTCTGTCTTCAGGGAAATAAACATGGCATTTCCTGATTTTTTCCAACAAGGAAGCATCTTCCGTATACACATCCTTCAGACATTTATCTGCGCTTGCAACACAGATACGTTTTTTGTTCTCCGGGTCTTTTCTGGTGAACAGCGCCAGTGAAGCATATACCAGTGCCAGTATTGCCCATAATGCAGAGCCTCGTTGCATCAGTGAACGGTCAGTCTCCCTGGCATACTCTGCCGCATCTCCCCGGCGAAAACCACACGTTACAGACGGAGGCATTGCCAAATCAGAACCAAGATTATCCGTACAGTATCGGACCGGATATAGTCCGGCTGGTGTTCTGTCTCTTACATATTCGATCTCCTGAGCCAGTAATTTTCCCGGCGTGGTATTGTCCTTCCATAAAACCAGCAGAGCCATCAAAGCCATCGTGCCCAGCGGCAGAATAATAGTGTACATCAGACACCAGGACAGCCCACGCAGAACACAGGCAACAACATACCTGGCAGCAGAGCATGTCCTGCGAAAAAACGGAATATTTTCCATTGACACTTCCTTTCTGATTACGGTAATTAAATTCAGCCTTTTTTATATGAATGTCGATAATTTCTGTCTTCCTGATAGCATATCTCGGGGAAACTGATAACAAACTCAACGGTTTCACCTTTATCATGACTAAAAAGAGGCTTTAGTATTTCTTCGTTTTCAAATTCAGTTCTGAATGCTGCCACATTCCGTACAAAGCAGGACATATATTCATATTTTTCATTCCTGAACATCCCCTGTAAATCTTCACCATATTGAAAAGCATACTGACAGATTCGCTCGTACAGGGATGATTCAGTTACCGTGACATAAACTGCGCCTTCTGTAATGAAATTACTGACACGGATATCCGCACTAATATGAACTTCACCTCTGATTCTGTTACTGAATCGCTCTTTATCATATTCTGCGATCATAAAATCATCCTCAGATATCAATTTTTCAGTATCGTTTTTACTGTCATATTTTTCACTCACAGGAACACACAATTGCGCTTGCGCCAGATAAGGTAGCCGTAGTTCTTTTTGGTATTGGGGGACGCATGACCGGCCTCCCAGGCCATCACCGTTCGCCCGAACGGGTGACAGGCTTTCGTATCCGGATGCATGTTCACCATCTGATAGCGAAAACGGTCTTTCGGCATAATCGGCGAGTAATATTCCCTGCAGATTTTCTGATCCTCACCGATGCTGTTCAGGATCATCCCCTGACGATGCAGT
>JAEWMQ010000027.1 GCA_023393125.1 Bacillota bacterium
TCCTAGCTTAGGGCAGCCCGGCCAAGACTTTAAGGAGCTCCTCACTCATGGGTTAAACTTTCATATCTGTCCTTAGTAGGCCTCTTCTATTGCCATAAGAGTGCTGAGGAGCCATTTTATGCCTTGAAGAAGGTTTATTAAGGTAGCTATGAAAGTTTTACTGGAGTCTG
The DNA here is from genome assembly GCA_023393125.1 of Bacillota bacterium. GTDB lineage: Bacteria > Bacillota > Clostridia > Lachnospirales > Cellulosilyticaceae > Cellulosilyticum. The sequence goes on from JAEWMQ010000027.1 coordinate 171, forward strand.
GAGGTAACGAATAAAAAAGTAACCATGTATCCGTGTACTTGGTTACTTTTTTTATGCTTCCATTATTTTATAAACTTACATTATAGCCTTACCCCAGGTGCATACTCATATCTTCATCCATAGTAATTCTATGATTGCATTAGATACACTGCAAAACAATGAGCCTACAGAAGGATATAAAAAACAAGCCCCTTATTTTATCGAATAAGGGGCTTGTTTTTTAAGATTTTATTATCTTTTATTTCTAATAACTTTACCATTTAATATATCTGTATGCTTCCCATGTTCAACCGCAACTTTTCCGTTAACAATAACATATTCAATGCCTTCTGGGAATTGTATTGGGTCTATGAAAGTACCTTTATCTACAATTGTATCAGAGTTAAAGATTGTGATATCTGCGTAATATCCTTCTTTTAATAAACCTCTATCTTTAAGGTTCATTGCTTCTGCAGCCTTAGAAGTCAATTTCTTTACAGCTTCTTCTAATGTCATTACTTTTTCTTCACGAACATATTTTCCAAGAATTCTTGGGAAACTTCCATAAAGCCTTGGATGTGGTTTTCCTGGTGCTAATAACCCATCCGTACAAGCATTCATTTCAGGGCGAGCCATAAATAATTTGACATGTTCTTCTTTACCATAGAAGTCTACCATACCTACTGCATTTTCTTCTTCCATCAGAAGATCAAATGCTGCTGTATAAGTATCTAGGTTACGAAGTTCTGCAAGCTCTGTAATACTTAATCCTACAGCATCTTTATTTTTCTCAGTTATAACACTTGTAACATAAATATTTTCAAATCCTGCAAAATCAACAAAGTTATCCCAACCATGAATACCATTTTCCATATCATGGCGCATTTTCTTACGCATTTCAGGATCTTTTAAACGTTCAATCACTTTATTTGTACCGCCATCATGTACCCAAGGTGGTAAGATAGCACCCATCATAGTACTTCCAGCAACATAAGGATATTGATCAAAGCTTACAATGATGCCTTCTGCGCGAGCTTGTTCTAACTGTCTTAAAACTGTATCAATCTTATCCCAGTTTTTCTTTCCAGCCACTTTAAAATGAGACCAGTGTACTCTAACACCAGATTTTCTACCGATTTCAATAACTTCGTTCATAGAATCAACGATTGTATCCGCTTCACTTCTTTGATGAATGACAAATACACCATCATACTCTGCAACAACTTTACACATTTCGATGATTTCTTTGCTTTCAGAATATGCACAAGGAATATAAATTAATCCTGTAGATAAACCAAATGCACCAGCTTCCATTTCTCTACGTGTAATTTCTTTCATCTTTTCGATTTCTTTATCATTTGGCTGACGGTTATCAAGTCCCATAGCTTCCATACGAATGTTGCCATGAGGAACCAAGTAGCATTCATTGATACCAGGACCTACGTTTTCGATCATCTTAAGATAATGATCTGTTGTTTCATAATTCCAATCGATTTCATCACTTACACCATCAAGGCCAGCGATGTTTTTACGCCAATCAGATATGTATTTCTTTGGAAGTGGTGCCATAGAGACACCATCCTGACCAAGAAATTCAGTAGTAATACCTTGCATAACCTTTGGCATGACGTGAGGATGTAATAATACATCCAAATCACTGTGTGAATGTGTATCAATGAAGCCAGGAGCTACAACAAGTCCTTTTGCATCGATTGTTCTTTCTACATCAGCGTCACCAATTTGACCAATTCTTTCAATTTTATCATCTTTTATTAATAGGTCAGCTTCGTATGCCGGTTTTCCACTTCCATCGACAATAGTAGCATTTTTAATTAATGTCTTCATATTATCACAGCTTTCTTTATACTAATAATGCTTTCATAACGCCATAGTAGCATTCACAAACTTTTGTTAACTGTTCAACTTCGACGTATTCATCTACTGTATGTGCTAAGCTTTCAAGAGATGGTCCAATACCTAATGTTTTGATACCAGCTTCTCCAGCATAGTGAGATCCGTTTGTACAGAAATTGTACTGTGTCACTTCTGGACTAAATCCAGCGTTCTTAAGTTCAGTAAGAACTGCCTGAACCCATGGTTCATCTTTATCATATAACCAACCTGGGAAGAAACGTTCTCCTTCGATTTTATTTCCAGTGTAGCAAACTTCTTCACCAACTGCATAAGAAACTTTTGCTTTTAATTCAGGATCTTCAGCCATTAACTGATCAAGTATCTCTTGAATAGGTTTGATAACAGATTCTTTTGTTTCACCAACTAAAAGACGGCGATCATATGTTGCGCGGCAGTATTCAGGTACTACAGATGCACCTGGGTATGGTGCAGATTTAATATCTGTAAGTTCTAAGATACCTTTTCCAAGTACTGGATGCTCCGTTGGAACTAAAGTTTGAATAGCACTTATTACTTTACTCATTTTATAAACTGCATTGATACCTTTTTCTGGGTTTGCAGAGTGAGCTGGTTTACCAAATGTTTCAACTACCACTTCACCACGTCCACGTTGACCAATTTTAACATTTAATTGGCTAGCTTCACCGATGATTACATAATCTGGTTTGAAGTTCTTAGAGATTTCACGAGCTGCAACACCTTCGAAACATTCTTCATGAACAACTCCAGCGATTAAGATTTCACCAGCAAAGTCACGGTTTGTATCTTCTGCGAAGTATTTTGCAGCAGCTGTAAATGCAGAAACTGCACCCTTCATATCAGAAGTGCCACGTCCGTACAGTTTACCATCTACAATATCACCTTTGAATGGATCTTGTGTCCATTTTGTTGGATCAGATACAGGTACAGTATCAATATGTCCATCGAATAATACTTTAGGACCTGGACGGTTCCCTTTGATCACACCGATAACATTGCCGTATTTATCATAAGTTACATCATCAAAACCATTTGCTTTGCAGAATTCACCAATTGTTTCTGCAGCTTGTTTTTCTTCTCCTGAATAACTTTTTGCTTGAATCATTTTTTGAGTTAATTCAATTAATTCTTTTTCTCTGTTTGCGCTAAGCATACTTAACTCCTCCTAAAATGTAGATCTATATAATGTGGCTTTACGGCATATTTAATACTAAAAACTATGCTTCGAAACGTGAAGATTTACCATTCCATACAACGTTACGATAATTTTCTTTATCTGTATCGCCTTCAGTAGAGATAAATAATAATCTTGAATTTTCATCAAGTCCTAATTTACCTTTTAAGTCAACTAAAGAATCATCAGTAAGTATATTGTAGATACAACCCAGTGGTGCAGCACCACTTTCACCAGAAACAACTTTGTTATCTTCATCTAATGGACTAGCCATTACACGCATACCGTCAGCTGCTACATAATCTGGGCAAGAAATGAAGGCATCTGCATAATCTCTTAGTACGTTCCAACCAATAGAGTTTGGTTCTCCACAAGCTAAACCAGCCATAATTGTATCTAAATCACCTGTTACAAAGTGAAGTTTTCCATCGTTAGCTTCTGCTGTACGATAAATACAGTCTGCTTTATTTGGCTCAATTACAACAATTTTTGGTTGATTGCCTTTATAATAGTTTGCAAAGAAACCACAAATTGCTCCTGCTAAAGAACCAACACCAGCTTGTAAAAAAATATGTGTAGGTGCTTCTGCTTTACTTTCTTCTAATTGTTTAACGATTTCATAACCAAGTGTCATGTAACCTTGCATAATCCATGTTGGGATATCTTCGTAACCTTCCCATGCTGTATCTTGAACAACAATCCATCCTTTTTCTTTTGCATTCTTATCTGCAAGACGAACAGCTTCATCGTAATTCATATCCATGATGCTTGCCTCAGCTCCTTCTGCAAGAATGTTATTTAAACGTTCAATTGCAGATCCTTTTGGCATATAAACTACAGATTTTTGATTAAGTTGGTTTGCTGTCCAAGCCACACCACGACCATGGTTTCCATCAGTAGCTGTTACGAATACCATATCTCCTGTTTTATCTTTTACTTCTTTAGAAATCATTTTTGTAGCTGGTAAATTTTTGATGTCTTCACCAATCTTATCTGCTATTAAACGCCCGATGGCATAAGAGCCCCCTAATACTTTAAATGCATTTAAGCCGAAACGATAAGATTCATCTTTTACATGAATGTCTTTAACGCCGATAGCCTCTGCTAAGTTTTTTAATTCAACTAATGGTGTTTCACTGTAAACTGGAAAACTTGCATGGAATTCCTGAGCTTTTTTAGCTTCATCAAAATTCAAAAAATCAATGTTAGATTTTTCGTTGTTCGTTCTTGGATAAAATACACCTTTAAATGTCTCTTTCATAATAACCTCTTTCCTGAAGATTTTGTAAACTAGTTAGTATTTATTTCATACGCTGTTTCACAAAATCCTCATATAAAATTTGTAGTTGATACGTTTATTACTATTTATCTTTTGGTAAAATGAGATTTAAGATAATTGCAACAAATGCTACAATAACTATTTCACTTCCACCAAAAATGGTTCTAATCATTTCTGGACATTTTTCAAATGCACCAGGCGTTCTAGATAATCCTACTGCTAATGCAACAGCAAGACCTGAGATTGATAAATTTCTTGGCGTTAAACCAGCGCTTGATAACATTCTTATACCAGTCATGGCAATGCTTCCAAAAACAGTGATGGTTGCACCTCCAAGTACTGGCAGTGGAATCGTTAAGAATAACTCCGCTAGTTTTGGAACTAATGCAGTTACCATAATGATAAGAGCGGCTACAGCAAATACAATTCGATCTGTTACACCTGTTGTAACAACGATACCCACATTTTGACCACAAGTCGCATTGGGTGTACCACCTAAAATTGCACCTAACGCACTGGAAATGTTATTTCCAATGATACCGCCTGATAATTCTTTATCTGTAGCTTCACGATTAAATGCTCCAGCCGTAGTTGCTTCAAATTGCCCCATATCTTGAATTGAATTAATGACAAAGATAATAATCATGGATACAATTGCACCTGCTGAAAAACTGATACCAAAGTGAAATGGTTTAGGTAATGCAATTAGGGAAGCTTCTGCTACTCTTGTGAAATCTACCATCCCTAAAATTGCTGCTACAATATATCCAATGATCAGTCCTAACAAGGTTGCTGATACCTTTAATATTCCTTTGCAATATTGTGAAAAGAATAATACAGAACCCAGTGTGATAAGGGCTACAAGCCAAGCTTTTGGTGAACCAAACAAATCACTGCCTTCACCACCTGCCATGTATTTAACAGCCGTTCCATAAAGGGAGATACCTACTGTTAATACGACGGATGCCGTTACAATGGGCGGAAATAAGAAGCGAATTTTCTTAAATCCTAAACCAACTAAAATACCTACAAGTGCTCCTATTAACTGTGCACCTAATACACCAGACATGCCATTTGTACTTACTATACTTGTAAGTGTTGGAATAAACGCAAATCCGCTTCCTATTATAACTGGAAGATTTGAACCAATTCCTTGTTTAGCAAAAGCATGAATCAATATTGCGATAGCTGCACAAAAAAGTGAAGCTTGCATCATGATCACTAAATCGTTATTCCCAATTCCTCCGGCAGTCCCAAGAATTGTTGGAACAGTAACACAACCTACTACCATGGCTACTACGTGTTGCAGCGCTAATGGAAATGCTTCACTAACGCCAATTTTTTTGCTCACTTTTGTCATGATTACACCCTTTCAGCCAATTGTTTGGAAGAGTAATTCCTTCATAGAGAATTACTGTTTTAGTTACAATTGCTTCTTATTTTTTATAAGCTGTATGTACAATTGGCAAGGAGAATCTTCTTTCACCATCAACACGATATGCTGCATGTGCTACAGCTGGTGCAGTAGGTACGCTGCAAATCTCACCTATTCCCTTAGCGCCATATGCTAATCCATTTGGGTCATTCTTTTCTATCATGATTACTTCAATTTCTGGTACCTGAGTTGCTCTAAGTAAGCCAAGCGTTCCATATTTAGTTTTTACATAACCATCTTCCATAACAAAGTCTTCTGTTACTCCATATCCAAGGCCCATAGCAACTCCACCTTCGATTTGTCCGGAGCAAGCTTTAGGATTTACCACACGACCCACATCATGAACAGCAACTACTTTTGTAACTTTTTTGGTTTCATCCATAATGACTACTTGCACACCATAACCATAAGCTATATGGCTAACTGGGTTCTTTTTATCAGACCCCATCCTGTCTGTTACACCGCTGTAAACACCTTCAAAAACTTCGCCTTCTAATTCAGCTAATGTTTTTGTTTTTAATGCTTCTTTTAAGAGTTCTGCAGCTTTTCTTGTTGCTTCACCAGCAAATAGTGTTTGTCTAGATGCTGTTGTTGTCCCTGAATCAGGTGTTGTTGCAGTATCTGCACGTTCATGAATGATTAAAGATGGATGAATACCTGTTGTTTCACAAACCATAGCAAGCATTACATTACCAATTCCTTGACCAATACATGCTGCACCTGTAAGAATATGAACCTTACCATCTTGAATTTTTAAATTGGAACGTCCAATGTCTGGTAACCCAACACCGATACCTGAGTTTTTCATACATCCAGCAATACCAGCATAAGGATTGGATTCATATACCTCTTTTACTGCCTCTAAACATTCAACATATGCAGTATCATCCCCTGCAATTTGCCCATTTGGTAATTCTTGCCCTGGACGGATTGCATTTTGATAACGGAACTCCCAAGCTGACATGCCAACTTTTTCAGCCAGTTCATTAATATTTTGTTCTTGGGCAAAACAACTTTGTGTAACACCAAATCCACGGAATGCACCACCTGGTACATTATTTGTATAGACACAGTATCCTGTAACCTCTAAGTTCTGGAAGTTATAGGGGCCACCAGCATGTGTACAAGCACGTTGTAATACTGGTCCACCTAAACTTGCATAGGCACCACAATCAGAGATGATTGTCGCTTTTGTAGCTGTAAGTTTACCCCATTCATCACAAGCAGTTGTCATTTCAATTTCCATTGCATGACGTTTTGTATGAATATTTAAACTTTCTTGCCTTGAGAATTTAACTTTAACTGGCTTCTTTGTAATATATGCCATTAACGCAGCATGATGTTGTACACTCATATCTTCTTTTCCACCGAAACCGCCACCAACTAATTTAGATTGACAACGAACAAGTTCAGGTGCAATATTTAACATACGAGAGATTTCATGTTGTTCATCGTATACATTTTGTGAAGCAGTATACATTAAAAGACCATCACCCTCTGGAATACCAATAGCACATTCTGGCTCCATGAATGCATGATCAGTCATTGGTACAGAGTAGTGATTTGTTACAACATATTTTGAGTTTTTAATGGCTTCATCTACATTACCACGAGAAATCATTTCTTTAGTAAGAAGATTTCCCTTTGGATGTAACTTTGGAGCCTCTTCTTTCATTGCTTCTTTTGGATCTGTAAGAGGCGTTAATACTTCATAATCCACTTCCACTAAAGAAAGAATTTCATCTAAAGTTTCTTTTTTTGTAGATGCAACTAAAACGATTGCATCACCGATATATCTTGTGGTGTCCCCTTTTGCAATAAGTACATCCCAGTCGGGAATGATATGACCTGTTTTATTAAAAGGTACATCTTCTGCTGTAAGAATACGTACACAATCAGGATGAGCTAATGCTTTTTCTAAACGAATCTCTTTTACAATGGCACGTGGATACGCACTACGAAGTGCTTTTGCATAGATCATACCATCTATTGTGATATCATCAACGAATTCACCAGTGCCAAGTACTTTTTCTCTGGCATCAATTCTTGCTAAATGCTCACCAACTTTACCTGTGCTATTGTCTTCAGGAATGGGTAAGTTTTCTCTAAACATTTTAGCAGACAAAAGAATGGCTTCTTCTATCTTGGCATATCCTGTACAACGACAGATATTTCCCATGATTGCTTTTTTAACTTCTTCTCTTGTTGGATTTAAGTTTGTATCTAATAAGGATTTTGCTGAGATCACCATGCCTGGGATACAGAAACCACACTGAACAGCTCCAGTATCTCCAAATGCATAAGCATAAACTTCTTTTTCACGTTCGCTTAAACCCTCTACTGTAATGACTGACTTTCCAGCAAGTTTAGAAAGTGTAAAAATACATGCTCTAACTTTTTTACCATCCACTAAGACGGTACAGGTTCCACATGCCCCTTCACTACACCCATCTTTTGCCGATGTTATTCCTAAATCATAACGTAAGAAATCTAATAATTTCTTGTCTTCTTCTTGTTCATACTTAACTCCATTTACGGTAATTTGATACATTATTTCGCACCCCTTGGTCCAAAGACGTATGTTCCTTGTCTTTCTTTCACAATTACTGCGTTTTCTACAACGCATTTACCATTAACAAATACGGTTTTTGCCTGACCCTTTACTTTAAATCCTTCATAAGGTGTGTAATCAACATTCTGTAATTGATTTTTCCATGTAATCTCGCCTTCATAATTTGGTGTAAAAATGACGATATCTGCATCGCTTCCAACTTCAAGAACACCTTTTTGAGGATACATTCCAAAACGCTTTGCTGGATTTGTGGAAATTAATTCACACATCCTAGAAACATCGATATATCCTTCATTTACTAAATAGGTATAAATGAGTTGTGGCCTATGTTCCACTCCTGGTCCACCATTTGGAATCTTACGAAAATCATTTTTTCCTAATTCCTTATCGTTTTTGAAATTAAAACTGCAATGATCCGTAGCTATTGTGTCAATTTCTCCATCAACAATTGCCTTTATCAATGCTTTATTATCTGTAACTTTTCTTAAAGGAGGAGACATTACATATTTTGCACCTTCAAAATTTTCTAAGTTATAATAATGGTCGTCTAATAAAAGATACTGTGGACAAGTTTCAACTGTCATTTCCTGACCTCTTTTTCTAGCATTTCTAATTTCATTTAGACCTGCTAAAGAGCTTAGATGAACCACATTTACCGGATGGCCTGCTAGAGAACTAATGTAAGCTAAACGATTAATTGCTTCTGCCTCAACATAGTCTGGCCTAGAAGTTGGGTGAGCACTTGGCAACGTCTCTCCTGCTTCAATTTTCTCTTTGGTTAAAGCATTAATTAATGTACCGTTTTCGCAGTGTACACCTAACACGCCATCAATTTCTTTGATTTTTCTTAAACACTCTAGGATTTCTTCATCATTAGAAATCAAATTATCATATGCCATATACATTTTAAAGGAAGTAATCCCTCTTTCTGGCATCGTATTCATTTCTTCCTTGACTTTATCGTTCCAATCAGTAATTGCCATATGGAAACGATAATTACATGAGCTTTTATCTTTTGCTTTCTTCATCCAAACATCATATGCTTCTTTTAATGTTTGACCTTTTTCCTGTGTAGCAAAATCTACAATTGTCGTTGTTCCATTAATAACTGCAGCCTTTGTACCACTCACAAAATCGTCAGCAGTATGTACTGCTCCAGCATCCATATCAAAATGTGTATGACCATCAATGAATCCTGGAAAAACATAACAACCAGTAGCATCATATAGTTCATCATTTGAATTTGCTTCAATTACAGGTGCAATTGAAGCAATCTTATCATTTTCAATTGCTATATCTGCTTTCCATGTCTTCGTAGAGCTTACGAGTATTCCATTTTTTATAATCTTCATATTTACTCCTTTCGCCTATTCAAATCTAGGTCACAAATCAAAGTGAAAATGATTTGTATTTTTAAATACTACAGTAAATATGGTTGTTGCTTCTTAATTGCTGCAATAAAATCTTGAATGACTTCTGGTGCTTCTGAAATGGCACATTCCTTTACTTCACCCTCAAAGCGATAGATTACAGCATCATTAGAAACAGCAAAGCCTTGATTGGTACTGTCTTCTAATTCTTTTTTACCAGCGAATAATGTCAAACGATCTTTATATGGTGCACATTTATCCAGGCAGAAGATATAACAGTTTCCACATTCATTACAGTAATCGTCAATGTGCATCATACGTTTTGCGCCAGTTACATTAAGTGTTGTATTGGCACGGTTAGGACAGACATTCACACAGCTTCCACATGTTACTTTACAATCTACTTTTACACTGACATTGTCACCGAATACAGCAAGTGATTTTTTACGAGCTCCTTCAGATTTTCTGTAATTCTTATCTTCGATTGCTTCTTTAGCGAGTTTTTCTAACTCAGCTACATCAACAGTTTGATCTGCTGGGAATGCACATTCGTCTAATAAAGTTGCTAATTTCTTAGTGACATTGTAACCTGTAGGTTTTAATAAAACGGTAGCAACTGTAATAGGCCAAATACCTGTGTTAAAGATCTGCCTAATATTATTTACATCTGCACCACCAGAGAAGGACATTGGTAATTTACCATCGAAGTCCTTGGCTAATTTTGCAGCTACATTAATGGTTAATGGATAAAGAGCCTTTCCTGACATATACATATCTTCGCCAGGTAACTCATTATTTTTAACTTTTACATGGAAGGTATTTGATAATTTAACGCCAAATGCTAAACCATTTTCTTTTCCAAGTTCCTGCATCTTCTTAATGAGTGCAACTGCATCAACATATTGTAAATCATGCTCAAAGCCTTCTTTTTCAAATGTCATGTAATCATAACCCATTTCATCCATAGTTTTTCTTACGAAATCATATCCTAATAATGTTGGGTTGCATTTTAAGTAAGTATTGATTTTTTTATTAGTTAATAAATATGTAATGATGCCTTCAATTTCACCACTTGGACATCCATGCATCGTAGATAATGTAATGGAATTACAAATCTTTGGAGAAATGGATTTAATATAGGCCTCATCGATATTTTTAAATTCATTTACATGTGCTAAAGCCCATTCTTCACATTCTTTCCACGTATTTGTATGAGAAGCATCTTTTAGCCCTTCAATAAAGTCATCAATTTTCTTTGACTGAATGCCTTCTAAGTTATAACCTACAGACATGTTGAAGATAAATTTCTCTGGGTCACCCAAACCATACTCTTTAGCGATTAATTTAATTGCATACCAACCTTTTATGTACTCTTCTAACGCTTGAGTCACATAAAGTTCAGTTGACCATTCAACGTTATAACATTCATCATCTGCACGAATACATGGTTTTTCTACATGTAAATCATGCCCATCTAAAGTTTGTACAGTCTTAAGCTCGAAGAATCTACTTCCACCAACATAAGCTGCTACTAAGTTTTGTGCTAACTGTGTATGTGGCCCTGCTGCTGGTCCAAATGGATTTTCTAATTTTCCACCAAATAAATTTAAATCTTTATTTCCATCATGAGTATATAAGTTACTTACTCCAAAAATGGTATGATCGTTTTCTTTCTCAAACATAACTCTTTCCATGATTTTATGAAAAGGAATTTGTACCATAATGTCGCTCATTTTTACACCCATAAACCTTTCTTTTTATCTATTTGCATTTACTCTCTGCCATAAGTCAGCCGCTTGTTTTCTACTTTCTTCCATAACTTTTTCCTTATTAATATGAAGTAACTTACGATCTCTCATAAGAATTTCTCCATTACAAATGGTTGTTGTTACGGAATATCCATTCATCCCAAATAAAATATGAGAATTTATATTGTTCTCATCCATTGGTGTTAAAGGATCATAATCTACAAAAATAATATCTGCTGCATATCCCTCTTTAATCTTACCGAGTGGTGTAGAGAAAAAACGGTTTGCAATTTTCGCATTATTTTCAAATAGCATTGTAGGAATTTCACCCCAAGCACAGTTTGGATCTTTATGAATGTGTTTTTGTAAAATGTTTGCTACTTTATAGCTTTCTACCATATCATTTGTATAGCCATCTGTTCCTAAACCAATTAAGATGCCCTTATCATAAATCTTTAATACATCAGGTGCACCAACAGCATTTCCCATATTACTTTCTGGGTTATGAACGACCATTGTATCTGTTTCTTTTAAAATATCTAATTCTTTATCATCTATGTAAATACAATGGCCTGCAACGGTCTTTGGTCCAAGAATACCCATGGTATTTAGTCGTTCTACTGTACGAACTCCATATTTTGAAAGGCTATCTTCCACATCTGCCATTCCTTCTGCTATATGTACATGGTATCCAGCATCTTTAGGATTTTGTTCTACTACATAACGTAATGTCTCATCACTTAAAGTGAAACTAGCATGTAGTCCCATTGTTCCTTTAATCATGTCTGTTTTGTCGTTATTTGCATAGTGGATGAAGTCAACATTCTCTTTGACTGCTTTCTTCATTTCTTCTTCGCCATTACGATCACTTACTTCATAACATAAACAAGTACGAATCTTATGGTCTTTTGCTACCTTAGCAATTTCCATTAAGCTACCTTCTGTTTTTTTATAGCTTGCATGATGATCAAATACGGTAGTCACACCATTTTCAATACAATTTAAATAGGTTGCTTCAGCACTTGCCTTATCGTTTTCTAATGTTAAGTGTTCATCTAAGTTCCACCATAAACCTTCAAGAATTTCAATGAAATTTTTTGGATTATGATTTTTAATACTTAAACCTCTTGCCAATGCCGAATAAATGTGGTTATGCACATTAATGAAAGCTGGCATAATGATTTGATTCTTCGCATCAATCACTTCTGCATTTGGATATTTTTCTTTTAATACGTTAAAGTTACCTACTTCTTTAATAAGATTTCCATCAACTAAGATTCCCCCACATTCGACATAAGAACGCTCAGTATCTCTTGTAAATAATCTACCATTTCCTATTAAAAACATTTTTCTTCCCCTCTAGTCAGCAATACTTCTATCAAAGATTTGTAATAGCTGAACCCTAAGTAATTATTTTGTTACAGCAATAACTTCAACTTCTACCAATACTCCTTTTGGTAATTCCTTTACAGCTACACAAGAACGCGCTGGATTGCCTGTGAAATACTGCGCATATACTTCATTGAATGCTGCAAAGTTACCCATATCTGACAAGAAACATGTTGTTTTAAATACGCTTTCAAAAGAAGAATTCGCTTCTTCTAAAACTGCTGCTAAATTTTTTATTACTTGAGTAGTTTGTTCTTTAATACCACCTTCAACTACTGCTCCGCTTGTTGGATCTAGTGGTATTTGACCAGATGTATATAATACTCCATTTACTACCATTGCTTGGCAATATGGTCCGATAGCTGCTGGTGCTTTTGTTGTACTGATTTTTTGCATAATAATCTCCTCATTTTTATGTATTTTTTATAACTTTTTTATATATTTTATTGTATCACCGAAATATATTTCAGTCAATTACAAATTCTCGTTATTTTATTTCATTCTTTCTATATTTTGTATATTTAGGTGATGTTTTACTATAAAACAAAAAAGCTATTGCAAATTAACTTCGTTTTTCCGAAGTGTGCATTGCAATAGCTTTTTCTCTAATTCACTATTTTATTTATCTTTAATGGATCTTAAATGCATATAAACCGTATTTTTACTAACTTCCATCACTTTTGCTACTTTTACTACCGCATCTTTCATTCTAAAAATCCCTTGATTATACAAAATATTAACAATTTCTTTGTTTTTAAGAGTAGCCGGAATACTTTCATCTGACATTACCCGGTAAGATGCCTCTATATAAGCCTGCTCAATTAAATTATCTACATCATCAGCGAAGTTTTCATTCATCATGGTTGGCCTTGTAGTATTTAGAATTTCGAAAAACGGAAATGTTTCTGAAAGAGGTGTATCCTTATAAAAATTAATACAGATTAAACCAATAATCCGATGACGTTCTCCATAGACGCTTATGGTTGTCGAACGAAAAGGTCTACCTTTTTTATTCTTTGAATCATAAGAGATATAACCATCTAAGTTTTCTTCTCGAATTTTATTTAACATATTAAGTGCCAAATCTGTGATTGGAGCACCTAATTTCCGCCCTGTATGATGTCCATTAATTATTTTTATCACCGAACTTTCATAGTCCTCTAGACTATGCAATACAAATTCAAAACCTGTTCCCAAGTAATCTGCTAGTCCATCCAAGAAGCTACGATAAGAATTTAATATGATTCTATCCGTAGCTGTTAACTTTATCTTTCCACTTTGCATGCCCCATCACCATCTTTTTCTTTTGCCTAATATAATAGCAATAGAATCGATAAAAATCAACAATATTTTATGAATTTAAAATTTTTTATTAATAAAAAAATACTCCTTCAACACCATTCTTTAGTTTGATGCAATTACAAAAGAAAACTACTAAATATAACATTTTCAAAGGCAATGTGATTTTCATTTAGCTCATTCATAATTTCTAACACAGCATTTTGAATTTCTTTACCTTCACACTGATTAAGTAAAATCTTATATGGAATACTATGCTTAATACAGTATCCTTCACTCAAAAGCTTCACTACATCTGCTGGCATGATTCTGCTAGTCTCTTGGCAGTTTAATATTTCCATAGCAAGCCCCCACCGATGACAGCATTCCTGAAGAGAACGCTCTAAACACGATAAACCAGCTACAACAATCATCAAATCTGTGTTCACTGGCAATACAGGTTCATGTTTGTCTGGAACCTTGATGGGAAGCCGTTTTGAACCATCTGCCTCAACTAAAACATAATCCGAAATCGTTCGTAACCATTCAAAGAATGCATCTGATACTTTCGTCATCTTCTCATCTTCACATGGAATTCCTACAACTACAAACCCCTTAGTGTCTAACATAGTTAACACTTGATCCTTATCCTCTACAAGGACGCCACATTCTGTAGGTGAAAACATATGAGTCGTAGTGGTAATCACCACCCGTTTTCCAAGTGAAACAAGCTCTTTTGCCAAGTGATTAATTGAGGTTGTCTTACCCCCTGCACCCACTACTGCAATAACCTGTTTCTTAGACAAATCCACTTCAAACGCTTGATACATTCCTTTTTTTTGAATAAACTCTCTGGCCTCATTCACTTGAAATAGTTTCATCATATCACCTATCTTATTTCTAATAACAAGTAAAGTTATATAACTTTTTTGTTTATATTTATACTTCTAGCTCATAAATTTTGTCGTAACATATATGATGTGCCTCTATCACACGGATTAACTCTTCTTTTGCTTGTGGACTAGCACTCCATGATAATCCACAGCCTGCTGTAATACATGTAGGAACTGGGATTAATCTTCCACTCATTCCCTTCTCTTTACATAATTTCTCCATGGCCATTGCACTTGTTGTATTCTTAAATGTAAAGATTGCTCGTAATTCTTTCTTTCTCATTGCTTCCTCCTATGATTCCACTGCAAGTTCTCTTACTGCATGGATTGCACGACTTACTTCTTCCTTAGTATTATAAAAAGAAAAACTAAAGCGAACGACGCCCTGCTCTTTGGTCCCTAATGCCTTGTGAAGAAGAGGCGCACAGTGCCCTCCTGCTCTTGTATAGATTCCGTAATTCTCTGCTAATTGATCACTTACTTCTGTAGAATCATATGCTCCTAAATTAAAAGAAACAATGGCTGCCCGCTCTTTTGTAGAAAAGTCACCATAGATTTTTATATTTGAGATGTCTTTGATGCCTTCATAAAATTGCCACATGAGTTCCTGTTCTTTCTTTCTAATTTGTTCAATCCCCTTCTCCAGAAGATAGGTCACTCCCGCATAGAGTCCAGCAATGCCATGTCCATTTAATGTGCCTGCCTCCAGACATTCTGGCATCATAGACGGTTGTGTTTTAGAAAATGTCAGAAATCCACTCCCACCCGTTTTCAGTGGGGAAATTTCAATCCCCTCTCTTACATAAATACCACCTGTTCCCTGGGGGCCCAGAAGTCCTTTATGACCAGTAAAGCACAGCACATCTATTTTTTGTTCTTCTACATGAATTGGAAATACGCCTGCAGTTTGAGACGCATCGACTACAAAAACCACATTTTCCTCTTCACAAATCCTGCCTATCTCCTCAATATCAATTAAATTTCCTGTTACATTAGAAGCATGTGTACAGATGATCATCTTGGTATTCTTTTTTATGTTTTCCTTTATATGCTTCATGTTAATACATCCCTTTAAATCACTTGGAATGATTGTTAACTCAGCACCCTTTGCTTCTACTTCATATAAAGGACGTAGAACACTATTATGTTCTATTTCTGTAGTAATGACATGATCTCCTTTTTGTAACAATCCTTTAATTGCCATATTAAGACTTTCTGTGGCATTAGAAGTAAAGGCAATCCGGCTTGCATCTTTAACATGGAAGAGCTTTGCAAGGGCTTCTCTGGCGGCATAAATGATTCTTCCTGCCTCTAATGAAGCAGCATGCCCGCCTCTTCCACCATTTCCCATTGTTTTCATAGCTGTATAAACGGCATCTGCTACAGTATCTGGTTTTTGTAAACTCGTTGCAGCATTGTCAAAATACATCATATTCTATCTCCTTTACCTGGGAAGGTTCTTCATTCTGCTTAAATATAAAATCGCCTCTAGTACACTTCCACCAATGCAACGCGCTTTGTCCGAAATAGTAAAACAGTTCTTTTTTTGTTCTAGTCTAGGATCAATATCGGCAATCTTTAATCCTTGAACAACTGGGTATCCATCTTTTATAATGCCTCGCAATATCCCATCAATAGTAGCCTCTACCTTTGTCTCTCCAATGAGAGCGATGACTTGTCCTTTAGTTACCGTATCACTAATATGACTTAAATTCTGAATGATTCCACTAGCTGGGCTATGAATCACTCTCTCCTTGCCATAACCACCTATAATTCCTGGAACACCTGTATTCTTAGCTGCAAATCCTTCCAAAAGAATTCTGCCCAAATTATGTCCCCTCTGAGTCTCAATTACCGCATCTACGTCAACACCTGCTTCAAATCCTGGGCCTAATGCAATAGTAATCGGTGCCATATCCTTCTTGGTTCCTAGATTCTTCTTAGCCAGAATTGCATCTACTAAAGCAAGTGGCTTCATGTCATTTAAAATGTCACAATGCTCATCTTTTATCATTGGAATCTTACCATCCGCTAAGATTTCCTTTACCTCTTTAAGACTATTGGCTTTTTTACATACCACGCCTTCTACCATAGTTTCCTTTTCATACATAGCCTCAGAAAATGCTGCTTCTCTACGAATTGCTGAAGGATTTTCAATTTCTAAAACCACCACGGAAAAACCACTTCGATACAATTTATGAATCGTTCCTGTTGCGATATCTCCGCCTCCACGTACTATAACTAATTGATTCATTCTTTCTTACTCCATTCTAGCCATCATACTGTATTATCTTCTTAATGAAATAATAAAATAATTAGACTTTCTAAGGTTTAATAATTTTAATAGCCTCCATCATGCTTTCTGCAATAGCATACATATTAGTCACAGAACCAACGGCTAACTGATCTGAAATCCCATAAAAATTGAGACAAGTACCACAAGTGAGTATTTCAACACCTTTAGATTCTAATAATCTTAAATCCTCTAAAGAATCCGAGCCTTGTATAGATAACTTGGCACCAGAATTGTAAAGTAAAATTTTCTTTGGAAGCTTGTCTAACTCTGTAAGTGCATAGATAAAACCTTTCATTAAGACTTTTCCTAACTCTTCATTTCCTTCTCCCATGTAATTGGCAGATAAAACAACAATCGTCGTTTCCTCTATGGTCTCCAAATGATTCTGTTCTATTGTAGATGCAGTATTTGGTACTGGATTATTAGAACTCTGAGACTGAATCATTTCGGCTATGGTTTTTAATACCTCTATATGTACAACATAATGATCTACTGCTACTTTTTCAGAGGAACAATTTAATTTCATTTGTTTTGCCATTTTAGTCAGATTCTGAACAGCAATCTCATTATCCACCAAAACTTCAACCATACCTTCGGTTATTTCTTTTAATGCTTTCTTGGTTTCAATGACTGGCACAGGACATTGTTTTCCTCTTGCATCGATTAATTGTTTCATTTTCATTTCATCCTTTCAAAATTGTATTTTCACAAATCAATTTTTTCTGTTTTACTGAGTCCTATGGTCTGTTTACTGAATGATAATTTCTTTTTCTTGTAACTCTGTGATCTCTCCAATAATCGCACAAGGTAATTCTAAACTTTTTAACTCTTCTAATACCTTTTTAGCATCATCAGAAGCTATACTGAATAAAAGCCCACCTGAAGTCTGAGGATCAAATAGGATTTCTTCCATAGCG
The DNA here is from genome assembly GCA_023393125.1 of Bacillota bacterium. GTDB lineage: Bacteria > Bacillota > Clostridia > Lachnospirales > Cellulosilyticaceae > Cellulosilyticum. Next base: position 18,394 of record JAEWMQ010000027.1, read on the forward strand.
AAGTCATCGATTTTAAATTCAACATAAGGTTCCACAAAATTACGATTTCTTTGACCTGCTGCTGTTAATAGGAACTCATTTGCATAATCATAAGCTTCTTTGATATAAGGAATGGCTTCACTTTGTAGCACGGCAGTATATTCCTTTTGAAGCATTTCATGAAGATGACCTAATAGGCCGAATCCTGTTACATCAGTACAAGCATGGACCTCATAGTTTCTAATAATATGAGAGGCGTCTTTGTTCAGCGTCGTCATTGATTTTATAGCCTGATCCATCGCTTCATTTGAAGCTTCCCCCACTCTCCCTGCAGTAGCAATAATCCCAACTCCAAGCGGCTTTGTAAGTATTAGTTTATCCTTTGCTTTTACCCCTGAGTTTTTAAAGATTTTCTTCGGATGAATAGTCCCTGTAACAGAGAGACCGTACTTTACATCTTCATCAGATATAGAATGTCCACCTGCAAGAATTCCTCCAGCCTCCATCACTTTTTCATTACCGCCAGTTAAAATTTTGCCAAGAATATTTAAATCCATCTTCTCTGGGAAGCAAACAATATTTAAGGCCGTTTTTACGTCTCCACCCATAGCATAAATATCACTTAAAGCATTAGCAGCTGCAATCTGACCAAATATATAAGGATCTTCTACCATAGGAGGAAAAAAATCTAATGTCTGTACAATAGCTATGTCGTCTGTAATCTGATAGACTGCTGCATCGTCAGACCCTTCAAACCCAACTAATAAGTTATCTTCCTTTGCCTTAGGTAATTTATCAAGGACATGTTGCAATACCTCCGGTCCTAACTTGGCAGTACAACCGCCACCTTTACAAAAAACAATTTCTTTCTCCATTTTCCTACCTCCTAACTAACATTCTTTAGCTTTTACATAACAAAATCTTCAATTAAAACAGTCATAACACCGCCACAAACCATACCTTCTTCTTCTGCGGCATCTCCTGTCAAATCAATATCAACTACTTTAAATGTCTCAGATCCAATCATATGTCTTGCCTGACCAATCACAGCTGCCTCACTGCAGCCTCCTCCAATGCTTCCAAGAATCCTACCATCCTGATACACGAGCATCTTAGCACCTGCTCCTCTTGGTACTGATCCTTTGGTATCAATCACGGTAAGTATTGCCTTCGGAACCTCTATTTCCTCTGCTAACACCCGTAACACTTCATAATCCATATCCGAACAATTTTGCTGACAACGATTCATTCCTCCGAGACGTTTGCTTAAAATAAGCTCTGATAAAATTGAAATTGCAATCTCTTCTGGTGTTATAGCCCCTATGGCTAAACCAATAGGTGTATGTACTCTATCTAAACGCTTCTTATCATATCCTTCCACTTCTAACGTCTCTTTCACAATTGCAGTACGTCTTCTAGAGCCAATCATCCCAACATACTTAGGCTCTTCCCCTTCACATATACTCTTTAAACAAGTACTATCATGACGATGGCCTCTTGTAATAATCACAACATAATCTGATTTTTTTATATTAAGTTCTTGGATGGCATGCTCAAAGCTATCACATATCACTTGTTTTGCTAATGGAAATCTTTTTGAATTGGCAAAACTAGGCCTATCATCAATAAGTGTCACTTGAAATCCTGTTTTAGCTGCAAACTCCACAAGAGGAAGTGCAATATGGCCTCCCCCTAGAATAATTAAACGCTCTTCCGGATAGAAAGGCTCAGCGATTCTATAAGTCCCCCCCTGTTTATCGCACTTTGGAATGCCATACATTAAAGGGTCTTGAATCACCTCTTCTGAATTGGAATTGGACCCAATCACCAACTCCCTATGTAACTCTCTTCCTATGCTTCCTTCTACTCCCACTAGTTTTGTAGCCACGCAGACCTTCTCCCCATTCTGGATACAGCCTAGAATGTCATGATATATATTTTTGATCATTTTCTCCTCCAATAATTTTCCTCAAGCAATTTTTCCTTGTAATGTTCTAATATGTGCTATTTCTTCCATCTAAAACAGTTATTCTACATTCTATTTCTAGTTGTTATACTGCCACTATATTATGTATAAAATCCTTAAATTTCTGACGAGTTTTACAGGGTAATTATAGCATCATTTATAAAAAAATAACATATAAACCTGATGAAATCAGAGGCTTTTTCGTACTTCCTATCATTTTATTTTATGTTTAATACCCATGAATTCAGGCCTACATTTATCTCTACGCTACTATTTTTGTTATTCGAATAACCTTTCTCTTAATTCTTTTGGCATATTTATAGAGTCATACCTTTTTTAATCCCAATCTTACTTTTGAAAATTTCCCAATTTTTATACTACAATTTAAATTTATGTAGTTTTTTCTAAAACAAGCACCATCTTATTAAGATATCTATCTACTACTGCTTAAGGTTTTTAAAAAAAATTTTCATTTTTTATTAGGGAGTTCTCTATCTCATAACATATATATAGATGTAGGAACAAAAACAAACAACTTCCTCGGCTTTAATCTACGCAGCTTCAACTTGACGCGCCAACCGGGTCGACCAACTCTCAGCCTATTGTTATAGGTAGCTCTGGATCTAAGGGCAGGTTCGCTTGTGCGCTGGCAGTAAATGCGCCACTTATAAGTTGCTCGTACGTTTTTACACCTTGTAGTACCATATAAAGCATCACCAAACAAAGTTGTAAACCAGAGTCTTAAGGCCTTGGCTTCCTAGCTTAGGGCAGCCCGGCCAAGACTTTAAGGAGCTCCTCACTCATGGGTTAAACTTTCATATCTGTCCTTAGTAGGCCTCTTCTATTGCCATAAGAG
>JAEWMQ010000059.1 GCA_023393125.1 Bacillota bacterium
AGCGCGAGACGGGACTCGAACCCGCGACCCTCTCCTTGGCAAGGAGATGCTCTACCAACTGAGCCACTCGCGCATAAATCTGGCAACCACTTACTCTCCCAGTCCGTCTCCAGACAAGTACCATCAGCCGCTTAGGTCTTAACCTACGTGTTCGGAACGGAAACGGGTGTTTCCCCTAAGCGCATCATCACCAGAAATTTCGTCGTCATTTCTCTTGACGACTATTTAAATATACACTATTCCATTACATATGTCAATTACTTTTTTAAAATTTATTTTGCTAAGTCGCTATTCTTTCTGTATTCTGTGGGTGAAATTCCTGTTACACTTTTAAATACCTTCATAAAGTGCTTTTCATTTTCATACCCTACTGCATAACCTACTTCTGCAACTTTCTTGGTTGTATCTTGAAGTAATTCCTTAGCTTTATTAATTCTTACTTCCTTAATATAATTAACAAAGTTCATGCCTGTATATTCTTTGAAGATTTGTGAGAAACAAGAATAATTCATAGAAATATGATTTGATACCATAGCCATATTTAAGTCTTTATCATAGTTCTCATAAATATAATCCACTGCCTCTTTCATCTGGGTATTATTTTTATTTTTCCCATGAGTATCGTGTATTGTATCATTTAATATTAAGAAATAGTGCTTTAGATACTCTTTATAGCTTTTATAAATATCAAATTTATAAAAATGCTTAATACCTCTAAAATCTGTTGGGTTGATTACACTTCCATAATACTCTAAAATGGATTCAGTTAGCTTTCTCATAAGATTCTCAAAGTCTTTATAAAGCATCTTATCAATCATATTTTCACCTAGTATGCTGTCAAATGTCTCACTTAGTTCATCATAACGTTCTGTTCCAATCAGTTGTATCAATCTAGTAACAGCCTTGCTATCTATTTTTGTATTTTGCTTTATAGGTACATCATTATATCTTAAGCAAGGTAAGTTCATCATATAAGCATACTTTCTAGCAAGTAATGCTTGCTCGTATGCTATTCTAAGATGCATGGCTCCTTTATATCTACTACTTAATCCAATACTTTTTTCACTTAAACTCTCTTCTAACAAGCTTGTCTCTTTTTCAGTGCAAATAACCACATAGTGATCTTCTATTTCACACAGTATTGCTTCTGCTTCTTCAGGTAAAACAACCTGTTCATGTAAGCAAAAAATCTGGTAGTTCTCTGAATTAATCCAATGACTTTCAAAGCTTTGCTCAAAACTTTTCAATTCACTATTAGTAATAGAAGGGTTAAGTAGAATATATTTAATCTGCTGCTCTAGTATATCCTCAATAGCTTCTAGCTTTTCTGCCACCTTGTTTTTTTCCTCAATAAGTGCTTCTAAATTATTCATAATCTTATAGATGTCTTCTCTATTAACCGGCTTTAAAATATATTCTCTTGCACCACATTTTAAAGCTTCTACCGCATAGGAAAAATCATCATATCCACTAATCACTACAATTTCAGGTGAGTCTTCACGCCCATTAAGCTCATTTAGTAAGGCTAGACCATCCATCTTGGGCATTCTAATGTCGGTAAATAATACATCTACTTTTTGCTTCTCTATTATTGCAAGCGCCTCTTCCCCATTTTGGCATTCAAGAATCTCCTCAACTTTAGCGCCTGAACGTTTTACCATAGCTTTTAAGCCTTGTCTAATCATTTTCTCATCTTCCGCAATCAGTAATGTCTTCACCTTATCCCCTCCTTATTTGCTATATGGTATTTTTATAATGATTTTAGTAAAACATCCTTCTTTTGAAACAACTTCCAAGCCATACTCAGGTCCAAAACAAAGCACAATACGATCTTGTACGTTTTTAAGACCAATACCATTTGAAGATTGCTTTTCTTCTACTAATTCTCCTCTTATTTTCATCTTAAGCCTTTCGATTTGCTCCTCATTCATGCCTACTCCTGAATCAGTTACTTCTATTAAAAAGTAATCTTCTAACATCCTTCCTTTAATAAGGATTGTGGTATCCTCTGCTAATTCTTCAATCCCATGCTTAATGGCATTTTCTACTATAGGTTGAATACACATTTTAGGAACAGCTTGTTCTAAAATACGTTCTGGAAGCATGACATTCAGTATAATTTCATAGTCATAACGTAAATTTAAAAGAGCAATGTAATTTTCAACATAACCAATCTCTTCTTTTACTTTTACCTTAGGAGACCTCCATTTCATACTATATCTAAGTAACTTTCCAAGAGAAGTAATGGCATCTGATATATCAAATAACCCTTCTATTTCTGCCATCATTTTAATAGATTCTAGTACATTATAAATAAAATGTGCATTAATTTGATTTTGAAGTGCCCTAATTTCTGAATCCTTAATCAAAGTCTGGCGATTCACCTTTTCTTTCATTAACTCCTTGATATTAAATGCCATAGTCTGTATATTTCTTCCTAACTCGCCAATTTCACCCTTGCCAAAGTCATCAATTTTGATATCTAAATTTCCTTTTTGGATTTCTTGAATAGCATCTAAGACCTTATAAAAGTTTTTAAAGACAATATGCGTACTTTTATTAATAAGCAAGGTTATAAGGAGTATCAGAAATGCTACCGCCAATGTTACCATTACCCTTAAAAAATCCATCTGCTTATATACTTTTTCTAGGGAATGTACTTTTACAATATAACCATTGATATTTTTTATTGGCTTATAGCCAACAACTACCTGTTCATCCCCTAATTTTGTCACTTTAACCATTTCTTCATCAGCTAGGAGCTTTAAAATGGTTTCCTCATCAAGCTGCCACTTCTCTATATGAGAGCGTTCATCTTGATAAACTCTATTATGCTTGTCCACGAAATACATCACTTCATCCTCTGATATTTCATACATTTGAGGAAACATAACCTTCATCGGTGTAGCTATTTCTATAATACCTATTTGTTGTCTTTTTATATCTAAATAAGGTGCTATTAAAGTAGCTAACGGTTCCTTATAAGGTGCTGCTTTTTGTACGGCAGAAATAGTATCCTCTTCTCCAAAAAACCACATGCCCGTATCTGCTTTCTTAATAAGCTCTTGTTTATTAAAGCGACTGGCCTTATAGATAGCAGGTGCTAATTCTAGAATCTCCTTATCTAGATAAAATCTTATACTATGTATATAGGGATTAGTATTAACTAAACGCTCTATGGCCTTTATCTCTGTATTATTAAAAGCCATAATTTGATGAATAGAGACTTCTATATCATCCATGAGTTTATCAATAAACTTTTCTACTTGACCATTTAAAGTTACCGTTTGCATAGTCATATTACAGATTTCTGTACTATTAATAAGCTGAGTATATGCTTCACTAAGTTCACTTTCCACAGCGTCTATTTGCTCCTTGATTTGTATCGATTGATAGTACTCTATACTCCCCATAGCAAATAGAATAATGGGTAAAAGGAGAATAAGCATATTCAATAGTAAGATTTTATATCTTATTTTTATTGATGATAAAAAACTCATTAATTTATATTTTAATGAATACATTTATTCCCCTCCCTTTTCACTATTATGTTAACTATTATAACAAATTTAAAACTTACTTACTAGTTATCCCTTGGATAACCAGTGAGTTGTTTTTATTTATAAATAAGTGTATAAATAGCCTCTGGTGCAACCTCTAAACTCACATATCGTTTTTCTTCTCTTAGGGTGATATTCTTTGCTACGGCTGCTTTATTTAATACAACAATCACTTTTTCCCCATCTGGATTCATAAAACCTACTACCTCTAAATCAGCTGTATATTTAGTAGTTGCTATGCGTTTAGCACCCTTCTTAATGTATTTACTGAAATGTCCAATATAATAATAGGTTAAGCGTTTTTCATAGTCATCTTCTGTTTCACTACACATCATTGGTGCATCACAGAAGTTCCCTACATGGTTTGGCCCACCTTTATGATCAAGCACCATATTCCAGTCAATATAACCATTCATTCCCGCATTAAAATTACCAATCATATCATGAGCATACATATAAGCTTTTTGAATGGCATTAGCTTCGGCAAAACGACTGTACTCCACGCATCCTTCAGTAAAAAGCAATTCTTTTTCTGGGTAAAGCTCCCTCACCATTTGAATAGCTTCGAAATGATCTCCCGTATACCAGTGAAAACCTACGCCTGCTACATATTGATTGGCTTTTTCATCTCTTACTACATCTCTGGTACGTTCATAAAGTCTCTCTTTATTGTGGTCCCAAATAAAGATTTTTACATCTTGTAAACCTTCTTCTTCAAAAATAGGACCTAGATAATCTCTTACAAAAATCATCTCTTCTTCTGCTGTATAGATACAAGAATCCCAGGTTTGAACAGCTTCTGGTTCATTTTGCACTGTTATTCTAGAGATTTCTATCCCTTCTTCTTTGTAAGTCTTTATATATTTAGCAATATATTTTGCCCAAGCAGCCCCACAGTCTGGCTTTAATTTACCACCATGGTTCATTTCACCTGTTGTTTTCATAAATGCTGGTGGGCTCCAAGGTGATGCCAGAAAGCTAATAGGCTGCTTACTGATTTCTTGCGCTTTTTTAATTACAGGGATAATATACTTTTTATCTCTTTCAATACTAAAGCTGGCAAAGTCAGTATCTCCCTCATCTTCTATATAAGCATAATTGCCAAGAGCAAAGTCACAGCTATTGATATGGGTACGGCATAAATTATAGCCTATGCCTGCCTCTCCAAAGTAATCTTTAAGGAGCTTCATTTGCTTTTCTTCTGGCAACCTTAAAATATTATAGGCCGTTGCTTCTGTAAAAGCCCCTCCAAATCCTACAATGGTTTGGTAGCTTACTTCTGGATAAATGTTAATAACCTCCATAGCCGCATCTGTTTGATTAATAAAAGGGCGACTAGGCATCTCCTGTAAATACATATTGTTCTTCTCATTGGTAGTAATGATTCTAAGGTTCATATTTTATCTCCTTTATAAAATAAGCCCAAGCCAACAAATGGGCTTAGGCTTATTTAGTTCTAATGATTAGAGTCCTAATTTTTCTTTATTCTTATTCAGTATTTGTTGTTGTAATTCTACAAGTTTGCTATAGCCAAGTGCATCACGTTCTGTAACATATTTATTAAAGATCTCATCAAACTCTGCATCTGTTTTGGCTAGTAACAATTTTGGAAGTGTTTCACCCCATAGTCTTCCTATTTTAAGACTAATTACTTCTTCTTCTGTACCAACTGATGGAGTAAGTCCTTCATATTGAGATAAGAATGTTGTATATGGGTAAGTCCATTCTTCTAATTGTTTAAGTGGTTCTTGTGGTCCTTCTGACCATTGAAGCTGCATAGCTAAGTCTTGAAGCATCCAGAATGTATCATCTGCACCATATTTTCTATCATAAGCTGTACGATCTGTTTGAAGGAGTTCTTTTACTTCTGGCTTAACTACTGGCTTACCATCTACCATATCATAAGTTTCACCTTCTGGCCCTAAGAATACCATTTTTTGACCATGTTCACTCATTAAATAGCTTAAGAACTCAATAGCACGGTCAGGTCTTTCACAGTTTTTAGAAATAAGTGTTACAGTCCATCCTGCAATACCACCGCCTTGTAGCACAGGATCATCTCCATTAGAATTTTTGGGTCCATCTACTGCTATATAGATGCTATTTGGATCATTGTTATAAAGGATTTTTTGTTCTGCTGCAATATCTGTTCTTTGATACATCATGGCAAAGTAACGACCTTGCGCTATTTTCTCCGCCATTTGTGAACGTTTATCAATGAAAATGTCATCAGCTAGTAAACCTTCTCTACCTGCTTCATTAAATACTTTTAACCAATTAACGTAATCTGGATCTGTCATTCTATCATAGAGTTCACCATCTTTTTCATATGGAATAGCTAAAAAGTCTTGTAAGTATTTTTCAATTGTGTAGTTACCTGTTTCAGTAAATTCATCAAAACCAATTGGAATAAGTGGCTGTCCATTTACTTCTGGGAACATTTCTTTTGCTTTTTTAAGAGCACCTAAGAAGCCTTCAGGCGTACTCATATCTGGACTACCAATGGCTTCATATATATCTTTTCTTACTAAGAAAGTTTGATTTGAAGCAATGTTATCATACTTTTCATAGTCTTCAGGTGAGAATGATGAGTTTGGATAGCCATAGATATTACCATCTTCTTGTGTATACCATCCTAAACGTGATTCATCAGCTACTTTAAAGAAATAAGGGTCATATTGCTCTGCAAGTTCATTGAGTGCATATACCATATCACTATCAATCATCTCAGCAATCTGACCTTCCCACCAACCTAATGTTATAAGGTCTGGAAGTGTATCTGAAGCAATCATCGTATTAAGCTTTTCTGCTTCATTACCTGCTGGCACAATAAACTCTACATTAACACCTGTCTCTTCTGTAATTTTTTGAGAAGTTATATCTTCTCCCCATGGTGTTGTAAACCATGAGAAATTCATATACCATTGTAAATCCACTTTATCATCACTATTTCTTTGCCAGCCTGGTTCATCTGCTGAAAGCTCAGTGCCTGTAGTTGTTGCTGGTACTTGTCCGCCTTTATCATCTGTTTTGGCTGAGCCACAACCTACAGCTGAAGTGACTAACATACAAGCCATAGTTGCTGCAAAAGTTCTTTTTAGTCTTTTATTCATACTTTATTCCCCCTTTAGTTGATTTTATTTAATAAAAGAATACATAATAAGTTATTACTTATTCCTTATTATCTTTCTTAACTTTTTACTCTTTAACTGCTCCAACCATCATCCCCTTAACAAAGTATTTTTGAAGGAATGGATAAACACATACAATTGGTACTGTAGTTACTACCATAGTTGAGAGTTTAATAGATAAAGAGGTAGTTGATCTTGTAATATTACTTGCTGTTGCCATCATTTGTGTAGAACCACTTTCAGCTACAATTCTATATAAGAAAGTTTGAATAGGTTGTAAATTCGGATTGTTTATAAAGATAACTCCTGCAAAGTAATCATTCCAGTGATATACACCTGTAAATAAAGCAATCGTTGCAAGTACTGGTTTTGATAATGGTAAAATAATCTTAATAAATGTTGTCCAATCTGTAGCACCATCAATTGAAGCTGATTCCTCTAGTGCACTTGGTATCTCTCTGAAGAAATTAACAAATATAATGAGATTAAAGAAGTTAAATAAACCCGGAATAATATAAACCCAAAAGCTATCTAACAAATTCATATTTTTATAAAGTAAGAATGTTGGAATAAGTCCACCACTAAAAAACATTGTGATAGTTCCCATAGCCATATAAAACTTTCTTCCTACTAAGTTACTTTTTGATAGTGGATATGCTACCATGGCTGTAAAAAATACATTCGTCGCTGTCCCTACTATAGTTCTCAGTACAGTTACACTAAAGGCCTTCATGACACCACTATTTTGAAAAACAGCCTTATAATTATCTAATGTAAACTTTCTTGGCCACCAGAAGATCCCACCTAACATAGCATCTGTTCCCTCATTGAGAGAATTCACTAGAATATACCAGATAGGGTAAAGTGTTATAAAGCAAATGGTTGTCATCAAAATCATATTAAACCAATCAAAAGCGATCTCACCGTTAGTTCTTTGCTGTCTCCAGTTAATTTTTCTTAGTTTCACTTTTTCCCCTCCTTAAAATAATGACCTACCTTGTAATTTCTTAGTTGTAAAATTAGCTGTTACAAGTAAAACCATTGCAATAATTGATTTGAATAATCCGATAGCCGTTGCATAAGAGTAACGACCTGAACGCATACCCATTTGATAAACGTATGTATCAATAACCTCGCTGCTTGATGCATTAAGTACATTTTTAAGAATAAAGATTTGATCAAAGTTTGAGTTAAGCATATTGGCTACTGCTAGAATAAACATGATAGCAATAGTTCCTTTAATAGATGGTAATGTAATTTTCATGATTTTTTGAAGCTTAGTCGCGCCATCTACGGTAGCTGCCTCATACATTTGTTGATCAATACCTGAGATAGCTGCAAGATAAATAATAGCAGACCATCCAAGTTCTTTCCATGTATCTGATATAACTGTAAGTCCCCAGAAATACTTAGGATTTGCTAAGAACGCTACTGGCTCTTTTAAGATACCAAAATTAACAAGCACTTCGTTAATCATCCCTGTTTCACTAAGCCATGTAATCAATAACCCACCAAGCACTACCCATGAAATAAAGTGTGGCAGATAAGATATGGTTTGCACTGCTTTTTTAAATCTAGCTTTTCGCACTTCATTTAGTAGGATTGCAAAAAGAATAGGTAATGGAAACCCTATAATAAGCTTTAAAAAGCTAATAGCTAAGGTGTTCACCATAATATTCATGAAGTTTGGATCACTAAAGAATTCTATAAAGTGTTCAAATCCTACCCATGGCGCCGCTGAAATCGGTTTTGTTATTTTAAAGTTCTTAAAAGCAATTACAAGCCCTGTCATAGGAATATAGTTAAAAACAATCATCCAAATGATGCCTGGTAATACCATGAGCTGTAAATACTTTTGACTTAAGAACTTCTGAAACTTGCTTTGTTTATTTTTTTTAAGAACAGTTGCTCCTTGATTTACTGACTGTGTCATCGCCGTCCTCCTCACCGAATTTGTGTATCTCGTCTATGTCTTTATTATAATTGGTCAATTTGTTTGACATAATGTCTCATTTTTTGTATTAGGTGTCTAAATTTTATAAGGTATCCTTTTTTTTAGAAAGTGGTACAATAAAAGCAAAGAAGAACGCGTGAAAAATGAAAAGCGATGAATGAAGAGTGAAGAGTCTATAATACAATAAAGAAATCAGGTGAGTTAATGCATTATATGATTAAAGAGCGGCTTGTACCTTTAGAAGATAAGCCTCAAAGGGAGTTAACTATAAAGACTGTAGAAATAATGACATTAGAGGAGTGGCAAAATAGTGGTGCCGCTTCTAGTGTGCATGCAGAAAGTTTTAAGGGCTATGCGAGTATTCATTTGTGCAAATTAGAAAACTATGCTGATTATATGCTTGGGACTTTTTGTGTGCCCTCAAAACAAAACGCTAAACTGAAAAAACGTTTCATCTATTATATTCATAAGGATGGCATTGTCTTTGTGGATGATAGTGATCTAGTCAAGGCTTTACTTGAAAAAATGAGTCATACCAGAACTTGGGATACGCCTTCCTTGGAGACTTTCTTTAGTAATTTTTTAGAACTACTTATTGATAAGGATTTGCTTTATTTAGAGGAACTCGAAAATAGAATTGCTAAGATGGAATCTACCATTTTAAATGGAGAAATTGCTCATTTTAACCATAAGCTTATGGATTTTAGAAAAGAGCTTCTAACGCTTCATTACTATTACTCACAGCTTGTAGAAGTAGGAGAGGTCTTGGGCGAGAATGAAAATGATTTCTTTAATGAACATAACCTAAGACTTTTTGACTTTTTTACAAGGAGGGTCAGTCGTCTCCAAAATAATGTGCAAATGCTAAGAGAATATGCCCTCCAGGTAAGAGAAGAATATCAATCCCAAATAGATATTAAGCAAAATACTACTATGCGGATTTTAACTGTAGTGACTACCATCTTTTTACCACTTACTTTAATTGCAGGTTGGTATGGTATGAACTTTACTTATATGCCTGAATTAAGGTGGAAGTATGGCTATCCTCTTGTTATCGCTATTAGCTTGGCTATTATTTGCTTAAGTATTTGGATTTGTAAAAAGAAAAAATTTCTATAGTCTTCGGTTTTGTAAACCCAGAAAATATTCTTCTAGGTTTATTAGGGAATTGAAAAATTGAATCCATATTAAAAAACGCATTCTAGAGTCCCTCCTAGAACGCGTTTTTTGCATACAAATAATTACTAAACAATATAATTCCCTTTACACTTAAAAAGCATTATTCTAGCTTTCTATTTTTACCCCACATTTCTTACATTCCATTTAACAAATACTATAAGTCCAAGGTTAACAATAGCTGTTACTAATAAGATCATACCAATTGGTACGCCTAGCTCAATAACTTGTCCAAATAATAACTGTCCTGGCGCAACACTTATTGTTGCAACGGCTGTTGAAAAAGCTGATACACGCCCTAATAGTTCTTCTGGTATTTCCTTTTGTATAAATGTCAAAGTAAGTACATTAGACAATGCTAAAGAAAGCATAATAGCCATGCCACTTATAGCAAAAAGTCCTGCTAAAATGTAAGAATTAAAGTTCACAAATCCTAACACGGACATTAATATTACACCTAGTATCATAGGAAAATAGGTGTAATGAACTTTTTTTATAGTAAACATCTTTGGCTTTATACTAATCCAAAGTCCCCCTAATATCATTCCTAGTACACATATGCCTTCAACAATACCATAAATATGTGCTGGAAGTTCCAATCTAATATTAATAAAATATGGTGCCACAATAGATAAAATCGGTACTAAGAAAATATTACATAATGCATAGGAAATGATAATTCCTAATACTGTTTGTTTTTCCTTCTTTAAGTAGACCAAATTGCTCTTCATATCTGTAAAGGAGTTTTTTATAAAGCTTACTAAAGATCCTTTGTTTTCAGTATGAGATTTTTCCTTAACCTCTACTTCTTCTCTCTTCACCACATCTGGAATATCTAAAAATAATTCCATAATAGCTGCTGCTAAAAAGCTAACTGCATTAATGATAATAATCAGCTTAATTCCCATTAATCCATAAAGAATTCCTGCTAGTATCGGTCCTACAAAATTAACAATAGACCCTACTTGATTCACAATACCGTTAGCAGATGTTAAATGTGCTTCATCTACAACTTGTGGAATAGAAGCTGTTACTGCAGGTCCATAGATTGTAGAACAAATAGATAGCATAAACATGACAATCGCCACAATGATTGCATGATCTTTCCCATTAAATAATATGAATGCATAGCCACTAATCAGCACAGCACATGCTAAATCTAGATAGACCATAATCTTTTTCCTATTCACATGATCTGAAAGTCGTCCTGCTATAGGTGCAAACAAAATATACGGAAGTGTAGATATGGCTAGTATATTAGCAAAGGTAGCTGTACTTCCTGTAAACTCTAGTAAATATAGGGACATACTAAATCTCTGAATGGCACTTCCAAAAAGTGAGATAATCTGTCCTATAACTATAATGATGAAATTCTTATTTATCATATATCCCCCCTACTTAACTCATATTCGATACATACAGGGTACTCCCCTGTTTCACTTTTCTTTAAATCTGCCTCAATACCAAAGATTTCTTTCAAGTTTTCTTTATTAATGACATCTATAGGTCTTCCTTCACAAACAATCTTTCCCTTTTTTAAACCTATGATATTATCTGCAAACCTAAAGGCACTATTTATCTCATGTAAAACAATAACAACTGTAATCTTTTTTTCTTTATTGAGTCTTTCTAATATTTCTAGTACTTCTAATTGATAGGATAAATCTAAATAGGTAGTAGGCTCATCTAACATAATAATTTCTGTTTCTTGCGCTAATGTCATAGCAATCCAAGCTCTTTGTCTTTGACCTCCAGATAAATTTTCAACTTCTCTATCAGCAAATTCACTAAGACCTGTCTGCTCTATAGCCCAATCAATCATCTCTTGATCATGACTATTAAGCCCGCCTATCATTTTTTGATGTGGAAATCTGCCATAAGCTACTAATTCTCTTACTGTAAGCCCACTTGGACAAACTGGACCTTGAGGAAGAAAGGCAACCTCTTTAGCAATATCCTTCTCTTTAATCTTTCTAATATCCTTATTATTAATGAAAATATCTCCACGTTTAGGCTTATTAATTCTAGCTATAGTTTTTAATAAGGTGGATTTTCCGCAACCATTACCTCCGATGATGATACTTATCTTGCCCTTTGGTAATTTTAAGTTCATCTCCTCAATGATTGTTGTATTGTCATAAGCTACAGATAAGTTTTGTATACGAATAGCGTCCATTGTTAATTCTCCTTCATCATTAAATAAATGAAATAGGGTACTCCAAATATTGATACCGTTATTCCCACGGGAATTTCAATTGGAGAAAATAGATTTCTTGATACTGCATCTGCCAAAAGTATGATAATCACACTAATCATAGCTGATACAAGTAGGAAATTTTTATGATATGGTCCAACTAACTTTCTTGCTATATGAGGTGATATTAGTCCTAAAAAACCAATGTTCCCTGCAAAAGCTGTAGCTGTTCCTGCTAAGATTACTGCAAAGCTTAAAAATTTCTTTCTTTCTCTTTGTAAATTTAGTCCTAAAGATATAGCGATCTCATCTGAGAGATTTAATACATCTAACTTTTTATAGTTCAGGTATACTAAAGTAAACATCACCATAACAATAGGTATAATCACTTTGGCATAGCTCCATCCCGAGCCCCATAGACTTCCTGATGTCCATACCAGTACTCTATTATAATCACCAACGCCGCCTCTAAAAGTAAAAAAGGAAATAAAGGCATTAAGTCCTGCATTGAGGCCAATCCCTATTAACAGAAGCCTTTTAGGTTTAATCCCTTTTCTACTAGATAACATATAAATTATAAAAGACGTTACACCTGCTCCTATAATTGCCATGGCAGGAAGTACAAAGATAGAAAGTGCACCTAGTTCACTATAATAGGCACCTGTTTGATAAGTAATGAATAATACTGCTGCTACTGCCGCTCCAGCGTTAATCCCAATGATTCCCGTATCTGCTAAATCATTTTTAGTAATCGTTTGAAGTAGTGCACCTGCTGTTGATAAGGCAATGGCCACAAACATCCCTACTAGAAGTCGTGGTAATCTAATACTTAATACTGCAATTCTTTGAGACTTTGTACCATTTCCAAGAAGCGTCTCAATAACTTCACCCACAGAAACTTGATAGCTTCCCCAACATAAAGTAACGGCAAAAGAGATAATTAGTAAAATACTTAAAACAATTAATACTAGCTTAAATTTTCTTTTCTTCATTATCCCCTCTCCTTTCTAGCGACTGAAATGAAAAATGGTACTCCGATTAAAGCAGTGAATATACCAATTGGTACTTCATAAGGATCAAATAGCATTCTAGCTGCAATATCTGCATAAGTTAAAAGCACTGCTCCTAACAAAAAGGAGCACGGAATATTTTTTCTATAGTCTTCTCCTAATAACTTTCTAACAATTTGTGGCACAATGAGGCCTACAAAGGCTATATTTTTACCCACTGCTACTGCTGCAGCACACATAGGAATCATAGTCATTAGGGTAGCAAATCTTATTTTCTCTGGATTTTGACCAAGTCCAATGGCTACATCATCTCCCAGGTTTAGTATATTAATCTTAGGAGATAATAAAATGGCCACTATAAGACCTAAAATACCTACAATACATACTAGCTTAAAGTCTGACCAACTTGCATTTCTAAATCCTCCAGATACCCAAAAGCCTATCATTTGAGACTGATTAGATAATAAACCTACGATTGTAGTTAATGACATAAAAAATGTACTCATAGCTGTTCCTGCTAAAAGTATCTTGGTAATGGATTTATTATTGGCTTTTTTTGAAATAAAACTAAGGACAATAATGCCTGTAATGAGTGCTCCAATAAAAGAAGCAAGCATAACATTTCTTGTATTAATAACAATGCCTGTTGCATAAAAAATAGCAATAACTAAAGTAGCTCCTTGGCTAATTCCTAATATAGAAGGCTCAGCAATAGGGTTTCTTGTTACGCCTTGAAGCATACTACCTGTTACTCCTAATATTCCTCCTGTTAATAAAACAGAAAGAGCTCTTGGAATACGTACGTCTCTTACTAACATGAGTTCTAAAGTCTCACTATAATTAAAAATACTATTCCAAATGTCAGTTAGATTAATAGGAACAGATCCCAGCCTAACGGCTAGGATCAGTCCTACAATTAGAAGTAACAAACTTATACTACTAAAAATAATGGTACGTTTATTACTTTGTTTCATTTAACATTTCACCTATTTCATCTACTAATAAGTCACGACCAATTGAGCTATACCCTTGATTAAAGTATGGTGATGAATCTAAAACAACTACATTTCCTTCTTTAACAGCTGGTAAGCTATTCCAAATAGCATTACTTTCAAGTACAGCTAAATCTTCCTGTGTTGCAATAAGGAAAATGTAATCTGTATCAATAGCTGCTAATCCTTCGTAAGTTACAACTGGAAGGCTAATATCACTTTGCTCTGGCATTCCTTGTGGTTTAGCAAGTCCCATATCTTCATATAATACGCTTCCAAATCCTGCACCATCAAATACGAAGAACTGTCCACCACTTGCTAAGAATGATAGGTAAGTAGTATCTTCACCATATTGCGCTTTGATTTCATCACCTGCTGCTTTTGCTTTTACTTCATAATCTGCTATCCATTTATTAGCTTCCTCTTCTTTGTTAAATACTTTTGCAAAAGCTTTCACATCTTCTTTCCAATCTAAAGCTTCTAATTGAATCATCACTGTTGGTGCTATCTCACTTAATTGATCATACATTTTTTCTTGAACTGTTGAAATAACAATCATGTCAGGATTTAAATTCACAACCGATTCTACATCCATAGTGTCTTGCATACTATAGCCTAAAATCTCTGCACCTTGTAATACATCTTCTAAATAAGTTGGGAATTTAGTGTAGTCATACGCATCGCTGTTAGCTGTTCCTACAACTTTATATCCTAAGATAGATAAAATATCACTGTTTCCACTAAGATCTACTATTCTCTCAGGATTAGCTGGTATTTCAACTTCTCCTCTTACATCCGTTACAGTAACTGTTTCCTTTTGTGTTTGAGTTTCTGTTTGATTCTCTGCTGAACCATTTGTACTACTGCAACCTACGAGCATTGTAGCTGCTACACTCATAACAAGTAATGCTTTTAATAAATGTTTTTTCATTATATGCCTCCATATATTATTACCATCTTTTATCGTACGATTTTACCTGACCCAATTCTATATGAGACTGATTCTCATTTCAATGTTTACACCCCATTTAATTATTTTATCATCTATCATAACTATTTTTTGTTATAATAGATGATATACTATATTATGTCCTAAGTCTTTTAAACTACTTATTAAAATTTTGAAATAAAAAGGATTTATTTATGATTACTAAAACAACACAAGCGTTTCAAGATAACGTCCTCAGAAATTTAACTTTAGCGCCCTATCCCATGGAACATTACACCCTTTATAAAAATATAACTAAGCCTAATCTTGGCTACTTTATTAAATATAGTAGAGAAGGTTATTATGATTTTGAAGTTGGTGACTATACAGTTCCTTCAAATTTCTCTATCTCCTTTGATCATCAAGAGGAACTTTTACGTTTTGGAACTGTTTATATGGGTGAAACATCATTCGAAATTGAAGATTGCCCGGTTTCTTCTTTTACACCTTCCTCCTTTTTCGTAGTTGAAAAAGGTATGAAAGGCAAACAAGACTGGAAAGAAGGTACTCACCTTCATGGCGCAGAGATAACAATTCGCAAAAAGTACTTAGACGAAATCATCAATCAACATTTTCCAAATGCAATTGACCTTAGCTCCTTTATTCCTAACCATACTTATCACTATCTTCCCTTAGAAGTAGCTTCTATTGTTCAGACCCTAAGGAGCCTAGCTGAATCCGACCGTCTAACACTTTTATATTTAGAAAGTAAAATTTTAGAGTCTCTCGCTTTACTTAGTAATGAAATTTGTTCATCTCCTCAAAATGCGTTTACAAATCAGTTCCGTTATGCCCCTATTAAAATCGGGCAAGACCGATATATCACTCTAACTGTCTCTGATGTCCACGCCATTCAAAAGGCCTATGATATTTTGACCAAGGAGGCTTGTGATCCTCCTACGATAAAAAGCTTAAGTAAACGTGTCTTTCTCAATGAGCAAAAATTAAAAGCTGGTTTCTCTGCTCACTATCATATGTCTATTAGTGAGTACACCCATTCTATTCGTATGACTATGGCAGAAAATCTACTTTCTACTACAGAGCTAAGTATCAATGAAATTGCTAAAAAAGTTGGTTATCATCACAGTAGTAACTTTGTTAAAACATTTAAAAAAAGCCACGGAAAAACACCCTTGGCCTTTAGAAAGAAAAAAGAAACATAACTTTACTTCAAAGGGAGAAAACTATGAAATACCATTATAAACACACCATGTATGCCTCTTTTATTGGATATATTGTGCAAGCTATCATCAATAACTTTATACCTTTATTATTTTTAACTTTTCAAGCACTATATGATATACCCATTTCTAAAATCACTTTTTTAGTGACCTTCAATTTTGGAATACAATTAATAGTCGATTTTTTATCAGCAGGATTTATAGATAAAATCGGCTACAAGGCTTCCGTGATTATTGCCCATATTTTTTCAGCCTTAGGGCTTATATCACTCACTCTATTACCTGAATTTTTTAGTGATCCTTTTATAGGATTATTGATTTCAGTCATGATTTATGCTGTGGGTGGTGGCCTTATCGAAGTGCTTATAAGTCCTATTGTAGAAGCTTGTCCAACAGATAATAAAGAAGCTGCCATGAGCCTATTACATTCTTTTTATTGTTGGGGCCACGTAGGTGTAGTCTTACTATCCACCTTATTCTTTGTTTTATTTGATACTTCAGCATGGAAGGTGCTTGCACTCCTATGGGCTATCATCCCTATACTCAATACATTTTTCTTCGCAAAGGTTCCTGTTTCTCATTTAATTGAAGATAACGAAAATGGACTCACCTTAAAAGAAATGTTTTCAAAAAAAATATTTTGGAATATGATGCTTTTAATGATATGCGCTGGAGCAAGTGAACAAGCTGTTAGCCAATGGGCTTCAACCTTTGCAGAAAAAGGACTTGAGGTAAATAAGTTTATTGGAGACTTAGCAGGCCCTATGTTCTTTGCCACTATGATGGGACTATCAAGAACCTTGTATGGTAAATGGGGTGGGAAAATCAATCTTGAAAAAATGATGCTATGTAGTGGTTTTCTTTGCTTTTTAAGTTATCTTATTATTTCACTTTCCCCACTGCCTATACTAAGCCTTCTAGGCTGTGGCTTATGTGGCTTAGCTGTTGGTATTTTATGGCCTGGAACATTTAGCATGTCTTCTGCAAAAATGAAGAGAGGCGGAACAGCTATGTTTGCTTTTCTAGCACTAGCAGGAGATGTGGGCTGCTCTATTGGACCAACTGTGGTAGGTACAGTATCTGGCGTATTTAATAATAACCTTAGGGTAGGTATTATAACTGCTACTATCTTTCCTGTCTTACTGATTATAGGCGTAATCATCTGTATGCTTATAAGCAGGCAACAAATACATAACTCGTCATATAATGATTAACTTGGGGGATTTGGCTGCATAAATTGAAATTTGTAGGGGCGTTTATGAAAAAAGGCTTGTGGGAGGAAATGGAAGGGGCAGGCCTATCTTCCAGTGTTCCGGTTCAAATTTTTTGAGGCACTAGGCTTACTTATTTGGATGAACGCACGAAAACTCCCGCTGGTCAGACACTCGTGCTAAAACCCATCCAAAACGTTCGCCAAGTGCCTCTAAAAAATTCTCCCAAGTCACCCTTCCAGATAGCCCTCCCCCTTCCATTTCAGCCAAACGTTGCCTAGCACATAAACGTCTCTACAGTGAGATGCACAGTGAAAAACATTATGCCCTTCCAAACGTACAAGCATAATAACATATAGAGCTTCTTAATAGTTTGTTGTGGTAAAGGAGTAGCCATGCCAGTAGGGGATTGATGTGTGGTTCTTTAGATATAAGCTTAGTAATTCTTAATGGAGGGTTTCTCAGGCATCCCTTCAGCCTTAATAACGTATAAAGTTTCCTAATAGTGGGTTATTGTAAAATAGTAGCTATATAGGGAGGCTAGTGGACTTGCTGGAAGATGCCTTGGAGCAGAGCTTAGAAACTCTTAATGAAGTAATCCTTATGGGTTTTAGGGTGAGTGTCCCCGCGTAGCGAGTTTTCACCCGTTCATATGGATTACGAATTTAGAGTTTCTTAGCGGAGTGAGACAGCAGCTGTAAGCAAGTACACTAGTCGGACTACATAGCGGTGCTTTGCTTTACGCCTTATTATTCAAATTTCAATTTGTAGAGTTAAATCATTAAGTCTGAACTTAATATAAATAGATTTCTTTAAATAGTAGAACATCAAAAAACACATCCTAACTTAGCTAGGATGTGTTTTTTGATTAGGCCTTTGTGGTGGCCACTTCTAATTGAGTATTTTTAATTTCTGCTAAAATCTGTTCTTTAATGCGCTCCACTTCCTCAGATTCCTGGAAACTTTCATTGCCGTTTAAAGCAGTTAGCTTTTCACTCATTAAAAGCATAATGAGGGATTCAAAAGCATTAACGCCTTGGCCTTCTCCTCCTGCTTGAATAACTGTCTTAGGTACGATGTCAATCTTACCTTCTTTAACAGCTTTAGAGAATTCACTCATCACATCGTTAATAACCTTGTACTGTGGACCACCGTAAGCATTAACTTGTTCTCTAGCAGCTATAGCTTTTGAGATACCTACTCTTGCTTCTTTATCAGCTTCGGCTTCTGCTGTTACTTTTATTCTAAATGCTTCACCTTCTGATTGCTTTTTAATCTTATAAGAATCTGCTTCTGCTAGGCGCTGAATCTTTTCAGCATCTTGTTTAGCTTTCATCAGCTCAGCTTTACCTTGGTTTTCTTGAATTCTAATATTAATATCAGACTCAGTTAAGGTGGTTTGTTGTTTAGCTACTGCTTCTGCTTCTCTTAATTCCTTTTCTTTTTCTGCTGCTTTTTGTTGGGTTTCGTAGGTCTCTAATTGCTCTTTAGCAATTTGTCTGCTGCGAAGCTGTGTAAGAATGGTTTCTATATTAGAATCTGAAGTTGAGCTACCTGGTGTACCAATAAGTACTTCTTCTAACTCTAAATTATAATGCTCAAAGCGTTCTCTCATCTCCATAGCACTTTGGCTCTGGATTTCATTTCTTTGCTGCAAGAGTTCAATGAGTGTTTTCGTTTGCCCTATATTTTTAAAGTAAGCAGAAATCATAGGATCTAAGGTTTGATCAACTAGCATCTTTACATTCCCAAAACGTTGAATAACATAAGGTGCTTTTCGATAATCAATATGGAATACAACAGATAGTGGTAAGGTTGGCTCAAAAGCATCCTTTGTGATAAGACTAACTTCTTTAAGGTTCTCATCATATTTGTGATTCCCTGTTTGATTAGAAATCCATTTTAAAATAACATTGGTTGTAGGCACTTTTACAATGCTTCCTGCATAGGTATTAAAAGCATATTTACCTGGCATTAATGGCTCGTTCCATACCCCCCTATACCCTTTTCCAACAAGTTCTCCGTGCTTATAATCATTACCAGAAGAATCTTCACCCTTTGCGCCAGTATAAGAAACAACTACTCCTACAAAACCTACTTCAATGATTACTTTAGGAATATATTCAATAGTTGCAAAAAGTCTATTAATAAAATAAGTACCATCTGCTAAAACCTGATATTGTCTACCTCTATAACCACCAGCCTTTAAAAAGGCATCAATATCTTGAAAATTGTTATGATAATGTGGATCAGTTGCTACATCTCCTACTGTTGGACAAATAATATTGCCACTACCTAAAGATGGTCCATCGTGGACCGTTACAATACCAATTTCATCTTTTTCCCCTTGAATGACAACTGGCCTAAAACCATTTCTATTTTTAATAAGCTCTGACATTTGCATAAGCGTGTCTTGCTCTGCCCTATTACCTATTTTTAAGCAGTGCGTCTTATCTTCAGTAATAATCACAAATTGTGCTAGGTTAAAAGCATAAGTTCCCTCACGAATAATACCTTGTTGTGGTCCTTTTTGTCCTTTATTTTGTAAAAAGGCCCTTACATTTTGAAAATTATTAGACTCTTTAACAATCCTGCCTAAAGTTTGTGTAGCTTCTAAAGACTCTCCGTCTCTTGCAAATACATAAGCTATTTTTCCTTGTGGTACTGTTACAAGAGGTACCGTATGTACCTTGTAGAGAAGTGGTGATTTAAAATGAATACCTCCTCTTAAAAGGTCAGGCTGATAACCGGCTTCTCCATTTAAAGCAATGATTTGCTCCTTTAGAGAACCTTTAGGAGACCACCATTTTTCAACGATTCCTACTCTATCATTAGGGATAATTTTAAAACCAACGAGCCAAAAGAATAAAATAACTGCTATGATTCCTACTCCGCAACCTACAATTATACTAATCATTCCTTATCCTCCTTAATTTAACAACTGTATTGAATCATCTTAGTATAGTACAGATTGTGTACCATATCTATATAATAATTAAAATATTATAAATAATTTATATTTTCTTAACACTAGATTTTCTACCTAAAAATGTTACGAACCAATTTTATTTTCCTCCCATTACAAAAGCTCTATAACTAACTAAAATGATACTTCTAGTTAGCTATAGAGCTTTCATTTATAATAATAACTTTCGTAAATAGATTCTATTAGCTTTTGGGCTTTATCTTGTCGTGGCCTCTCTGGTAACTTGGTAAGCTGAGCTGCTTTATTAAAATGCTTTTCATAGCTATCTACAATTTTAAATATCTGGTCCCAGCTATACTCTCCATGCCTAATACTTAATAATGTAGGTAAGTGTTTCTCTAATCTTGTGTGAATACCCTTGCCTTCTAATATATACGTGCCTGTTATCAGTATTCTTACTAAATGCATGGCATGCTTATATAATTTACTTTCTTCTTTCTTATGATTACGATGTGTAAGCTTTTCATAGCTTTTGATAGTATTAGTCATATTGGCATAAATACTTGTGAAATCTCTTAAAGGGTAATCTTCTAAGTGAATGGTCGTTCTTAGATCTTGGCTCTCTCCATCCACATAAACGACTATACTGTCTTTATCAAAAGAAGTATAATCATCATTAAATTGTTTAATTTGTCTGGAAATTGTAGCTGCTATATGCTGCTCCTTTAATACTTGGCTGGCACTATTTTGTGCTAGCGCATTTTGAAGTCTTCTAAGCTGAGCCATTGCATAACCACCAAAAGTATCTGCAACTTTTTGAGATAAGAAAAGCTCTGTATTGTCTCTTAGAAGCTTTCCTTGTGGTGTCATTTGATAAATGCAATCTTCATCTATGCCTAATAATTCCAAGGTTTGGGGGTTGGCATTCAATCCTAATCTTACAAATTTCTTTAGGCCAAAGATAACTGTGTCTGTATGAAGGTCTTCGTACTGTTCAAAGCTTTCTAATCCAAATAGTACTTCCTTTCCTTCTATGGTACAGCCACGTAAATCTATATCGCTATTTTCATATTGGGTTCCATAACCGTATGAGCCACTCACCACTAAATATAAAATTCTATCGCCTAGCGCCTTTTCGTTATTTAAAAACTCATAGTCTTTACTTTCTAATTGCTCTGTAACTTCTATTTTCATCACTTCTCTCACCTAATTAACCAATTTCTAAAACACTCATCTAATAACTTTGCCTCTTTAAGTGCTGTAGTTGGTTTAGCTTCCTGTAAATAGTCATCACAGACTAATAAAACTTTTTCTATATAACCAAGCAACTTAGTGTGAGGTCCTATGACATAAGCTTCATCTACAGTTACTTTTAATTCTATTAAATATTTAATCTCTGATATTAACTCTAGTTCTAGATTTAAGCTTTCCATAAGCTGATTGATTTCCATTGGTGGAATACTATGATGGTTTAATACATAATCACAAGCTAATGCACTTCGTAAAGCATAAAAGTAAGCCTTCAGTTTACCTAATGGCGTTTCCTTGATTTGTTGCACTTTGTTATAAGCTAAGCTTTTGTAGTGGTATAGTGCTGTTTTCTCATTAAAATAAATCACCGCTAATGCCATACATTGCTCTCTAAACTCCTTTTCTTCCCGATAAACAATCGGAGACTGTAACCACTCCCATACTGTTGGGTTAGATTTTCTGATATGAATGAGTAGCTTTTTTAAATCCCAACCATCTACATCATATACCTCATCTACAGGAAGGCTTATATGGTCTGTTACTTCTCCTATGGTTAAATATTTCTCCAAAGACTGAGTATATACAAAACGACAATCATAATCTGAGTCAATCGAAGGGAACCCCCATCCCCTACTTCCTGATTCTATGGCCATTAAAATATGAATGTGCTTTTCATTTTCCAGTTCATTTAAAGTTTGTTTAATATTATTTACAATCATTGGATTCATTTTTTCCCTTTACCCTTCCTATAACTTTTCTTTATTATAGCTTATGTATCAAATTTTTTATGGCTTATTTATTCTCTTCTCTATACCAATAACTATGAAATCCATAATTTTGTATGATGCTATCTTTTGGTGTTTGTGTAATCGTAGAATAGATATTTAAGTAATCACCTATTCCAGTAAATATATTAAGCATCGCCCATGAAATAAGGATTTGCGAAACTGATCTATTGCCATCAAACATACCCATGATCCATAATAAGTATGGTATAAAACCTAATACTAAATTAGGACATAAGGACAACCATATAAATCTCCTGCGAGAAATAGGTGCATTACAATACACAAATGCTGCAGACTCCTCTTTTTTATACCAAATTTCTTTAATACTTTCTTTTGGATAACAAATAGCATGTAGCCCTTCATGAATAGGAATAAGAGATAAACTTATTATACTAGCAATTAGGATGCCTCCTGCCAACTGTTTTATATTAATCTCCAAAAGCTGCACCTGCCATACTTGAATTTTTACCAGAATACCAATAATCATTATTATAAATATTGGTAAACTAATAAGTGTTCCTTTTATAAACACTTCTTTCATCGTGTTTGGTTCTTCATACTTAACAGCTA
Source organism: Bacillota bacterium (assembly GCA_023393125.1). GTDB lineage: Bacteria > Bacillota > Clostridia > Lachnospirales > Cellulosilyticaceae > Cellulosilyticum. Next base: position 22,933 of record JAEWMQ010000059.1, read on the forward strand.
TTTCAGGTAATCTCCCTGTTTTTAGTTGTTCTTCATCTTGATATCTACCCATGTACTTAATATTTTTAAACATCCCCAAACTCCTATAATAAGATTATTTTTCTTTGCTTTATCTTATCATTTCTTCTTAGATATCAACCTATCTTTATTTATTTTTTATTATTCCTAATGAATACCTATATGCCTCATTCTTCTAGCTTAATCCATATTCTTCAGGAGATGGCTGATTTTCTTCTAGCGTATATACCTTTCCATCCTCAGTCCTATTAATAAAGTGATAGTTGTACATTTCTCTTCTAAGTAGTGCTGCATCATTAAAAGTACATATCTCATTAATGGCTTCATTCATTTCCTTTTCTGTATACGTCTTATGAGCTTCTAATTGATTAGCTATATAAAACATAACAGCAATCTTTAGCTTTCTTTTAGATGGATACATCGATAATTTACCACTTGAATCCAGATAATTTTTCAACCATTTTTCCATCTTCATAATCTCCCTTTATATACGACTTACTTTTTATATGTCACCATGACTTTTTTCCCTAACTTTTTGCCTAAGAAGTAAAAGAAATACCCTATAGGCCTTTTATAAATAGGAACTGGAACAACTTTATCATATACAGTGTCTTTTCTAATAGGATCTGTCCAATAGCTACCATCCTCTGTTTCATATTCACTCCCTTTTACATAATACAGAGACATTCCCCTAAATAAGTTATAGGGAATCATAACTAAGACACTTGGACTATGTAATTTTTCAAAACTAATATCTTGATAAAACTTTTTAGTTACCTGCTCACACTTCATTTTTGTTTTATTATTAATCCTATAATCATTCCAGCTATAAGCTGGGACTGACAAAAGATAACACTTGTTAAAGCCTATTCCCTTCAAAAAGGATGCAATACTTTTAGCTGCTGATTTAGCCCCTACACCTCCTGTTGTCGTTATAACTAATGCTTTTTTAGTAAAGAAGTGTGGACGATGAAGAAGGTAACATAAATGATCGAAGAAGTTTTTAAGTAAGGTAGTTTCCCTTCTATTATAACTAGTCGAGGCGACTATAATGCCATCAGCTTCTTCAATAGCATCTAACACTTGTTGAATGGTTGCATTATGGGGGCAATTACTTCCTCCTGTTCTAAAACAAAGTGAACACCCTGTGCAAAATGGTATATTGAGTTTTACTAAATGAATTTCTTCTATAATACTGTCAGGCTCTATAGTTTTTAACAAGCTTTGAACCTCTTCTGCTAACTTCCAAGTGTTTCCCTTATGCGGGCTTCCATTAATGAATAGATATTTCATTTTTTCTCCCCCTAATTGACAACCTCTCATTGGTTTTGTCTTACCTCTTTTGATTTTTGTTTATTCTATCTTGGTTCTGCTTTATTTATGAAGTATACTAAGCCATGTCCATTCACCATAATCTTCTTCTTTTAGTAATAATCGACTTATATTGACACCTAAAAATACTAATATAGTAATGGCTACAAAAATAAAGTTTCTGGTTTCAGAGGTCATATCTAGTTGAATAAAAATTGAGTTTAAAGGTAACAATCTCTTTAAGTTACTTGTGTACAACACAAATCCAATACCAAAGTTAGTCATACCAGCTAAAAATTGAACACTAAAAATGGCTATGCTTAATCTCATGATAAAACTTTTATCTAGGACACCTTTTTTACTTTTTCTTTCTCTCAGTATCCATGTTACAGCAAAAAAAGTTACCATGTTCATACTTATGCATAATACAGTACTTGCTATCCCTTTGCCAAACAATAGCTCCGAACTAATGAATATTGTGTTTGTTAGTGAGGTAGTAACAGAACTGCTGATTAAAACTAATAATCCAATGCTAATTAGTCCTACTTTTGAACGTTTCATCTGTACTATTATGCTCCCTATCCCTACATTTAAAACTGTAGCTACCATACCTACCAATAGGCCAACAAAAGCCCCTTCTCCTAAACTCTTTAGACCTATACTTTCTATGTTAATACCCTCTTTAAGAAACGGAGTGACTATCATCAATAATCCTAACCCACTTCCTACTAGTACAGCCAAAGAACCTTTAGATACATATTCCTCATTTTTCTCCTCAAATTTTGGAGTAAATAAGCTCCTGCCAATCATATATAGTGGTACACTTAAGACCACAAATAAAATGACTATACTTATGTTGATAAGTCTCCCTATACCCAGATCTCCATGTGACCATATATATCGCTCTGTAAAAAATAGTCCCCATTGTTCCAACTGCGAAGATCCAAATGCATAGTTTTGATCTATTCCAAAACTAAACTGAGACATTGTCATAAAATTAATCAGAGCTAAGAAGATTGCTGAAGTCCATACAATTTTAAAATTAATATTTCTTTTTCTTTCTATATATTTTAGTACAATAAGTATCAGAAACCCTAATCTAAATACAATGATTCCTAATACCACCCACCTAAAATCTCTACTTAGCCCTATATCACTTGGTACTAACTTTTCAATCCACAGGCTTAATACAATCATGGGCAATACAAATAAAAATCCCCAGAAACCTATAAGCCCATTCCTAATACGGTTATTCTTAATTGTCTTAAATACAGTTCCAATTACACCCAAGATAATAAATAACACCATTGATATCTCAGAATTAATTTTTAGAACATCTACTAAATTATCCTTTGCATATTCAAAAGAATAATTTAGTCCTGGTATTGGTTTAACTACACAACCAACAACTACCAGTCCTATAGTGAAAAATACATAAACCCCTAAAATGACTACTGCTAAAACTCCCCACATACTTTTTCTTATTTTTACTGGTTCTTTTAAAATCTCCTGCTCCATTATCATGTTTCTCCCCTTTAATACAACTTAATGCCTTGATTAATTTTATAATATTTAAAATCTTTATTCAACCATATTAATATAATGATCCCCTACTATCCAGCTAAACTAACTACATTTAAGTTTCTTTACCAAACTGCTTATTATTTTTATCAAAAAGGCCTATGGTCTTCTAATAACAACTAGAAGACCATAGGCCTTTTACTATTTATTTATTATGTGTCACTATTTTTATAATGCTTCACCGTTTGTTTCAATAACAGATTTATACCAGTAACCAGAATCTTTAATGATTCTCTCTTGATTTTGATAGTCTACATACACAATACCAAAGCGTTCTGCATAACCGCTATGCCATTCAAAGTTATCAAGAAATGACCATTGGAAGTAACCTGCTGCTTCTATGCCATCTTCTGCTGCACGTTTAAATTCTTTTAAATAGCGGTGTAAGAAATCAATACGGTTAGGGTCATGAACTTTACCATCTACAGATACCACATCATGGCAAGAAAGTCCATTTTCTGTGATGTAAATTGGTTTTTTATAGCGCTCATAAAGGAAACGTGGCCCCCAATAAAGAGCCTGCGGCGTAATAGGCCAGTTAAGGGCTGTTTTAGGTGAACCTTTATCTCTTGTTAGATAAATAGCTTCTCCGTTTTCATCTGCTTTAATTTCTCTTCCTGTATAAACGTTTTGTCCAAGGAAATCAATAGGCTGAGAAATGATTTCCATATCGCCTTCTTTGATTTCTGGTAAATAATCTTTAAATAACTTAAGACCATCTTCTGGATAATGCCCAAAGAAAATAGGGTCATTCCACCATGTCACATTCCAAGCCCAATCTTCCCTAATTTCTTTAGGCATATCAAAAATAGAACGTCTTGCTGCTTCAATATCTTCTGGTTTTTCTGAGCATGGATAGTTCATAGAGCCTGTTGGTGCGAAGCCTATCTTTACTTCACCTTTTGCATGCTCACGAATAGTTTTTACACTATGACCATGAGCTAATAGGACATTATGTGCCATAGCTAATGTATCCCTAACAGATTGTTTAAGTCCTGGTGCATGCATCCCTTGAGAGTAACCAAAGCCAATAAAGCATTGTGGTTCGTTGAAAGTAATAAAGTTTTTAACACGATCTGATAATCTTTCTACCACTACTTTTGTATACTCTGCAAACCAACTTGGGCTATCTGGATTCATCCAGCCTCCTTTTTTATGAAGTTCATATGGTAAATCCCAATGGAATAAGGTCACATAAGGTTCAATGCCTGCTTCCACTAATTCATCCACTAACTTGTCATAAAAAGCTAGTCCTGCTTCATTTACTTCTCCTATGCCTTTAGGTAATACCCTTGGCCAAGAAATAGAAAAGCGATAAGCTTTAATACCCATTTCTTTCATGAGCTGAACATCTTCTTTATAACGATGATAGTGATCACACGCTACCTCTCCATGATGTCCTTCAAATACTCTACCTGGTTGGGTGCAATAAACATCCCATATAGAGAGGCCTTTACTATCTTCATAAGCCGCCCCTTCTATTTGATAAGAGGAAGTCGCTACTCCCCATACAAAATCTTTGTTAAAACTCATCTTTGCCGCCTCCTAGTAAGTCTTATTTATAAGTCTTTTTTATTCTCTATTAATCACTAACAGCTCCATATCATAAATGGAAGCTGTTAGCCGCAGTGTGCTATTCTTTTTTACACTCTTAATTTAATATCTATTTTACTTACTTGGTGACTTCTTACATCCTCAGCCATTTTACCTACTAACTTGCCTTCGGCTACTTTGCTAGTACCATCTTTGTAAGTAAGCGTTATGTCCATCACGTGAACTGTTCCTGGTATAATATCTTTCTTCTCTGTGAAGCTATAAACGACTTCAATGTCGCCTAAGAACTGACATTTCACTGTCTTATCTTCGCCAATCAAATAGGCTGGAAGTGCTGGTGTAAAGCTTAATGTTAATACGCCTTCTTCTACTTTAAATGGTGCTTCACCAATCATCATGATTTGCCACATATGAAGGAATTCTGCTGTGGAACCACTTAATCTTGCTACAAAGCCTCTACCGTGAATCTTTTCATTAGGATTTGCACTACTTGCTATAAAGGAAGAGTTTTCTAAAATACTTCTGCCATATATCTTTGGATCAAGAAATGGTACCAGTGCATTTTTAAGTGATTCAAAGTACTCTTCATATAAACCTGTTCTAAGAAGTTCAAGTAAATATTTGTATTCCATATGAAGCCAGATAGACTCATTTTCTAACCAACCTGGTGTAAAGGCTTTGGCACGGCCTACTTCAAAAGAAGTATCTTTTAATGGCGCGTTTACCTTATACATTTTAAGCTCTTCATCATAAAGGGCACTTGCTTTTACTTTTGCATGTAGCTCCTTAGCTACTTTTTTACTCTCGCCCACTTTTAGATATCTTACTGGTCCTTCTAAGAAGTAAGGCATATTAATCACATTAAACTGACGAGGAATGATTACATCACCCTCTTTATCATACTCACTCACTTCATAAGTGAAGTAAGTTGGGCATAGCCCTTCTCCGTAAGCTATAGCCTTTTCAGTTCCTTCATGTAATTTTTCAAGCCATGACTCTAGAATGGTTTCTATTTCACTGTTACTAAGTGTTTGTTTTTCTCCTTCAATTCCCCATAAAACAGCCGCTCTATACGCTTCTTTCACTTCATTTACTTGATTCCAGTATTCAAGCTCTGTGATTTTTTCACCTTTATAGCGTACAAGTGCTTCTTGAATCCCTTTAATAAAAGTCATCATTTCAGTTGGTAAGGTTACGTTTTCAGGATAGGCTTTAATGATTTTTAACATAAATTCTACCATGCGGTATAACTCATAAGTTTCTGCCATGGAGGAACCGAAAATACCTGGAAGACCATTTAAGGCATCATACCAACCTGGTTTACCACCTTCCATTTCAATCCCCATACCATATGGATCTAAGGTAGCAAATTTGTTAGTAGCTAAAATCATCATTTTTTCAAACAGATTAGAAGTATAAGTTTCACCCTTGCCGTTCTTTTCTCTGGCTACTTTATGAGTAACCTCTGCTTTAATGTGGTGATCAACTGCATTGTATTGTCTTACGCCATTTTCAGTTAATACATAGCGCTCACTTCTTGGTCTAACAGTTGCCCGACTTTCAAAGTAAGTATAAGTATGATCATCAAAAAGTAATGCTTTTTCTGCTTCTGGATAAATCCCTAAATAACTTTCAATTAAGTCTATATTATAAGTCCAGTGATCTGTCCAGTAGCCTTCACCAAATACAGCTTCTGTATGAGGCTCTGATACTTTCATTAATTCAGAGATAAAATCTTCTCTTGAAACTTCTAAATCAACATTGTTATCTGTAAGAGCTTTAAGCACACCACCTGGTGTAAAGGCCTTTGATAGAAGTTCTTTAAGCAGTTCATTTTCTCCTACTGTTTTTAAGATAGTCTGTTGATTCTCTTTGGTCAGTGTATAGTTAACCCCTTGTACTCCTAGTGGATTATAACCATCTAATTGAATAAGGTTATAAAAGGTTTTAACATTATAGTCTTTTACAAAATCTGCAAAATAAACATCTAAACGTCTATTTTGGTTCACATCTCTAAAGTTAGCATTCCCTTGTGAATAGAACTCTGGACTCATGCTAAAGAAGTTGTAATCTCTTTCTGTATCTCCATGTTTACGAGAATAGACGTGATAAATATTTTCTTCTCCTAACTTTAGAGGCATACCACCACGAAGGACATTATCAAGATAAGTTTGTTTACAGTAAGCATCAAATACTGGTGAAGCTGTCTTAGTCTCTATTACCTTGCAAATATCTTCTGTAAGAGCTTTGGCTTCTTGGTATTTATTTTCAAAGTAACTGCTTCCTGTTACCTTACTTTGGAATTTTGTAAGCTGCATCTTATTTTCTACTTGCCCAATTAAACTATAGAAAGTGTATGTTTCTCCTGGACTTAAAGTCACTATGCCACTAAAGAAACCACATGGAAGTGCATTTTGACAAATTTGTTTTTCGCTAAGGTAGGCTGCTCTGTCTTTTGTGATAAAGCCTAGTGGTCTAGTAAGAGAAGTGTTTTGCATAAAGACTACTTCACTATCCACTACTGCTGGCAATAACTCACCTTTTTCAGTCATTGTGAGGTAGAAGTGCCCTCCCTTAACTTCTTTAACAACAGCAGAGTCTTCCATACTAGCACGTACGGAATAAAATGGTACTTTCTCTTCCACGTCTTGAACCTGCATCCACGCTTTAACGGTTTGTCCCATCATTTTCATAGCACCTAAATCTACACCGTATGGAATCACTTGTGGCATCCCATCTAGGAATTCTACTTGAAGGGTTTTTTCACTAATATTTTTAAGAGTTACTTGACGTACTAATCCTCCGATTTCTTCATTTGGTAAAGTAAAATAAAGAGCATTAGTTTGAATCCCTTCCATGGGATTCTTTTCTTCTACTTCCATCTCGTTAGAACCAATATACATGACTCTCTCTACGCCTTCTTCTTTGGCGTATTCATTATAAAATGGTTCATAGTATTTTCCATCTACTTTAAGGAAAGTTCTAAAACCAACTGTACTCGCATTTTGATAGGCTTGCTGAGCAGCATGGAACTCCATAATGGAGTGATTTTTATCTCTTACCCCAAAGCTTGAAACACCTTGTCCTCTATTAACATAAAAACACCAAATAGGAATCCCCATAATACCACTAATTCCTGGTAGAAAGCTAGCAAAAGTAGGACTATTGGTGTAATCTTCTATAATAAATCTGTTATTGTTATCAAACATAATCGTGGCTCCTTTGGGTTAAATTTCATCTTAACCTTATTGTAAATAAAAGAAGCAACTAAAATAATGTGGCATTTTTTATTTTAGGTATCCATTTTTTGTTATGCTTATCCTAGCAGTATAGGGAACTTCTATATAGACTTCACTAAACAAAAATCTGAGGAGAATTTATAATCTTTCTTAGTAAAACTAAGTATTCTAAAAACTCATCTAAGGAGTAAGTAGCTGAAATATAAAAAATAGAGCTCTAAAGTACAAGCTCTAAACATTTTGCCATTATAATATATCCTGTAATGTATACTTACCAAATTCTTCAATAAACTTTTCTAATGAGGCATATACTACACTCTTAAATTTACACTCACCATTCATAAAACCACAAACGTCATCTCCATTTAAACAAGTTACAATATTAAGATTATCCTCGGTTATCCTTAATACCTCTCCCAAATTAATCTGCTCTGGTGGAAGTCCTAATCTTAGCCCACCTGCTCTCCCTTTAATAGAAATCAAATAATCCGTCTTAGCTAATCTATGAATAACTTTCTTTAGGTGATGCTCAGAAACTTCTAATTTAGTCGCTAGCTGTTCGACCGTACAAAGTTCTTCTTGATGCTTGGCCATATATATTAAAACGCGAAACGTATAATCTGTGAACTTAGATAATTGCATAGTAAATCCTCCTTGCTAACCTTTTTTGATTATTGTATCAGCCTTTTTATATTTAAGAAAGGCTTTATAAATTAAATGTGCATTTAACTTGCACATTTAATTTATGTATGTTATATTAAATGTGCATTTAATATACACATTTAATTCAAGAGATTAATCCTTAATTCTATTTAAAAACTATTAGTAGTCAGTATTTAGCCTTACTACTACTTCATACTTAAAATTAAAATTAAAACAATTACAAGCAACTAGGAGGACTCATTATGTTAGCCCAAAAAACAATTGATATTATTAAAAGTACAGTGCCAGCTTTAAAAGCTCACGGCTTAGAAATTACACAGCATTTTTATCAAACAATGTTCATCAATAATCCAGAAGTTAAACCTTTATTTAATATGAATAGACAATCTTCTGGCGAACAGCCAAAAGCACTTGCCATGACTGTACTAGCCGCTGCTGAAAACATCGACAATTTAGAAGCTTTACTTCCTGTCGTTAAAAAAATAGGCACACGTCACGCAGAAGTTGGTATTCTTCCTGAACACTATCCTATTGTAGGTAAAAATCTACTTATAGCTATTAAAGATGTATTAGGTGATGCTGCCACAGATGAAGTCATTGATGCTTGGGGTAAAGCTTATGGTGTTATTGCAGAAGTATTTATTCAAGTAGAAAAAGAGATTTATACTAATCAGGCCTAGCTTAAAAGAAATGATATAAAGAAAAGGGGATATTTCAATTGTTTGTGAAATATCCCCTTCTCTTTATATAACCTATTATCAAAAGTAAAAGGAACGCTACTAATTTGGCTGTAGCGGCTCCTTTTAAACAATTATTTATAGGCTTTCTCAACTAGTGACATCTATCCAATTATTCTACAACATAAATCATTTTGCTATCTGGAATCCAATGTACATCTGCACCAAACTCTTCTGATACATAGCGAAGTTTCACATAAGTTCTTGCATCTTTAATTTCTGCATCGCCTTGACGTACACTTAATACAAGTGTCTTTTCACCTTTTGTAATATTAACTTCTTTAGTTTTGCTATTCCATTTTACTTCTGCTCCTAATTGTTCTGCAATAATACGAATAGGAACCATTGTAACACCATCTTTAATATAAGGAGCTACATCTGAAGTAATGGTTTCATCATTAAAGTAAATACGTTGGTCATTAATGCTTAATTGAAGTTTTCTTAGGTTTTCATCTTGTACTAAAGCATAATCCCCTTTACCTGTTACATAAGCAACAAAACTTTCTGCCTCTTTATTGTATGTACCGCCTAGTCTAATCATTTTGTAAGTACCATCTTTTTGCTGCTCATATTTTACAAGAGTAAGTGGTCCTTCTACTTTTACATTCTTAAGGTCAAAAGTTACTTTAGTAGCTACACTGTTATTCTCTTCTTTAGAATCTACTTTAAAGATAAACTTTTTATCTAGAACAGTTGCTTTTCCAGCTTTCTCAGTAGCTTCTTGTAATGCCTTTGATATGCTGTCGATAACTGCTTTCACCTCAAATTTACTGTCTGCTATTTGAATAGAGTTTTGAGTAACTACTGTAGTAGACCCTGAGCTACTTGATGATCCACCACCTGATGAATCACCCCCTGTTGATCCGCCACCCGTTGATCCAGAATTAGAAAGATCAATGGATTTCTCAAAAGTAACCTCTGTTTTATCAGAGTTAATTGATCTAATGCTATCATAATAAAGAGTAGAATTTAACTCAAAATTATCGCTACTTACACCTGTAGGTACAATAGTATTACAGAATAAACCGAAGCTATCTATAGAAGATGTTTTAAATTCGTCAGTCTTGTTATCTCTAGGTATAAACTTAGAAAATGGAATAGTTACAAGTACTGGTTCATTGGCAAACTTATTGTAGTCTTCAAATTCTTGAAGATAAGCTTCAAATACTTTACCTTCACTGGTTATTTGAACAACTACCTTTTGACTCTTACCATCTGGAATAGTCCAAAATTGAAGTGCATTAGTACCAGACCAGTCTATACCACCTAAATTCTTAGTAACCCCTGCATAGCCATCTGCTATAAGTGTATAATTAAAAGCTAAGCCATAATTCCCTTCATAACGTTTCGCATTTAATGTTGGTTTAATACTACACCCTGCACCTTTAGCACTTGCCCATTTCCCGGACATCTCATCACTATCTCCATAGTAGGTTTCAAAGTTATCTACTATTTTTACATCTGCTGTAGCTTCTGGCATATTGAATTTCGCATTAATCGTATTGCATAGCTTATCATTTACGAATAACTTAATAGTACCCAATGTTTGACCAATTGTTTTAAGGTCTTCACTAGTAACTTTAGCTTCAAACTCACCACTTTCCTTAGCTGTTGCTATATATGTTGATTTGATATTACCATCTTTATCATATACTTTGAAACTCACCTTATCTCCTGGAAGTACATTTCTTATAGTGGCTGTAATGGTGGTTGCTTCTAAAATACGACTTCCTGATACAGGATTTGTAATAAAGCCTGTTGGCGTAGCTTCATCTTTTACATTTACATTTAACGCAGCATAATCTCCCATTTCATTAGCAAAGACACTTCGTGAATCATTATAGAAGTCAATAAAGTTATCTAGCATTTCATGTCCTCTTACTACGTCATCTTTTTTACTAACTACAAATGGTGTGTAATAGCCATCATTCTCACCAAAGTTAGCCCATAATAAGAAGTATGATGCACTACTTGGTGCTACTGCTTCTAATATTTCATTGTACCAATCTTTTCTTGTATTACCTGTTAATAAAAGAGCATCTTTACTACCATTTCTAATACCTGTTTCTGTTACTGCAAATAATTTATTATGCTCCTTAGCAAAACCATCTACTATTTGAATTTGATTTTTAAGATTACTGATAAAGGAATCTGTAGCTCTTGGACTATCATGATACATATCAAAACCAATCATATCTACATAGTCATCACCTGGATAACGTTTTTCAAAATCAGCTTTGTTTTCAGCTTCTGCCCCTGGGCTGTATACATAGATAAAGTTATGAACACCTTTTACATCTCTTAAATAATCTACTGTATAGCTATAAAGATTCTTATAAGCTTCTGCGTCACAATAAGCAGCCCCCCACCAGAACCAGCTTCCTGTATTTTCATGGAATGGTCTAAAGAGCACTGGTGTATCACCTAAAGCATGTGCATACTCCGCAATTAAATCTAAATATTGAGTATAAACACCATTTAAATCTTGTCCTGGCATAATACGCTTCACACTATCTCCAGAAGTTACTCCTGGGGTATAGCCTGAAAAGTCAATAGAACCATCTTCCAAATAACCATTTCCATCATCAATACGCTCTTGAATGATTTGGAAATTAGGCATATGAGCTGATAACGTAATAATAGCTCCATTAGCCGCTGCTTCTTTAGTCATGGTAGCACAATCAGCTACTCGCTTACTTTGAGGATCTTTTGCTTCACCTAGTTCGTTACCTGTTAATGAGAGTGTATCAATACCTACCACTGCAGATATTGAACCTGTTACGTCTTCTGTATCTGACTTAGATAAAGACTTGCTTCCTACTTTATGGTGAATGTCATTTTGATGTCCAAATAATACGCTATCAGTCTCACCTACCGCATCTAAATAAGCATAAAGCTTGGCTGTATTAGCTGTCGCCTTTTCATCCACTAATTTAACTTCTCTTGATATATTCTGAGTTATACCATTAGCTATAATACCATTACTAGATACACTAATCGGTGTTTGAGCTTCTACCGGTATTGTAGTATTTACATAATACTCATCATTCTCTGAACCTCCTTGTCCAAAGGTAATATTATCAAGATAGATTGCTCCTTTATAATCTGTATTAGTACCGATTAAACCTAAAGTAAACTCTTTAATGTCTGTTTTACCGCCAATATTTAAAGTAACTGTTCCTTTTTTAAGACCATTACCATAGTCTTTAATATTTTTTACTACAGCATAACTATTTAATACATCTTTCTCATCTACATCCTTAGCAAATACTTTTGCTTGGAAACTTCCCTTACTCATCATAGCTGGATTATATATTAAATCTATTTTTAATTGTGTATACCCTGTTAAATTAAATGCCTCATCTAAAGCACCTTTAATTTTTGCTTCACTCCAACTTTTCCCTGCATCCGCACTATAATCTAAATCAACCGCTAAAGCGCCACCTGTTTTTTCAGAGTCATACCCGATTGTAATGTCTCCGCTATATTCCCAAGCACCTTCTTTGCTCCAACCGTTTATACTATCTGGTGTATCAAATCTAAATACAATAGGATCAACCTCTGGTAAAGGTTCTTCAGGCGCTGCTTCAGTTGGAACTAAGAGGCGAACATTTGTAAGGTACATTTTTCCTGTATAGTCACAATTACTTGTTGCTATTCTTGGAATAATTGCTTTTAATCCTTGTTCTGCTTCAATTTCCTCTGCAAATTTAACACTTAATGTTACCTTTTTATAACCATTTCCCAAAGAGGTAAACCCATCTACCTTTACTTCTGGATTATGATTAGATTGTGTCCATGTCCAGCTATCTCCTAACTTAACAACTGCTTGCCCTTTTAAGCTTCCAGCATAAACTGCATCTTCCGGCAAAATAACATCAAACTCTAAAGTCGTTCCTGCATAAAGCTTTTCATCATATGTTGCTGATAATTCTGGCTCAATTATAATAGACCAATCTGATGCTGCATCTGCTTTGACATCATACGCTAGAGCCTTAACACCAGCTACCTCAACTGCTTTATCATCTTCTTCAAACTTATTTTCATAAACAGCTTTTAGGCTTTGCTCTTCCTGTTTTTCACCTGCTATTAACTTAACGTTATCTATATACATCTTTCCTTCATAATCACAATTACTTGTTGCTACTCTTGGAATAATTGCTTTTAACCCTTGCTTAGCTTCAATCTCTTCTGCAAATTTAATACTTAATGTTACCTTTTTATAGCCATTTCCTAAAGAGGTAAAATCATCTACTTTTACTTCTGGGTTATGATTAGATTGTGTCCATGTCCAGCTATCTCCTAGCTTAACAACTGCTTGGCCTTTTAAGCCACCTGCATAAGTTGCGTCTTCTGGCAGAATAACATCAAACTCTAAAATAGTTCCTGAATAAAGCTTTTCATCATATGTTGCCGATAATTCTGGTTCAATTACAATAGTCCAATCGGATGTTACATCTGCCTTTACATCAAATTCTTTAGCTTTATTATCCCCTATTACTTTAGCCTCAGCATCATCTTCAAAATCATTCGTATAAACTATATTAAGTGCTTGTCCTGTTGCTGTCTTACTATATGTACTTTGCTCCTCAGCTCTTTGTACATGTTGTACGTTATTTACTGTTTCAGCCCAAATAAACTCTCCTGATAAACTTGTCCCTATTAATGTTAGCGTTAGTAAGGATGCTTGCACCTTCTTATTAAACATGTAATTCCCCCCTTAAATATTTTAATTCCTATTTAAGAAATATTTTAACTCATTATTAAGTATATTTTAATATAAATTATCTTTTTTAAGCCTATTGATTTTTATTCATTAAATATATCACTTAATAACTTTGTCAGTATTTCTACCCTTAATTATAATGAATTTAAACAATTTGTCCAATACTTTATTCAAAATTTATTATATTTAATTTAATAATCTGCATTATTACTTTAATTATTAATCTATTTTTATCTATAAATTACTTTTTCTTATTTTCTAAAAACATCTTATCCCCCTATTTTCAGTGCTTACCATTAAATCATTCCACGATAAAAGGACTGTTATAATTAACAGCCCTTTTATTTTTATGCACAAAATATTCTATTATCCTCGTAGCATTTGTTTTGCTTTCTTTCTATTCAAGTGTATATGTAAAGTTAGATATCACAGTTCCTGAACCTTGAAATCCAAAATCTACTGATTTGCCTGCAGCAATAGCTTTGTTCCAAGAAACCGGAGTAATAATTAATTTATCCCCAGACTCAGTAATTGTTGCATTCCATATATTTGTAATTTGGAAATCTGCTTTATTTACAATAAGCTTCCACTCTTCTATATTTGTACTTCCTTCATTTTTAATTGTTATTTGCATCGTATAACCCACATTCCATGCATTAACAACTTTTGATAAACTCAATGTGTTAGAAGGTGTTGGTGTTGGTGTTGGTGTTGGTGTTGGCGTTGGCGTGGGTGTTGGTGTTGGTGTTGGAACAGAGCTATCTTTTAAGTAACTCTTTAACCATTGCAATGCAGGACGTTCTGTTCCAGAAGCAGTTATAAGGTGTGTGTTACTCTTCCATGTCTTACCTTCAATATATCCCCACAATGTAACCCCTTTTACACCTGTGTGCTCCCATAATACAGGGAATTTTTCTTTATAAAGTGCAAGTTGTGTATTATCATCACCAGACATATCAAGCTCTGATACATAAATAGGTAATCCTGTTGATGCTAATTTATCCAAATTAGTCTTCATTGTACTAACCGAAACATAATTCATATTAAATTCATGGCACTGAATACCAATTCCATCAACTAGATTTCTCTCTTTTAACAAATTAATAATTTGAATATATTGATTAGTAGCATTGGTATCACTAATAATACCATATTCATTAATTAACAACTTGCCTTTACAATACTTCCTTGCTTGAGTAAAGGACCAAATAACCCAATCCCATCCTGTTTCACCATCTCCACCAATTGCATCTTTATATGATGGTTTAGCATGTAGAGGTTCATTAACAACGTCTATCATATCGGCTGTTGTATATCTTGATCCTACCGCCTTAATCCATTCCAAGACTTCTTCTTGCTGCTCTACTTTAGAAAGACTTTTGATCCAGCTAGGTTCTTGGCTACCCCATACTAATGTATGGAATTTAAAAGGATAGTTATTTTGCTTGGCATAATTAAAATAGCTATCTAATGTAGTCCAGTTCATACTGTCTCTAGCTCCCTCAACTGCATCCCACTTACTTGCATTTTCTGGTGTAACTTGATTCCAATAGGTTCCAAAATCACCAGGAATACTATTTCCAATGATATTACCTAAAAACTTGCTACCACTCGTCATACTAGCATAAGTATCTTGTTTTGGTATGATAGTGGCTAACACCATGAATCCTGCTACAAGAAGAGCCGTGTACTTTTTACTTAACTTCATTAATCTCATAAATATTCCTCCTTAATAGAATTTTAAATCAAACTTTCTATTTGATTTATGATGTATAGTTTTTCTCTAACACCTAATAAAATTCTAATATAGTTTCAGAATATTTTAAATATTTTTGTTTATTATGTATGTTTTTGTGATGTATTTTGTTATTTTTTTGTTCATTTCTACCAACATTCAATCACCCCTTAACAGCTCCCATTACTAAACTATCTTGCACTTGTCTATTAAGTAGCAAATAAATAACTATCGTTGGTATGGTTGCTACAACTAGTGCAGCTCCAATAGGTCCCCATTGTGTTAAAAACTGGCCTGACATAGACTGAATACCTACTGTTAGTGTTTTCTTTGCATTATTGCTAATGAATACAGTTGCAAACATCAACTCATTCCAAGCTTGTATAAATGTAAAAATGGATACTGTGGCTATAGCCGGCTTTAATAAAGGTAGAATGACTGTTAAAAAAATCTTATAGATACTCGCACCATCTATGCTTGCTGATTCCTCTAATTCTCTTGGAATACCTGCTACAAAACCTGCCATAATCATAATCGCTACTGGCATAGCAAAGGCTACATACGGAATAATTAATGACCATGTGGTATTTAGTATATGTAAGGTTTGCATCATATAAAATACAGGTAATAAAGCAGCATGAATAGGAATCATAATACCTATCATAAAAATAGTCATAGCTATCTTTCTAAGTTTCCATACCATTCGTTCTAATGCATAGCTGGCTGTTACCGCTACTATTATAGTTAATAAGATGGTCATACCTGTAACAATCACACTATTTAATAAGTAAATACCTACATTGCCTCCCATAAATGCTGACTGATAGTTCGAAAAAATCCAATTTCTAGGAAGTCCGGCTATATTCTCACCAAATATTTCTGCGTTATCTTTAAGAGAAAAACACACTAACCAATAAATGGGGAACAGGCATATTATAGTCCATATGCCCAGTAATAAATATTTTAAACCTATCACTATCTTTTTACCCATGTGCTTTACCTCCTTTAATAACGTTTCTCTATTTGACTAAAAATGCCTCTAGCTAAACCTGTAAAAATAAAACACTCAATAATAATAAATACTGCCATAGCACTTCCATAGCCATATCGATAACTATTAAAAATACTTTTAACCATAAGCGTACTTGGCACTTCACTTGCACCTGCTGGACCGCCATTAGTCAGTACAAATACTAAATCAAATACTTTAAGTGATCCTGTTACTGATAAAATAGTGCTTACCTTAAGCATGGGAATAATAAGTGGTATCGTTATCTTAGTTGCCATTTTCCTGCTACTTGCACCATCTATTTGAGCTGCCTCATAAATATCAGGTGATATCGTCTTGATTGCAGCATATAGCAAAAGCATATGATAACCTACATACTGCCACAAAATAGGTACAAAAGAAGCCCCTAAAGCTGTACTTGTTTCTCCTAACCAAGCTTTTGCCCACTTCCCTAAACCTATTGCTCTTAAAAATGTATTAAGTAACCCATAATCAGGATTATAAACTTTCATCCATAGCTGCCCAATAACAACCGTTGCTAATACAACTGGTATAAAAAACACCGTCCTAAAAAAGCCCTCTCCCTTAATACCATTCGCTAAAACAAGCGCTAGTATTAAAGAAATTGGTATTTGAATCACTAATGATACTACCAAGAAAAATAAGGAATTCCTAACACCTTTAGGGAACCCATCCTTGTTATTTATAAAGAGTTCTTTAAAGTTATCCATTCCAATAAATTTAGCCGTACCAAAACCATTCCAATCTAATGTTGAGTAATATCCTGATAAAATAACAGGTAATACGATAATTAGCAAAAAGAAGAATGTTGCTGGTAGCATAAATAGAAAAATAGCTTTCTTATCAGCGAAAATATTCTTCATCTCATCTCTCCCCCTCTATCACAAAGTTCTCTATCATCAAGTCCTGTTTAGAAAAGCCACTGTTAGCTTAAGTTCTGCTTAAACAACAGTGGCTTTGTATTTAACTATTCATTCATGGTTTGTAATTGTTTTACAAATTCTTCTGGTGTAATTTGTTTCGCAAATAATTCTGCTGATTTATTCATATATGTTTCAGAATCTTCCCCCTCAAGTAATGTATTCCACCATAAAGTAAAGGAATTAGAGTCCTGAATCAAATCAACTAATTGTAATGTCAGTGGATCAATTTGAGATTCATCTACATCTACTTTCCATGTTGGGATACCAGCCCCACTTAAGTATAAGTTCTTAGAAAATTTTTCAGAGATTGTTCTTAATGCATATACTGCTTCTTTAGGATGTTTTGTAGCAGCATTAACTACAAAGGTTTCAGCTACGCCACCAGTAAAATCATTAACATTGCTCTTTTCATTAATCGTTGGGAATTTAGCAATTGCGATTTTACCTTTTACAGGACAATCATCTGCATTGATATTTCCAATTGTCCAGCTACCATTAACGTACATTGGTATTTGACCATTATAGAAAGGTACCTCCGATTCATCTCTCGATACTCCCAAAGCACCATTCGTAAATGCACCCATGTCTACAAGTTCTTGTAATTTAGCAGCACCTTCAATAATACCCTCATCTACAAAAGAGCCTTTTTTAGTCAAAGCATTATAACATGTTTCATAACCTGCTGCTCTTGTTTCTATAATATCTAAATACATATCAATACACCATCTATCTTTTGCCCCTACTGCCATTGGTGTGATACCATTATCCTTAAATGTTTTACAAGCTGTTACTAATTCATCCCATGTTTCAGGAATTTTAACACTATATTTATTAAATAAATCTGTATTTACAAAGAATGTACCAACTGACATTGAGTGCCCAATACCATAAATCTTTCCGTCAAATGTCATATTGGTCAGTGTACCATTTAATATTTTATCTTTCGTAGCATCATCAAGGTACTCATCTAGTGCAAGTACTTTACCTGCATCTACGATATTCTTCATATAACCGCCGCTCCAATAAAAATAAATATCTGGCGCTTCATTAGCTGCAATTGTCGCTGTCATCTTAGTTTTATAAGTTTCATTTTCAGTTGCATCTAATACTACCTGAATATTAGGATTTTCTTCATTAAACTCTTTTACTGCTGCTTCAAATGGCGCTTTACTAGATTCACTTTCCGCTGCCCAAATGTGCCACAAATTCAAGGTAACCACTTCATCTGGGCTAGTTTCTGCTTTTTGTTTTACTTCTGAACTTGTACTAGCAGTGTTTTCAGGTTCAGTACCATTCCCCCTTGTATTAGTACCTCCTGTACATCCTATCATTGAAAATGCCATCATGCTTGAGATTAAGAATGTTACTACCTTTTTAAATTTCCCCATCTTATCCCCTCCTGGATATATTGTAGCTTTTTACAACTAAATCCTTGATATACTTTTATTTTATAGGCATTTTGTATTTATGTACACGTATTCAGATGTTTAAAAATAGTATTTTTTTTACCTATTTTAAGTCATTCTTATGATTTTTTATTACTTTTTTATAATCATTAATAGACATCCCCCTATTTTTCTTAAAACATTTACTAAAATAAGTAGCATCTACCACACCTACCAATTCAGCTATTTCATAAGCTTTCTTATCTGTATTTTCAAGGTACCATATAGCTCTCTCAATTCTTGCCTTTGTAAGATATTCTATAAAAGATTCGCCTACCTCTCTCTTGAATAATCTACTTAAATAAGATGAATTTAAAAAAAAATGAGCAGCTACTGTTGATAAGGCTAAATCTTGATCACTTAAATGCTCT
The DNA here is from genome assembly GCA_023393125.1 of Bacillota bacterium. GTDB lineage: Bacteria > Bacillota > Clostridia > Lachnospirales > Cellulosilyticaceae > Cellulosilyticum. The sequence goes on from JAEWMQ010000059.1 coordinate 42,266, forward strand.
CTTACATACTCTAACACCTGCTGAATTACTGGCCTTGATGCACTTTCGTTTTCACTAATGCCATACTTAATCCGCCTTTCCTTCACCTTTATAATAGCTTTTTCTAAAGCTTCATTTAATTCACTTTTTCTAATAGGTTTTAAAAGATAATCAGACACCCCTAATTTGATAGCTCTTTGGGCATATTCAAATTCTTCATAGGCACTAATCATAAGAATAATCAAATCTGGATTATAAGCTAACGCCTTTTGAGTCAACTCTAACCCATTCACAATAGGCATCTTTATATCCGTAATCACTATATCTGGATATTTTTGCTTAATCACTGCCATTCCTTCTTCCCCATTAGCAGCTTCACAAATCATATTTATCCCTAGTTCCTTATTAATAAGTAGCTTAATAAGTCCCCTTGTTTTCTCTTCATCATCAATTATGAGTACTTTAATCATTATTCTCTACTCCCCCCTATCGGTATATAAAGCGTTATCTTCGTCCCCCTATCTTCCTCACTTTCTATACTATATAAATCTCTTCTTTCAAAAAAAATGTTCAATCGTTCAAAAGTTCCTCTTAGCCCAAAGCTTGCCTTATTATTCATAATGGATGCTATTTTTTCTCCTGCCATACCAACTCCATCATCTTCTACTTCAAGTAAAATATAATTATCTTCTAATCTCGAACGAATGGCGATATGCCCTAATTGTTGTTTTGGTTTAATGCCATGATAAATAGCATTTTCCACTAATGGTTGTAGTATAAGTTTTGGTACTGTATAGGATAGTACACAAGCTTCTATTTCAAAGGTAAACTGTATGGTCTCTCCATATCTCATTTGTTGCAGGTATAAATAATCTTTTACAATATTTATTTCCTCTTCAAGTGAAATAATTTCACTTCCCTTACTTAAACTAGTACGATAATAATTTCCAAAGGCTTCTAGCGCTTCACAAAGTTCGTCATTTCTTCCTGAATAAGCTAAAAACCTCATGGCATCAATAGTATTGTATAAAAAGTGAGGCTTTACTTGTTCTTGCAACATCCTAAGTTCAGCAGTTCTCTTAAACTGCTGTTCTGCATAAATTCTTTTTATGAGTTTTTCAATCTCATCTACCATATCATTATAATGATTTTTAAGTTCACCAACCTCATCGCCTCCTGTCTTTATATCTACCTTTATAAACTTTCCAGCCTCCATCTGTTTCATTGAATGAACCAATCTTTCAATAGGTTTTGTAATAGTGTGAGACATAATCAAACAGCTCATCATAACAAAAATACCACTCATAATAATAATAACAACAATCGCTACTTGATAAGGTTCACTCTCTAGTTCCTTTATTGGAATACTCATAATAGCCATCCAACCATATTTAGATAACACTTTGTATGAAAATAAATATCTACTATTATTTACACTCACAATACGTGATCCTGTCTCACCCTTTAATCCTTTAGGAAAAATCTCATTAATTATTTCTTTAGAGATATCTCCTTCTATAGCAATTACTTTTTGATTTTCATTCAGCAATAAAATATTAGGACTATATCCACTTGAAATTTCATCATAATTACTTTTAAATGCTTCCTCTGAAATGTTAATCATCAATGTTCCTATAGGTTTCATTGTCACTGTGCTATTAATAATACGAATTAAAGAAATAGTATTTTCTGCCTCTCCATTTAAAAAAATATCGTCTGCATTAATCTCAATAATATAATAACCTTTTTCATCCTTTGCTCTCTCATACCAAGAAGCCTCTTCAATAGATGCAAATTTTAAAGACTTCAAAGAATGCTTATCTGAACCATATCGATGACCATAATTATCAAATACATAAATGGACTGAACATAAGGTATAGAGTGCACCATCTCCACTAAAGCAGTCGAAACCCGATTTTGATTAGCTACTAATTCAGTATTACTCTTTTCTTTAATAACTTGTTGAATTTCATTATTAGCTAGTATAATTCTAGAATTATTGCTAACATTAGTAATGACATTATCAATATTCGTTTCAAGTGAACTTAATGATTGTGTTATTAGGCTTACTTGTTTTTCAATAGTCATTTGATTACTTATATAAGCGTAGATAGTAAGAGATATACTTAAGGAAAAAACCAAAAAACACATATACATAATAGACAACTTAATTGAAATCTTCCAATCTGAATATGCTAACTTTCTCATAGTTATTCTCCTTAATATCTCAAAATAAACAAAAAAGGTGCTGTACAACCTATTCCTTAGTTGTGCAACACCTTTTTTAGTCTCTATTTACGTAACATTTGTTTAGCCTGATTTACTAGATTTTCTACTGCAAAGCCATACTTTTTAAATATAATACCAGCTGGTGCCGACTCACCAAAGGTATCTATAGAAATCACTTGTCCTTCAAGCCCTGTATACTTATGCCAACCGAAGCTAGAAGCTGCCTCTATCGCAATTCTCTTAGCTTTATTTTTGGGCAAGATAGACTCTTTATATTCTTTAGATTGCTTTTCAAATATATCTACAGATGCCATACTAATAGCACTTGCTTTAATACCTTCCTCAGCTAATACTTTAACTGCTTGTTCAACCAAATGTACTTCTGAACCTGTAGCAATTAAAAGAATTTCTGCTTCTTTTGGTGCTACACCTCCTACGACATATGCACCTTTCTTAGCTTCTCCTCCTGACTTTTCAAGGAAAGGTAGATCTTGCCTTGAGAGCACAATAGCTACGGGTTCTGTTTTGCTATTTAATGCATACTCCCATGCCGCTACTGTTTCTTTTGCATCTGCTGGCCTAAAAGTTACAAGATTTGGTGTACTACGAAGCATTGCTAATTGCTCTATAGGTTGATGAGTTGGACCATCTTCTCCTACTCCTATGCTATCATGTGTTAATACATAAGTTACTGGTAGCCCCATAAGAGCTGCTAATCTCATCGGGTTCTTCATATAATCACTAAATACAAAGAAGGTTGAACAGAAAGTTTTAAGTCCACCGTGTAAAGTAATCCCATTTGCTATAGCTCCCATAGCATGCTCACGAATACCAAAGTGGAGATTACGTCCTGAATAATCTTCACTACTAAAATCCCCCTTACCATTCATATAGGTCTTTGTAGAAGGAGCAAGGTCAGCAGAACCGCCTATTATATAATCCACTAATTCAGCTATATGATTAATCACTTCATACGAAGCTACACGTGTAGCCATTTTCTTACTTGTATCTTGATACTTGTCATAAATATTTAGCTTTACTTCTTCTGGATTATGCCACTGCTCCCACTTCTTAGCACATTCAGGATAAGCTTTAGCATAGCTTTCAAATAGCTTGTGCCATTCTGCTTCTTTCTTAGCCCCCTCTTGGTTAAGCTCTTCGATATGAGCTTTTACTTCATCTTCTACAAAAAAGGCTTTGTTATGATGTTGTAGAAAATCTCTCATTTCTGCTAAATTCTCTTGGCCTAATGGTTCACCATGTGCTGCAGCTTTTCCTTGTTTTTTAGGACAACCATATCCAATTTGTGTTTTAATTTCAATAAAACTTGGTTTAGATGTATTAGCTTTAGCCATATATAATACTTTTTTAATAGCTTCTACATCATTGCCATCTTCCACTAAGAAGGTTTCAAAACCTTGTGCTTCAAAACGTGCTCTTACATTTTCTTTAAAAGCAATATTTGTACTACCTTCAATAGTAATATTATTTGAATCATAGAGTACAATAAGCTTACCTAATTTTAATGTGCCTGCTAGAGACGCTGCTTCATAAGAAATACCTTCCATTAAACAACCATCTCCGACTAATGTATATGTATAATGATCTACAATAGGATAACCATCTCTATTAAACTCAGCGCTCAAGTGCTTTTCTGCCATTGCCATTCCTACTGCCATAGCAATCCCTTGTCCTAAAGGACCTGTTGTTGCTTCTATTCCAACGGTATGTCCATACTCTGGATGTCCTGGTGTTAAGCTTCCTTCTTGACGGAAATTTTTAAGTTCCTCTATTGTTAATCCATAATTAAATACATGTAATAAAGAGTATAATAAAGCTGAACCATGACCTGCTGAAAGAACGAAACGATCTCTATTTTCCCACTTTGGGTTTTTAGGATTATGTGCCATATCAGCCCATAAAGTATATGCCATTGGTGCAGAACCTAAAGGTAATCCGGGATGTCCTGAGTTAGCTTGTTGAACAGCTTCTGCTGCTAATACACGAATAGTATTTATTGTCTTTTGTTCTACTTTCATTTCCTACTTCCTTTCTCTAATAAAATTATCTAGATATCTTATCTGCAATTATCTCAGTTATTAATCTTTAAATATATGCATATGACCTTAAAAGAAAAGCCATATGCAAAATAAGGGGGCTATTGTTAGTTAAGCTTTTGTTCTAAACCTTCCCAATCTTTAAGGAATCTTTGAATCCCATTGTCTGTAAGTGGGTGTTTAGTCATTTGAATAATAACACCATAAGGAACAGTTGCAATATGCGCTCCTGCTTTTGCTGCATCTACTACGTGAAGCGGACTACGTACACTTGCTGCAATAATCTCCGTTTCAATTCCATGAATATCAAAGATCTCTGCAATGTCTCTTACTAACTGCATACCTTCTGCTCCTATGTCATCAAGTCTACCTAAAAATGGACTAACATAAGTAGCTCCTGCTCTAGCTGCAAGTAATGCTTGTGCTGCTGAGAAAATTAAAGTTACATTTGTTTTAATACCTTTAGCAGTTAATTGTTTTGTTGCTTTTAAACCTTCTTCGGTCATAGGTAATTTAATAACAATATTTTTATGAATTTTAACAAGCTCTAATGCTTCTTCTACCATTGTAGGTGCTTCTAGTGAAATAACTTCTGCACTAATAGGTCCATCTACAATGTCTGTAATTTCTTTAATTACTGATTTAAATTCAAGCCCTTCACGAGCAATAAGAGAAGGGTTAGTTGTTACCCCACAGATTACACCTAAGTCGTTTGCCTTACGAATTTCCTCTGTATTAGCTGTGTCTACAAATAATTTCATTTTAGTTCCTCCTAAATAGTTATATATAAAATTTTATTGATTCAAGCATTATGTTAGCACTTCATTATGTCGTTATGTTGTCCGTACAAGTTAAATATACTACTATATTTAAATTTTTACAATAGTATATAATTATAAAATCAAAATAATTTTATCAATCATATTTAAATCTTCTTAAAAAAGTTTTCTCAGTTACTTTTTCCGCTAAAACATAACTTTATTCATAGGTTGCTATTTCTTATCCAATAAAAAAATCACATAACAATTGCTGTATCATTTACAGTTACAATTGTTGTGTGATTTTTATTATTTATTATCTATGTTGTTCAATATAAAATTGGAATTGATCTGAACGATAAATGGCTTCAAAATATTCTATTATAACCTCTTTCCCCTTCATATCTGCATAAACCTGCCCTTTAAATAACATGACAGGTGCACCTTCTTTGATTTTAAGCTGAAGTGCTATTTCCTCGTTAGCTAGAATGGCTTCTACTGTTCGCATAGCCCTAGTAATGACTATTCCATAATCTTTTTCAATCACCTTATATAAAGATTCTTTATTGAAATCCACCTTTTCAATACCTGGTACAAGGTGATAGGGAATATGACTCTTGTTTTTATTAATAGGGGTTTCATCTCCATAAATAACACGTTCCATGTAAAAAGTCTCTTGCTCTTGATTCATTTCTAACATCTTTGCTACTCGTTTTGATGGTTTTTCTATAATGGCTTTTAATACATAAGGTTTTGGTTCTAGACCATAACGCCTAATATCTTCACTACAACCAGATAGTTTAATAAGTCCTTGCTCAAAACCACGTCCTTTTACAAAAGTTCCTTTACCTTGCTTTTTATATAAGTATCCCTCATTAACGAGTTCATCAATAGCTTTTCTAACTGTGGTACGACTCAAGTTATAAGTCTGCATAAGCTTAGGTTCAGAAGGTATACACTCATCTACACCGATTTCTTCATTTTCAATCATATCAATAATAATATTTTTTAATTGATAGTACATAGGTAAAAAGTTGTTTTGAATTTGCATATGGCACCTTTTCCTCGTCCGTAGTATTATATTATATCGTTTCATCTATTATACCATATTGTAACTATTCAGTGACCATAATTTCAGGACCAATGAATGATTAAAAATGAAGAATTGTTAATTAAAATCTTGACTTCTCATAATTATAAGGAATGCTTTTCTTTTATTATATCTAGTTAACTCTTAATAAACAATGAAACCCTAGCTAAATAACGATTAAGTATCTTTAACTATGGTTTTATTATTTACTTTATAATTCCTACCATTCTTAGTAAATATTTCGCATTAGTAGTCTTACAACGACCTTTTTGAAGCTGATAGTCAAACTGTATTTCATTATCTTTATAATGCTCTGTAAAGTGGTAGTTATAAGCCTCTCTTTTGCTACTACTTTCAATTTCACATAGTTCAAAGTCATGAGTGCTTACCATTACTGTAATCCATGGCTTTTCCAGAGCATGGATGGTTTCTGTAGCACCTAATATACGGTCAGCTGAATTCGTACCCTTAAAAATCTCATCAATTAATACAAGCATCGGCCTCTTGAATTCTGCTAAGGTAATCATTTGTTTAATACGTAATAACTCGGCATAAAAAGTGGAAATGCCTTCATTAACATTATCTTCAATGCGCATAGAAGTCAGTACTTCCATGCGCGCAGCTTCAAATTTAGTTGCTAGTACAGGTGCTCCTGCATATGCTAAGGCTAAGTTAATGCCTATTGTCCTTAAAAAAGTTGTTTTCCCTGACATGTTAGATCCTGTGATAATACAGGTAGCATTTCTTAACTCTAGTGCATTACCTACAGCTACTTGTTCTTGTATTAAAGGGTGTTTTAACTTAGAAAAATTAATATAAGGCTCTTTAGCTTCCTTTATTTGTGGGAAAACATAAGCTTCTTTTACTTCCCCTATTACCGCCAAGCTTAGAAGAGCCTCCATCTCACCCATTACCTTTAACCAACGGCGAATAGATTTACCATATTGTTTATGCCACATGTAGTAGGCATCCATACAATGAAAATCCCACATCAAAGTACTGCCTAAAATCATATAACCTAAGCCATTAAATCTTACTTTTAAAGCTTCTGTTAATTGTTTAAGTCCCTTTAAAGCCTTCTTTGGACCACCCTGATCACATAAGTTTTTTTGCAATTCCTTTAAATAATCACATTTAAAGGAATTGCTCTCCATAGCATAAAGAAAAGCTTCGTAAGCCTTTATGTTTTGGCTAAACTTAATAATTGGCTCAAATATCATATGATGCTTCCTATAGTAAAAAGCACTTAACCCTATCTGCGCTACTATACCAAGACTTCCTAGTAAATTAGTAAGTGGCGTTTGTCTATGCATAGCAATTAGAACACCAGAAAAAAGTACAATAAAAGGGAGTACTAGTGCTAGACTCTTCATTACTATACTCTGCTTCTTACCTTCCCCTTCAGCTAATTCCACAAAGGCTTCCATGGTTTGAAGTTCTATACCTTCTTCATTCTTTCCAATCATTTGGCTTAAAGTCTGAAGATGTAAGGCAAATGCTTCATCATTAAGTAGCTCTTTAATAGCTTCTTGCCTTCTAGCAATTTGTTCATGTTTGACGCCTTGGACTAATGCTTTTGCTAATGCTTCTTTCCCATAAGGCGTATGTCCAACACAAATATACTGAAATAAAGAACCTTTACCTAATATATCTAAATCCTTCGTTCTAGGAATATCTTGTGTAATATAATCTTTTCCATCCTCTTTAAAACCTAACCACTCTTGTCCTAGACGTTTTACATAATCTTCTACCACTTCTTTTTTAGCTGTTTCATACTGTTTTTGGCCTTTTAGCTTATTATAATGTCTCACTAAACCAATAAAAGCTAGAAAAAGTAAAATAGCTATAACATAGTAGAAACTATGCTTGAGCTCAAAACCTGCTACTATACTTCCTACTCCTAATACAAAGCTCCCTACTCTCAGCCATCCTATTGTATTTAATTGATGTTCTAGGATCGTTAGTCCCTTATCTATCTGTTCTATATAAGATAAATATTTTTGTTTTTTCATCAAACCCTCCTATTTACACTTCATTTATCCCACTAGAAGTAATTATTTCACAATCTTATTATATTTTAAACACTTCCTTTCACTTTTCATAGCAATATTGGTAAAATAATATTAGTACTAGTACCTTACAAAGTATAGATGTATAAAATTAAACAAGTTTTTATGCTTCTTTTAAAAAGTTATTTATTAATACATTGACCACTATTCCGAATTATATTAACATCTAGTTGTAAATAGCTTTTTAATCAAGTCTTAACTATATTTATAAGGAGGCAATACTAATCATGATTCAAAACACTTTATTACATGCACAAAAATTAGTTTCGCAAATGACTATTCAAGAAAAAATAACCCAGATGCTTTATCAATCTCCAGCTATAGAGCGTCTCGGTATTCCTGCCTATAATTGGTGGAATGAAGCCTTACATGGTGTAGCACGTGCCGGTACTGCTACCATGTTTCCTCAAGCCATTGGTATGGCTGCCACCTTCGATGAAAACTTACTTTACCAAGTAGCAGATATAGTATCTACTGAGGGACGTGCCAAGTTTAATGCTTTTTCTAAAAAAGGGGATCGTGATATTTATAAAGGCATTACTTTCTGGGCACCTAATATTAATATTTTCAGAGACCCTAGATGGGGACGTGGTCATGAAACATTTGGTGAAGATCCTTTTTTAACATCTAGACTTGGTATCGCTTATATTAAAGGACTTCAAGGTGAGGACAGAGAGCATCTAAAAACAACCGCTTGTGCAAAGCACTTTGCCGTTCACAGTGGACCAGAAGGTATTCGTCATAGCTTCAATGCTGTTGTAAATAAGAAAGATTTATATGATACTTATCTTTATGCATTTAAAAGATGTGTTCAAGAGGGCGAAGTAGAAGCTGTTATGGGTGCATATAATAGAGTGAATGGAGAACCTGCATGTGGAAGTAAAACACTTCTTCAAGATATTTTACGAGATGATTGGCACTTTAAAGGACATGTTGTATCTGATTGCTGGGCTATACTAGATTTCCATGAGCATCATCATGTCACTTCTACTGTAGTTGAATCAGCTGCTATGGCCGTTAATAATGGATGTGATTTAAACTGTGGTAGTGCTTTCCTTCACTTATATGCAGCTTACGAACAAGGTTTAGTAACTGAAGAAGCTATTGATCAAGCTGTTATTAGACTTGTAGACACACGTATTCGATTAGGTATGCTTCATGATTATCCTTCTCCATATGAAGATACACCATATGAACTTGTTGAATGCAAAGAACATATCAAGCTTTCTTTAGATGTGGCTAAACGAAGTGTTGTTCTCCTTAAAAATGATGGTTTACTTCCTTTGAAGAAAGAAAACCTTAAGTCTATTGCTGTTATTGGGCCTAATGCCAATTCAAGGGATGGTCTTATAGGAAACTATGTAGGTACTTCTTCTGAATATATTACGCCACTTGAAGGTATTAAAAATTATGTTGGCGATGATATGAGAGTATATTATGCTCAAGGTACTCACCTTTATAAAGACAAAGTAGAGTGCTTAGCAGAAAGTAAAGACCGTTTTGCTGAAGCTATTTTAGCTGCTGAAATGGCTGATGTTGTTGTGATGTGCTTAGGCTTAGATGCTACCATTGAAGGCGAGCAGGGTGACGCTGGTAATGAATATGCGAGTGGTGATAAATTTGACCTTAACTTACCTGGTAATCAGCAAGAATTGCTAGAAGCTGTACATGCTGTAGGGAAACCAGTTATTCTCCTTCTCTCCTCCGGTAGTGCTTTAGCTGTTAAGTGGGCTGATGAAAATGTTAATGCTATTTTACAAACTTGGTACATAGGTGCTCGTGGTGGTAAGGCCATTACGGAATTATTATTTGGTGAGTCTTCTCCTTCTGGTAAACTTCCTATTACTTTCTATAACTCAACAGATGAACTTCCTGACTTTGAGGATTATTCTATGACTAATAGAACTTATCGCTATATGAATTATCCTGCTTTATATCCATTTGGTTATGGATTAACCTATACTAATATAGATTACAGTAATAGCTATCTCAATAAAACTACTATTTCTACAAAAGAAGACCTCACTGTAACAACAACTATTACTAATTCAGGCAAATATGCAATTCAAGAAAGTATACAAATTTATATTAAAGATTTAGAATCAAACACTGTTGTTCCAAATTATGCCCTTAAAGGAGTAGGTATAGTTGACTTAGCACCTGGTGAATCAAAAGACTTTTCTTATGTCATAAAACCTAGAGACCTAGCGCTTATTAATGATGAAGGTGAATGTTGGTTAGAACCTGGTAAATTCACACTTTATATTGGTGGCGGACAGCCTGATGCTCGTACTAAGGCACTTACTGGTCATACCATTGATGCTTTAAACTTTGAAGTAACTGGTAATGCCTGTCAATTAGAATATTAATCTTGTCTATATTTCATTGAATAAGAATTATGAAAATGTCACTCTTATTTACAAAAAGGAAGCTGTCATAAATGACAAGCTTCCTTTTTATACAAATCTCTATTTACTCTAAGTCTATTAATACCCTTTATAGTCTTCTACCTTATGAGTGGAAATAACTTTATTATTAATCTCTAACTCATACGTCTCAAACTTTCCTTGTTTTATTGTTTTAAATGCATCTATGTAGGTCTTACACATATCACTCACTTGAATATCTTTTTGAGTGTAGATGTGATCTTCTTCTTTTAGATATCTAATAATTTTGATTCCCCAATCAGAGTCGACTTCATAAATCTCCTGAAGTATTCTTTCTATCATTTTCTTTGCACTTCCAAAGGTAGTAGTATTTCTTCCATTATCTTCATAAAATCCTTCAGAAGAGCTAAACAAAATTTTCTTAACATGATATCTAGCCATTACTTGGCATAATACTAACGTACTAGTTAGATTAGTATAATAATAATCTATAGGTTTATTCTTATATTCTCCTACACACTTAATACCAGCGAAATGAATAACCCCTTCTATCTCATTTTCCCTAAAAATGCGTTCTACCAATTCTTTATTGCCTAAATCCATGGCATAAAACTTAATTTTATCTAGTGCTTGTTCTTGAATACGATGAATACGATTAACATCAGATGTTAAAAAATTATCTACTACTATTACCTCATACCCCTGTTTTATAAGTTCTGAGCATATATTAGAACCCGTGTAACCTGCTCCTCCTGTAACCAAAATCGCCATAATATCATCTCTCCTTTACTTAATTTTGAAGATAATCAGTGACTCAAAAGTGATTTTCAATCAATATTAGATAAATACCTTGTCCTTTTTATTTTATTAACAAAACTTCGTTTCCTCAACCCAACAAATTGCATAATAAACCCTATTAATTACTAGTGATATCTTATAAATCACATGATATGCTTTAATTTTAAAGTTTAGTATATCCTGGTTTCAGCTCTATCGCTCGTCCTTCATACTCTGCCCAAACAGAAATATCGGCATTATTAATATACATTTTTCCATCTGTACTTACTGTAATATGACGCATTGCATTAATATAGTGCTCAATTTCTAAATTAGTTGCATACCATACATCCTCTTGAAAGATACTCCATATAACCTTCAAGAGTTCTCCTATCTTCCCATATTTCATTAATCATCTGCTCTTTTGTAAGCTGTACTAAATATTTATGATTTTTCCCATGACAAGCTACTTCATGTCCTTCGTACAACACTTGTAATTGACTACTTTTCACAAACCCATCTTTGTTTAGTGTTCCTGAGTTTAAATGAAAGGTTCCTTTTAATTTGTGTTTATTAAATATCTCAACTAAGCGTTCATCATATACTTGTCCATCATCATAACTAAAAGTAAGTGCTTTTCTTTTTGCTTCAGGATATAAAAAATCAAAACTCATCTTAATCTCCCCTAAAAAATATAGTTATTTTTTATTAATATCAAATCCAATTATACTATATCATCTATTCCTCATTCATTAAGTATTTATTTAATACGCCCTGTACAGCACCTTTTTCTGCTGCTAATTCTCGAAAATAATTTTCAACCTTAGTGCCCAAAACAACTTTATATAAATCTACCCCAAATAAATTTTCATCTGATAAAATAGGTTGTAAACCGATACTTACATTTTGAACTTTTCCCACCTCTATCCCATTCAAAAACTGTTGCATCTTATGAGCATTAGGATCTGGTCCTACATCATATTTATCTCCATGATCATTAATTCCTAACAGATATCTACACCACCCAGCAATCACTAATGGAATATACTTTAGTTGTGCTATTTCTTCATTTTGTTTATTCTCATAGGCTTTAAGTGTCTCACCAAAACGTATAGGTACCTTTAATGAAGTATCTGCAATGATACGCCATGGACTATCTAATATAAATGGATTAGGTAATCTTATATCTATGACTTCTTTAATGAAATCATAGGGATTAATAATCGCTGGACTTGCTACTACAGGTAATCCTTCTTCATAACCAAGCTTCTCTATCAACTGATGAAGGACAGGATCACTTACTGCTTCAGCAATAGTCTTATAATCTAATAAGCACCCAAATATAGCTAAAGCTGTATGTAGTGGATTTAAACATGTACATACCTTCATTTTTTCTGTACGCTCCACTTCTTCCCTTGTTGTAAAAATAACGCCAGCTTCTTCTAATCTTGGTCTTCCATTCGGGAAATTATCCTCTACAACTAAGTATTGGCACTCTTCCGCATTAATAAATGGTGCAATCCATGTATTTTTACTAGTCTTCGTAATCTGCATCTCCTCAAAACCTGTTGCTATAAGCATTTCTTGAATCTTTTGATTAGGCTGAGGTGTAATCTTGTCAATCATAGACCAAGGAAATGCTAGTTTATTAGCATCTTCTACATAAGTTTTAAATCCCACTTCTAGCTTGCCTCTTTTTATCCATTCCGCAGCGTACTTGCTCACTGCCTCATAAAGCTTTTTCCCGTTTTGTGAGCAGTTATCTAAGCTCACTAAGGCAATTGGTTTTCCTCCTTTTTTATATCTGCGGTAACATAGGTAAGTTAATTGTCCCATTAAACTCTGACTTTCTTCTGGCTCTCTTTCAAAATCTAACTCACACTCAGATACACAATAACCTTTTTCAGTAATAGTAAAGGTCACCATTTGCAAAGAATCTTTTTCAAAGAATTGTATCAAACTCTGCCATCCCTCAGCATCTCCTTTTAAAGATTCTATAACACTTCCTATAACTTGTTTATTTACACTACCATCACTTTTAAGTATTACCGAAATATTTAGATTGTCATACTTTTTATAAACAAGATCAATAATTTCAGTATCATAAGTTTCTACCACTATAATACCTTTTTCAGTTTTTTTCTCTTCTAATAACTGATCTTGTAAAACAGCTATAAAACCTCTAAAGATATTACCTGCTCCAAAATGAAGCCATGTAGGGGCTGCTAAAGTAGCTGCTTTTACTTCTTCTCTATCATAAGTAAAACATTTCATGTCCTTTTGTAATTGTAATGTTGTGATTGACTCTTGATTTAGTTTCACTTTCTTTCCCCTTTAACGTGATAATTTTGTAATACCTTCCCATAAACCATTTAAATAGCATGCTCCAAGTGCACGATCATACAGACCATAGCCAGGCATTGCCACCTCTCCCCAAATCATTCTTCCATGATCTGGCCTGATAGGCCCCTCAAATCCTATATCATATAACGCCTTCATAATCTCATACATATCCATAGAGCCATCACTAGATAAATGAGCTGCTTCTTCAAATATACCCGGACTTTCATGTTTTAAATTTCTAACATGAGCAAAATGAATTCTTCCTTTAATACTTCTAATAATATCTGGTATATCATTCTTAGGATTAGAACCTAAAGAACCTGTGCATAAAGTAAGGCCGTTATAAGGAGTATCAACTGCTTTTAAAAAGCGTAAAATTTGTTCTTTATTTGTAATAATTCTAGGTAAATTAAAAACTGGCCAGGCTGGATCATCTGGATGAATAGCCATCTTAATTTCATATTTTTCACAAGTTGGCATGATAGCTTTTAAAAAATAAATGTAATTCTCAAATAATTTTTCTTCATCAATCTCTGCATATAAAGCAAAAAGCTCTTTTATCTTTGCCAATCTTTCTGGTTCCCATCCTGGCATTATAAAACCATTTGAATTATTATCTATACTACTGAACATCTCATAAGGATTAATAGTATCAATAACTTTTTGATTATAAGCAAGAACAGTAGAACCATCTAGCCTTACTTTTGCTAAATCAGACCTAGTCCAATCAAATACTGGCATAAAGTTATAACATACCATATGAATATCTGCTTCACCTAAGGCTGTTAAGGATTTAATATAATTTTCTATGTATTTATCTCTTTCTTTATCTCCTGCCTTGATGGCATCATGGATATTGACACTTTCTATACCTGATAAGTTAAGCCCCTCTGCTTCAATTTCATTTTTTAATGCCTTAATATTATCGATTTCCCATACTTCTCCTGGTTTTGTATCATATAAAGTAGATATAACACCTGTCACTCCTGGTATTTGTCTAATTTGTTTTAACGAAACACTATCAAATCCCTTTCCAAACCATCTTAATGTCATCTCCATATTGCATATACCTCCCTTTATTATTTTATAAATAGATATCCTTTATGATTGGCTTCATTCCTGTTAGCTCTACACTTCTTTCATCTGGCCCACAAGTACTAATAAAAAGTCTAAAATGTCTACTATCTATTAATCGCTGCCTTTCTTCATCAACAACTTCAAAAGCACTTTGTTTAATCTCAAGAGTGATTTCTACCTCATCTTGCTTTGATAAATAAATAGATTTAAATGCACATAAGCTAAAATTAGGAACTGCTAAATTTGATTCCATATCTTTAATATAGATCTGAACCACATCATAAGTAGGTATATCTGATTGATTAGATATCTTAACCTTTACTTCATAATTCATTTCACTTTCTTTAATATTTTGTTTTACCACTACATCCTTTACAGTTACTTTCCCATAATTTAGTCCATAACCAAATGGATACAGTGGCTTATTTTCCATATAACGATAGGTTCGACCTTTCATACTATAGTCATTAAAATCAGGTAGTTCTTCAGTCGTCTTATAAAATGTAATCGGTAACTTACCGCTAGGTGAGCACTCTCCAAATAGTAACTGAGCTAATGCCTTCCCACCTTCTGCCCCAGGGTACCAAGTTTCTAAAATAGCATCACAATGTTCATCTGCATAATTAATATCCATAGCACTACCACTACTTAGAACTAATAGTGTTGGTTTCCCTATCTTAATCACTTCTTCGAGTAATATCTGTTGTCTTCCTATCAACTCTAAATCCTGTTTATCTCCTGCTGCAAAAGCATTCCCTGTATCTCCTTGCTCCCCTTCAATAGTTGCATCTAGCCCTAGACATAAAATAACAATATCACTTTGTTCCGCTACAATAAGAGCTTCTGCTAATCTATCATTTTCCCAAGACAATCCAGATATACTGTTCTTAAATAAATGACAACCTTCAGAGTAATATACTCTAGCTCTACCTTCTACATAATCTTGAATACCCTCTAAAAAAGTGGTGTATCTAGAAGCTGTTCCAAAATAATTCCCTTCCAACACTTTACGGCTATTGGCTGTAGGGCCAATAACTCCAATGGTATTAATGCGCTTTAAATCTAATGGCAATATATGATTGTTCTTAAGAAGGACCATACTTCTTCTAGCTACATCTAAGGCCATATCACGATGCGCCTCACAATCATTCATTTCATAAGGAATATTATTATATTTACATTCTTCATCAAATAACCCTAGCTTCATGCGAATAGTTAAGAGCTTCTCTGCTGCTTCAGTAATTGTTTCTTCTGTAACCAGCCCTTCATTATACGCTTGCATCATATGTAAGTATGTATTGCCACAATTTAGCTCACACCCATTATTAATGGCTAATGCTGCAGATTCAGTTGCTGTATGAGTAACCATATGCTCTGTGTGAAAATCACGTATCGCCCAGCAATCAGATACTACATAACCATCAAATCCCCATTTTTCTCTTAAAATTTCTCTTAATAAAACTTTGCTACCACAAGCTGCCTCTCCATTAACGCGGTTATAAGCCCCCATAACCCCTGCTACTTTACCTTCTTTTACAGCTGCCTCGAAAGCAGGTAAGTAAGTCTCATATAAATCTTTTTTAGAAACAATAGCATCAAAGGAGTGTCTATCTTTCTCAGGACCAGAATGCACAGCAAAGTGCTTTGCACATGCTGCTGCTTTCCAGTATTTATAATTATCATCTCCTTGTAAGCCCTTAATAAAAGCTATACCTAATCTAGTAGTTAAATAAGGATCTTCTCCGTAAGTTTCATGTCCTCTTCCCCATCTAGGATCTCTAAATATATTAATGTTCGGGGCCCATAAGGTCATTCCTTTATAAATATCTCTATCATCCTTTTTAATAAATTCATTATACTTTGCTCTGCTTTCTGTAGCGATGACATCTGCTATCTGATAGAGATATTCTTCATCAAATATAGCTGCCATTCCTATTGCTTGTGGGAATACAGTTGCTACTCCTGCTCTGGCAACTCCATGTAGGGCTTCATTCCACCAATTGTAAGTAGGTATATCCAGCCTTTTAATAGCTGGCGAGTCATATCTAAGCATTGAAGCTTTTTCTAATAAATCCATTTGCTCAACTAACTCTTTAGCTCTCTCTTTAAATAATGCTTCCATTCTCTCATCTCCCTCTGATTATTGATTCTGACTACTTGTATACTTTTCTATTTTTGCAATCTCCCACACCAGTCTTTCTATAAAAATAGGTGTTAATCACATCGCGCCACTCTACAGCATCCTTTAGTTGAGTCTCTAAACCTTCTTTTACTGCTAAATAAAAATCTTTTTCAATCTTTGTTTCTAAGTCTTCCCATAACTCACTATATTTTATGACCTGTTCTACTCCTTCAAAATGAACATCGTAGATGTACTGTAACAACGTTCTTCCATCCTTTAATTGATATGTATACGGTACATGATGAAAAAATAACAATAATTCCTCAGGACATGTCTCTCTATCTTCATACAGGCTTCTGTTGGGCTCTAAATACTGTGATGTGTATCCCGTTCCAGTTTTCATTGTTCGGTCAACACCAATTCCCTTGTAATCAGCATAATGATAAGTTCCCCAAGGTGAGTATTCATAACCTTCAATATTAGGTCCATAATGATGTCCTACATTAACCATCCAACCTACTCCTAATGGAACCGTATAATGTTCATAAGTTACTCTAGAAGTTAAAAGTATCTCTTTTACAACCTTATTAATTACTTTATCCAGTCCTAAAGTAAATGTTATCCACTCATCTGCAATCTCCTCAGCAGATAAATCAGGATTCCAGCAAAGCCTTCCAAACCCATATAAATTAGCTGCTGCCAAAGGATTTCCCGTCCAACACTGGCTGTCTCCAATATTAGATACAGCTGCTATTCCTGCTACTTTATTATGAAATACTTTGCCACTTACTACCTCTTTAACAGGGCTTTCTTTCCCCTTTGCATATGTATTAAAGTCTAAACATTCCTTCCACATAGGAACTAAATAACAAATATGTTTTTGCTGTCCTGTATATTCTTGTGTTACTTGAAATTCTATCATTTGATTTGTCTTTTCAAGTGCTCCAAAGAGTGGTGATAACGGTTCTCTAATTTGAAAATCCATTGGCCCGTTCTTAATTTGTAAAATAACATTCTCCTTAAATTCCCCATCTAATCCTATAAAATGATCATATGCCGCTCTTGCCCTATCTGTTTTTCTATCTCTCCAATCCACATGACAGTCATAAACAAAACATCGCCAGATTACATATCCGCCATGCTCCTTCAGTGCATCTGCTAACATATTGGCACCTTCTGCATGATTACGCCCATAAGTAAATGGTCCAGGTCTATTCTCAGAATCAGCTTTAACTAAAAAACCACCTAAATCAGGAATAATCGCATAGATATAGTCAACTGTCTCTTTCCACCATTGTTGTACTTTCTTATTTAACGGATCTGCACTTTCTAAATGGTCTATCTCAATTGGAGCTGCAAAGTTAATACATAAAAACACTTGAATCCCATATGCTTCAAATATCCGTGCTATTCTTGCTACATCCTCTAGATAGTCTTTTGTAATAAATCTAGTTTCATAGTAATGTACATTAACATTATTAATAGAAATACTATTAATTCCAACAGAAGCTAATAACCTTGCATAATCTTTTATTCTAGTCATGTCTTTGACTATTTCATTATTCTTATAGAAAATAGAATTTCCCCCATATCCCCTTTCAATACTGCCATCAATATTATCCCATTGATTAATCATTCGTATTTTATTAGTTGGTTCTTGTTTAAGATTGATTCCTCTAATAGATAACTGCCTTCTGATGTGTTGAATCAAACCAAATACGCCATATAAAACACCTTTTGCACTACTTGCTTTTATTAGTAAATTGTTATCCTCTTCTATTACTTCATATGCTTCATCTTTTATTTCCTGCATAGATACTAAGCTCAATGATAAATGTGCTCCTAATGGTCTCTCTCCAACCACTTCTATACTCAAATTAAAATATTGGCTAAAAAAAAGTTTTAATTCGTTAATAGCAGTCTGTACAACAACTTCTTCTAATAAAGTTTTGCTACAATATAATTTATTACTATATCCCCATTTATACTCTTTCTCACTATTAAGCTTATAATTAAGCCAACAATCATACAGTTTATTCTTTTCTTTAATAGCAGTCATCATGCACCTCTTCTTAATAATTATTCAGAATTTATTTGTATTTTTTATATAATTATTTTATAATTTAATCATTGTATACTCCATGTATAAACTATATAGTATTTGTACTTTTTTAACTTTTTATCACTAAGGAGCCATAAATGAGTAAAAATCAAACCAATTACAATGACCTTATTATTACTATTTATTATTTCATTTCTAGACAATGTACTTCTGAATGGATTATCGAAGAGAGTATTACTAACTTTATAGATCTTACCTATATTTATAGTGGAGAAGCCTATTATACGATTGACCATAAACTCTATCATGTTAAAGCCGGAGATTTACTTTGTATCCCTCCAAATAGCCTCCGCTCTGCTGTTACAAATCCTCATAATCCTATGATGTGTTTTCCTATCAACATTCAACTTCATGACTTTAATCATAATGAGGTCATTCTTCCTTTTCCCCTTATTTCACATATTGGAATACTCGATTCACTCATTCATTTTTATCAGGAACTCAATGTTGTATGGTTAGAGAAAAAACCTGGTTACATGTTATATGCACGCGCACTTTTTTCCTCTATTTTATATAAATTACTTTGCCTTCTTTATTATCACAATGACCTCACCTTCGTAGATTCACGAATCAAAAAAGTAATAACCTATATTTCTCAGCACTACACAGAAAAATTATCAGTAAATCAACTAGCTGAGCTAGTTAATCTTAATCCTGTTTATCTCGGAGTCCTATTTAAAAAATGTACTGGACATTCTATTAAACATTACATTAACCAAATTAAAATTAATCATGCTGAAAATCTTTTAATGAGTGGTGAATTTACTATTACCTCTACTGCCTTAAAATGTGGCTTTGATGACATTTATTATTTCAGCAAGCTTTTTAAAGCTATTAAAGGCTATCCTCCTTCACAGGTTAACCAGTTCCATTAAACTAAAAGAAGCCTTTTAAAGTTTTAGAACTTTAAAAGACTTCTTTTAGTTTTTTATATCATTAACTAATGACTATCCTTAGACTTCTATCATTTCTTATTTATGCTTTAATCTATTACTCTTTAGTATCCCCAAGCTGAACATTCTTTTCTAGCTTTTGAATTTCCTTCTCCCCCTGCTGTGCTAGTTCTCTAAATGCTACAATAGTTTCTTTCATCTTAGGTAAAGCTTCTTGTTTATAAGTACTAATGGCTTCTAAAGCAGACATAGTATCTGAAAAGGCGCTCTTTAGCGTTTCTACAGAAATATTGGCTTCCATAGACTGCTTATGGATATCTGCTCCTTGCTCCTTTAGCATCTTGGCTGTACCACTGATTAATTGATTGGTAGTTTGGTTAAGCATCTCTATCTTTTTAAGAACAATCTTCTGGTTATAAAGAGCACTAGCCACCATGGTGGCAATTCTCAGTGCTGAAATGGTCACATTTTTGGCACGTTCTACGCCTCTAATCAGCTCCTTATTATTTCTCCTTATAACCTCTATAGCCATAATCCCCTGCTGATTAACAATAATCATTTGCTGCATATCCATAATCCGTTGTCTCAGAGGAAACAAAACCTCTTCCGAAATAAATCTTATTTTATCAACATCCTCATTAGCTGCCTTAGCCTTATCTATCTCCACCGAAATAGCTTCATCCATAAAACTTCCCATTTCTATTTCTTTGGCTAACTTTTTCGTTAAATCCCTAAGTGCTATTTCTTCTATTTCTAAAGTAGTATTATCATTTTTTAAAGTATTTTTCCCTCTCTCTAAAGAAGCAATAATATCATTAATAACACTATCTGCTTTTTGATATTTTTCAAAATAAGCCCTAATAGGGTTAAAAAACTTACCTAAAAATCCTGTTTTACTAAAATCAATTAAGCTAGGGTCTAAATCCTTCATCTCACGTTGCAAAGCAACTAACCCTTCAGCCACTTCACTCCCTTCTCCTCCTAGCTTAGATAAATCCTTAATAGGCACCTGCAACAAACTATTTTTCTCTGAAGACTTTCTAATTATATCTAATCCAAATTCATCTATACCCTTTAAAACAGTACTTCTTTCCTCCAATGAAGTCATATCTAATTTCACTAGACTAGCTGCATTTTGATTTGCCATATCCTTTAAAGCCACAATCTCCTGAGGAGCTGGTTTAATCTGCTCTATAACCTCTTGTTCAACTGCTTTACGATCCACTACTTCCATAGAAAAATCCATTTCATTCCCTCCTCTTACATCTGTGCATTAAACAAACTAGCTAGTTTGTAAATGACATCATCTGATTCCGCATTAATACTTGCTGCTTCATTAATAGAAGAAATATTGTTAAGTGCAGATATATTTGCATTATAACCAATGGTATAGACAGGAATTTTGAGAGTTCTTAAAATCCCTTCTATGTCATTAAGTGAATGACCTCTATTGGTTTCTCCATCACTTAAAACAAATAACATCAGCTTCGCATCTGGATTTGCTACTTTTTCTTCCATTAGCATTTTAAGCGCTACAATCATGCCATCAAAAGTAGCTGTGCCTCCACTTGCTTCAAGATCCATGACTGCACCAGTAAATAAGGAGCGTTGATTAAGATCAAATTTTCCTATAGGTAAATTAACATTCACATCATCAGAATAAGTTACTAGACCAATTGAGTTTTCTTTTCCTATATATTCAGCTCCTGTTATAAGCGATTTCTTTAAATTATTAAGAGGCTCCCCATCCATGCTTCCTGAAATGTCTGCCACAAATACTGCTGATATTTTCTTAGTACCATTTTTCTTGTCCTTCCACAATTTTTGAGCACTAACAATCTGTTCTTTGGCTATGCTTTGCATTTCTGATTTATACTCATCTAGATTATTAAAGCCATATTCAGTTGCTTTTGCTATATAGGTTTCTGAGCTTGCAAAATGAACAAACTCTCTTAAAATAGCTTGTTTTTCTTCACTTAAATCGCCTACCGCATAAATAGGGCTATCATGCCTAACGCCAAATGGTGTAAACACATAATCCGCTTTTAATTCTGCATCATTAATATAGGTCTGATACTCCATAATAAAGCCATCTAAGGCTCCTGTTTTAGCTGATTCCCTCATTTGCAGGGTTGTATAGGCTACAAAAGGAATATTTTCTTGAAATTTTTCAAAGCCACTAATGGCAGTTTCACTAAATGGATTTTTGCTATCAAAAGTACTTAAAGTGGATAGTAAAAAATTAAGTCCTGTAGAACTAGCAAAAGGATTCGTATATCCCATAGCAATTTCATTATTGGCCACTGCATCTGTTATAGTTTTTAAATTAATAGCCCCATATTTCTTAATAAGCTCCTCATTTTTACTCTTGGATACAACAATCCCTGCTACATTTCCTACTAATCTTCCCTTAAATAAAGCTACCTTGCCGCCTTGGTCACTTAACATATCTCCCCATAATTCATTAGAAGGTGTATAAGCATCTGGGATATATTTACCCGATAAAATATAGTCTTTTCCTAAACCAGAGGCCATATTACGAATTCTTACTGATACTACGTTACCATTCACTTGTATACTTGCATGATTAAAATCCTCTGCTACTTCATTTAACCAGCCATCTTTATCACTACCCGCCTTCTCTGGTGAAGCAAAAATTTCTATGTAATCATCTGTTGTATTTTTTACAGTGATGGGACTTTTATCAATATCTGGTAAAGTATCTTCTAGCGCTGTTTCCTCTAAGGTCACTGGCTGCTTCCTAGCTTCTACTGTTTGAACTGACACTCTCTTATAAAGTGAAGCTAATTTTTCTGTAGCATTTTCTGTACTAATGACTCTCTGGTCTTTACCTCTATCTTGAGTAAACGAAATCCCTAAATAAATGATTCCAAACATGACGGCGGCTAATACCGCTAATAAAACTATTGGCTTCTTGCTATTTCTTTGCTGCATGTCCTTTCCTCCTTACTCATAAACCTATTGATAGAATTTAGTTTTACTAATTAGCTCATCTATTTCCAGCATAGCAGGCATGGCTTCTATCTCATCATCTTCCAAACCATTAAATTTAGAAAGCTCTAGTAGTAGTTGATCTAGCTTTAATAAAATCTGCTCGTTATCTTCTATGCCATGTTCTATAAAGGTAATATACTCCTCATAAACCTTTCTTTTTTCTTCTTCTACATGATTAGAGAAATTAGCTTTTTTACCAGCCATTTGGTCATATTCCTCTTGATCAAAAACATTTAGCTTATTAATGATACTTCTTAGATTCAGATAAAAGAGTTCTTCTATTTGTTTTAAAACACCCTTAAACTTTTCATAACTTAATTCCTCTAAAGTAAATTTTTGAAATAACACATCATGTATGACGGCGTTCTTTTTATCTAACCGTTCTATTTGCTTAAGTATGTAAAAAACGTTTTTAGTAAATGTCTTCTTTGCTGCATTTTGCCTAATCGCTATTTTATAGTCTTCTTTACTTTTAAGTTCTGCTGCTAACATTACTTTTTCTTGAACAATAAAATAGTGCACATTTCCCCATATAAAAATAATAATACTCATTAAAATAAGGGTTCCTCCTAGAGCTCCTTCAAATGCATTCTCTCCTCGTAGCTGTAATCCTATAAAGCCTGGAGAAAAAAAGATAATATTAATAATGATAATTGCTACATTTAATACCACTGCCTTTATGACCTTATAACTTGGCATCTTCCATCTCCTCATTTATCAGCACAATAACTTTAAATTACACCTTTTATCTAGTTTATGAGTAACTTGCCCTAAACATTACAATAATAAAGAAGCTATTACCTAATGATTTATTTTTATCACCTAGTAATAGCTTCTTCTATTTATTATTTCTGCCATCATTCTAATCTCTTTAGTGATCAGTTGCTATGATGCTTTATTTACTTTCGTGTAAAATTTCAAGAACTTGTACTAATTTTTCTACTGGTACCTGCCCCGGTGCTGAAGCTACTTTGGCTGCAGCAAAAGTAAGGGCGCTACCAAAAACTTCTCCTGCTAAACGGCTCACTACTCCCATCCCTGCCATAGACATTGTAATAATCGGCCTATTTGCATGTTTGGTTACCATTTCATTAGTAGCACTTAAAAGTGTTAATACATCTTCTGTTTCTTGTGGCATAACCGCAATTTTAGGGAGGTCTGCATCCAAGTCTTGCATTTTGCAAAGACGACTAATAATTTCTTCTTTAGTTGGTGTTTTAAAGAAGTCATGATTTGACATAACGACTTTTACATTTTTACTATGAGCAAAGTCTACGATTTCTTTTACTATTTCGTCACCAGTGAAAAGCTCAACATCAATCATGTCTGCCATGCCACTTTCTGCTATTGCCTTATTAAGCTCTACATAGTAATCTATACTAACTTCCCTTTCGCCGCCTTCTTTTTTACTTCTAAAGGTTACAAGAAGAGGTAAGTCCCCAAGTGCCTCTCTCAGCACTTTTAGAGCTTCTTTCATTTGATTAATGTCTTCTACATCTTGATGATGGTCAATACGCCATTCAACTATATCAAGCTTAAGTGTTTTTAAGAGATTGGCTTCTTTAATAAGTTCTCTGTTATTTTTCCCTATAAGAGGCACACAAATTTTTGGCATACCTTCTCCAATTTTAACATTCCTCACTTCTATGATTTGCTTCATATTCTTGTCTCCTTTAGGTCTAGGAATAGTAGTTATAGAAATTTATTTACATACTATAGTAGCTCTTTAGCCCCTAGCTTATGTACCATAATATCTACTTTATTTTAATAAATCTAATAATTAATTGTATCATAATTAGTAAATCACTACTATCTTCTTCTACACAAAGTAAGTCGTTAAACTTGTAATAAATCAATTTTAAAAGGTGATGCTGGTAAATTTTCTTTATTATATAGATTAGCATTTTCTGGATTATCTTCCCAAGCATATCTTACCTCTACAGGTTGTTTAATACACTCATGCCAAACAATAACTTCATTTCCTTTTAAGATAGCCCTTGCAGGAATAAAACGTTTACCATCTGATGATATAGTAAACCCGTCTAATTTTCCGCCTCTTGCAAGCAATCCACTACCTACATGTTCAAATGAAATAACAACTTCTCCTGACAACACTCTAGCTTTTTTAAATAAAGGACCACTATAAACAATTCCTTCACCATAAACTACGCTTCTTGCTATAAGTGCTAGTCGTTCACCTACATCCTTTTTATTTAACGGATGTAAATCATTCCATTCACCAACATCAATAGTAACTGCCATTCCTGTATGGGCTACTTCTAATGTTTTAAGCTGTGCATCTCGAATTTCCGCCCAAGTACTATAGTTATATTCACACTCTATATTTTTAAAATTAGATAGTTGCACATAAATAAAAGGTAATTCTTCATTTTTCCATACTCTTCGCCAATCTTTAATAAGTAATTCAAATAATTGCTTATACTTCTTAGGCAACCTACTAGCATTAGATTCCCCTTGATACCATATAACTCCTTTTGGGGCTAAATTTTTTAGTGGTGTAATCATTCCATTATGCACTCCTGTTGGCTCATATTGCATAAAAATTTGTGGTGCTAACGCTTCTATTGTTGCCTCTGTTCCTATTTTATATAGCCATTTACCTTTTAAATCAATGTATTCATCTACTGTCTCAATTCTATATAGTTTATCTGGAGTGAATCCTCCGCCTCCTTGCCAACAAACAACTCGTATAGCAAGCGTATTTTCTCCTGCTTTTAAAATCCCCTTTGGAATTTCATAGATCCGAGGTGGATATTGATAGCCTGTTTCTCCCACCTTTTCACCATTGATATACACTGTATCACTATCAACAATAGTTCCCAATAGAATCCTTGCCTTCTTGCCCACTATATTTACTGGTATATTAACCTTTTTTCTAAACCAAACTACACCTGCCTCTAAATACATTTGCTCCTTCTCCCAAAGTCCAGGGACTTGTATAGTTCTCCATTCCTTATCTTCATAATGAACATCAAACCATTTACTATCTTCATCACTCATACCTTTATCAAGTGCATCAAGCCTTTTAATCCATGTATCAATTCTCTGCTCATCTTTCTCCAGTACTTGTTTTATATGCTCCCTATCTTTATACTTAGCTACCTGCTCAATATATTCTGGCATTTCTTTAAGCCCTTCTTCACTAATCCAAGCTTCTGCAGGCGTTCCTCCAACTGCAGTATGTATTAACCCTATTGGTATCTGATATTTTTCAAATAGCTTTTTAGCAAAAAAGTAACCTACTGCTGTAAAGTCTTGTACATTTTCTTTTGTTAGAGGCTGCCAATCACCACCCATGAGCTCTTCTTGTGGAGACTCAAAATCGTATACCATAGGTACTTTAAACATTCTAATTAATGGATTGATATAAGTATTTACTTCATCTCTATAGCGTTCCATTACCCTAGATATCGGTAACTCCATATTAGATTGTCCTCCACAAATCCATAAATCTCCTATTAGGATATTCCGTATGACGATTACTCTATCTGCTTTAATCTCCATGTTATAAGGCCCACCATCTGGTAATGGATTTAAGTAGATTTCCCATCTTCCTTTACTATCACCTTCTGTCTCATAAGTAACATTAACAAATTTAACGATTACTTTTATTCCCTCTCCTACATATCCCCATATTTTATTAGGCCTTTCTCTCTGCAAAATCATGCCATCACTAATTAATTGAGGTAATCTTAATCCACTACTATTGTCCACGCCACTCATCCCCTTTAAGTTTCATATCCAACTTTCTTAACCTATTTTAATCTATTTACTTTTTTACGTATTGAAAATTTATATCGAGTCTCTGAGTGATAGGTAATATGAGGTGTAAGCAAACATGGTTCCTTGAAAACTTCATCATATCCAATGGCACATTTTTGTGTTTCAAAACAAATACCATATCTAATCTCCTGATTAGCTATTTTCAATTTTTCACTGGGAGGATTATTCATGGTATACATTACCACACATGGTTCAGTCGTCGTAATATCCATACATCTTTCTGAAATAGGATCATATAGTTCTATGTTTTTTTCATTTCTTTGGTTCAATAACCATAAATGATCATAGCCTTTCCCATATCTAAGCTGCACTGAGTCATTGGCAATATCTTTCCCTATTGCTTTTGCTTTTCTAAAATCAAATGAATACTCCTCATCTAAAGATAACATTTTACCTGTTGGAATAGATTCATTATCTAATTCAAATATTTTATTGCTATCTATCCATACTTCTTGTTCTAAAACAGAACGTTTTCCATTTCCAGATAAGTTAAAATAAGCATGGTTGGTCAGATTAACTACTGTTAACTGATCTGTATTTGCTTCATATTGTATTGAAAGCTGATTATCATTATTTAATATATAAGTTACTTTTACCTCTACATTGCCCGGAAAGCCTTCCTCTCCATCTTTGCTCTTACAACATAGCTGAAGCCTTGCTTCATTATCAGTACATTTTACCATTCCATTCCAAAACTTATGATGAAGTCCTTCTGCTCCACCATGCAATATATTATCATTTTCGTTTTTTGTTAGTTTATATACTTTTTCATCTAATGTTATTCTTGCTTTATGAATACGTCCTGCCATTCTGCCTATTATAGCACCTATATATCCTGGATTTTCTTCATATACATTGATATCTTGCCACTCTAGTACGACATTTTCAAAGTTCCCATCTTGATCCGGTACCATAATCTTTGTTAATGTTGCTCCTAAATTAAGAACTTCTACTTCC
Source organism: Bacillota bacterium (assembly GCA_023393125.1). GTDB lineage: Bacteria > Bacillota > Clostridia > Lachnospirales > Cellulosilyticaceae > Cellulosilyticum. The sequence goes on from JAEWMQ010000059.1 coordinate 69,946, forward strand.
ATTCCTACATCATTAACCATTAAATACTTAATAATGCGATTACCTTTGCTTGATATAATTACATTGGTTTCACATTTCATTATTTAGTTTCCCTCTCCTTCATTATTAGACACTACAAAGGTTGCTACACTTTGCTCTAATCCGCTTATTGTTAATAACAATTCATTAGCTAAGTTTGCAAATTGTTCCACAATAGAGTTCTGTTCTTCACTTAAAGCATTTACTTCTTGCACTGCTGCAGCATTTTCCTCATTAACATCAGCAATATTTTCAATTTTTCTACTCATCTCATCCTTATACTGAGTCATTAATTCTATTCTAGAATTGACTTGCTCTAAACCATCGCTCATTTCTTTAAGATCATTTATCATTAAGTCTAAAGATTGATAGGTTTTATTTACTGCAATCGATTGTTCTTCTAATAATTGATTCGATTTAATGACTAAATTAGAGGTCTGAGCCACTTTACTTTCAATCCCTCTTAATGCAGCTTTTACATGATTGGAAGAGTCTTTTGATTGAGTAGCTAAACTTCTCACTTCATCAGCTACTACAGCAAATCCTCTCCCAACATCTCCAGCTCTTGCAGCTTCTATACTGGCATTTAAAGCTAACAAATTAGTCCTCTCACTAATATCATCTAATAAGGTCATAATCTCACCAATAGTTTTTGTTAAAACACTTAACTCCATAATACTTTGACTGATTTCCCCAGATACTTTATGGGTAGAAGTAACTGTAGTATTAAGAAATGTCATATTAGAACTAGCTTCCTCTATGACTTCTCTTGTACCTTGAGTATGTTGCAATAGAATATCTGTGTTTTCTATGACTACTTGAATACTACTTGCTAATTGTTCCATGACAAATACACTTTTGCTAATATCCTCTGTTTGACTATTTGAGCCTTCTGCTATATTACCAATAGAACATGTTAGTTGTGAAATACCCTCTATTGAACTTGTACTACTTCTTTTAAGAATATCTGCTGTTTCTACACTATGCTCAATAGTATTTTTAGCTTGCTTTAGTAATTGTTGGATATTCTCCATCATATGATTAAAACTACTTCCTAATTCTGCTATCTCATCATTACCTTTAATACTAGCTGTTACTGTTAAATCTCCTTGTTCAGCTCTCTTCATAAGCTTCTTTAATTGCATTACTGAAGTAACAATTCCTTTAGAAATATTACTTCCAATAGCAATTGCTATTAACCCAATCACGATGACTATAAGCCATATCAGGTTAACAACTTTATCGATTCTATCTGTCAACATCTTTTGTGGAATTTCAGCTGCAATTACCCAACCATTATTAATTCTTGCACTTGCAACTAAAGCTCCTTTTACTTCCTTTGCTCCTTCTTCTGCTTGTAAATCAATATTGGCTACAACTTGCTCATTAATCGGTTTATCATCATTGGAACAAATAACCTGACCATCTGTATTTAAAATACTAACATTGGACCCTGTAAAAAGATTAATATTATCTACCTTATCTTTTAATATATCAGAATCTGCTTTTACTACTAAAAGTCCGACTCTTTTTGCAGTCTTCATATTTATAACTTCTTTATAAGCAAAGATTTCTTTTGTATCATTATTATCAACAATCTCCCAACCCACTTCCTTTACCGCACTTTTATCTACAAATCTTTCTAAATCATCTTCCTTTAAATGAATCCCTGATAAAATCTTTGTTCCATCATCCATTAATAAAGCAATGTCTCTTATGTTATCATCTAGCGACACACTATAGTTAATTTGTGTTAGTATACTTTTTATAACATTATATTTTTCTAAATCATTGTTACTACTCTTCTGTTTTACTGCTGTTTTTGCATATTCACTAATCAAATTATTAGCTGAAGCATTGAGATCATTTATAATAATCCTTGTCATACTACCTTCTATGCTTTCTGTGTAATAGCTGGTATTAGCTCCGGCCTGCTTAACCATCTCTATAGCCATTTGACTAGTGATATCCTTAACAGTCACCTTTGATTGACTAGATGAAAACAAATTAACAACAACTAGTGGTACTACTGTACAAAGAATATATGACATAATTAACTTCTTCTTAATAGACCCCTGTTTTTTTACTATATGTCTTCTTTTATCTTGGTCTTGTCCCAAACTCGTTCTAGTAATGAG
>JAEWMQ010000093.1 GCA_023393125.1 Bacillota bacterium
GCGCATCAACATTCCCTATGCGGAAGAATATCAAGATGTGTTATGGCGTTTTTATATAAAGGATAATCCATACGTGTCAAAGCAATGAAGAATTAATAATGAAGAGTGAAGAATTAAAAACCAAGAATTAACAATTATTCATTATCAATTCTTAATTCTTCATTAAGTATTTAAAAAGTAAACAGGAATTAGAGGAGAGATAATTATGCTAGAGAGAACAATTCAATATACCCAAAAACCAAGTTTTTCATTTGAAATTTTTCCGCCTAAGGGGACAGCGGATTTAAGTGGTATATATGCCACTATTGATGGGCTTGCAAGTCTAGCACCAGATCTTATTAGTGTTACTTATGGAGCTGGTGGTAGTAGTAGAGAAAATACAGGAGATATTGCTTCTGCTATTCAGAATAAATATGATATCCCAGCTCTTGCTCACTTAACTTGTGTTGGAAGTACAAAAGCGGAAATGGATGAGATTCTTACAAATCTAAAAGATAAAGGTGTTAAAAATATATTAGCTATGAGGGGAGACCTAGGAGAAGATGCAGTACTAGGTGACTTTAAATATGCCTCAGAGCTTATAGCATACATAAAAGAAAAATATGATTTTAAAGTGTATGGTGCATGCTATCCAGAAAAACATATAGAAGCCTATAGTATGGGAGAGGATTTAAAACATCTTAAGCACAAGGTAGAATGCGGCGTTGATGAGCTCATTACTCAATTATTTTTTGATAACAATGCCTTTTATAGCTTTATAGATAAGGTAAGAGGAATAGGGATTGAGGTACCTGTTGTAGCAGGGATTATGCCTATAACCTCTGCAAAGCAAATTGACCGTATGGTATCTATGTGTGGAGCCAGTCTTCCTGAAGAAGTACAACGTTTTGTAAAAGCTTACGGACACAATAGTATGGCTATTAAAGAAGCAGGTATAGCATATGCTACTAATCAAATCATTGACTTATTAGCAAATGGTGTAGATGGCATACATCTGTATACAATGAATCAGCCAGAGGTGGCTAAAAGGATTGTAGAGAATATACGAGGCATATTATATGCTCTTAAAGTAAAGAGAGCTTAGGGCTAGAGAGGATATGACTTATGATAACACAAGCTATGCTAAGTGATGCGCTTAGATATATAGGAATGCCTAAAGATAAGGCTGATGAAACAATTAAACAAAAGGTGATGGACACTTTTCGCTTTTTAGTAGAGATTGCTATGCCTAGATTTACTTATAGAAGACTAACACTTAGTAAAAGTGAGTTATCAGATGAAGACGTATTTTTTGAAAATACGTCTCTTATTGTAAAGAGCAAAGATTTAGTAAAGCTACTTAAGAACTGCGAAAGTTGCTATATATTAGCGGCTACTTTGGGACAAAATGTGGATAAACAAATTCATTTAAAACAGAAGCTGGATATGTTAGATGCAGTTGTATTAGATGCATGTAGCTCTGTGCTTATTGATAAAGTCTGTGATGATATAGAGGTAGAAATCATGGAGAAGTTAGAAGAAAGTACTTATTTAACCATGCGTTTTAGTCCAGGCTATGGAGATGTACCTCTGGTATTTTCAGAGGAGATTTTAAAGCTTTTAGAAGCGCCTAAAAGGATAGGGCTTACACTCACTAAATCACATATGCTATTACCAAGTAAATCAGTAACCGCTATTATTGGTGTTTCAAGTCAGAAAGAAAATAGGCAGAAATCTTGCGCACATTGTAACTTAGTAAAACAATGCTTATATAGAAAGAGAGGCGAACGCTGTGGTTTGTAATGAATTAGGTAAAAAACGTTTCTATTTTGATGGAGCTATGGGAACAGCTGTTCAAAATAGAGGACTGAAGTTAGGAGAGGTCCCTGAGCTATTCAATATAACGCATCCAGAAATTATAGAAGAAATTCATAGAGAGTATTTACAGGCAGGAAGCCATTTTATAACAACTAATACTTTTGGGGCAAATAAATATAAAATAGAAGGAAAAGGATACAGCGTAGAGCAGGTGATTTCAAAGGCTGTGGAAATAGCCAAAGCAGCTAAGGAAGATTTCCCAGATGCATGTATTGCATTAGATATAGGACCTAGTGGAAAGGTACTAAAGCCTATAGGGGATGTAGCATTTGAAGAAGTCTATGAAATCTTTAAGGAGCAGGTTGTTGCAGGAGAAAAAGCAGGTTGTGATGTTATTTTATGTGAAACCTTTACTGACCTTTACGAGCTGAAGGCAGCAGTTTTAGCAGCTAAGGAAAATACTTCTTTACCTATATTCTGTACTATGAGCTTTGAAGAAAATGGGAGAACTTTCTTTGGAACTAGTATTGAAAGTATGATTTTAACTTTAGAAGGATTAGGTGTTTCTGCACTTGGTGTGAATTGTTCTTTAGGACCTAATCAATTAAAGGGAATTGTAAAACGTATAACAGAGCTTAGCCATATTCCAGTAATGGTGCAACCTAATGCAGGACTTCCAGTCATGGAAGGGGAGAATGTATATTACGATATTACTGCAGAAGAATTTGCAGAAATTATGAAAGAGTTTGCTGAGGATGGTGTGAGTATTTTAGGTGGATGTTGTGGAACAACACCGGAGTATATTCAGAAAACTGTGGATAAAACTAAAGAAATACCTTATGAATTACCTGTAAGAGAAAAGGTAACAGGTATATGTAGTAGTTCAGAAGTAGTTTACTTTGATGATGTTGTAGTCATTGGAGAAAGGCTTAATCCTACAGGTAAGAAAATGCTTCAGCAAGCTCTTAGAAATAGTGATATGGATTATATTCTAAGAGAAGCTATTACGCAGCAGGAACAAGGCGCTCATGTATTAGATGTGAATATGGGATTACCTGATATTGATGAAGTAGAAATGTTAAAGCAAGCTGTAATGGAAGTGCAAGGTATTGTAAGCTTACCACTGCAAATTGACTCATCTAACGTAGCAGCCTTAGAAGCAGCAGTTAGAATCTATAATGGAAAACCACTTATTAACTCTGTTAATGGTAAGAAAGAAAGTTTAGAAGCAGTACTTCCTATAGCTAAAAAGTATGGTGCATGTATTTTAGGATTAACGCTAGATGAAAAAGGAATCCCAGAAACAGCAGAAGATAGATTAATAGTAGCAAGGCGTATTGTAGAAGCAGCTATGGAAATAGGCATACCTAAAGAAGATATTTTTATAGACTGCTTAGTTGTAACAGCTTCAGCTCAGCAAAGTCTTGTAAAAGAAACTTTAAAAGCAGTAAGATTAGTAAAAGAAGAGTTAGGTGTTAAAACAATCCTAGGCGTAAGTAATGTATCCTTTGGATTACCACAGCGTCCTATTATTAATAAAACGATGTTGGCTATGGCGCTTATACAAGGACTTGATGCACCTATTATGAATCCTGGAGATACAGGAATGATGGAAGCTATTTTAGCTTATAGAGTACTTATGGGGAAGGATTTAGATTCTAAGGAATATATAGATAGGTATTCTGGTGAAAATAGTAGTATTGGAACGGCAAATAATAATACTACTAGTAGTGAAGCAATCATGAGTATGGACACGGCTATTAAAAAGGGCTTGAAGGAAGAGACAAAATCAGTTACTTTAGAATTAATGAAGGAAAGTAGTCCATTAGAAATTATTGAATCAGCTATTGTACCTGCTCTTAATGAAGTAGGTAGGCTCTATGAAACAGGCGTAATCTTCTTGCCACAGCTTATCAAATCAGCTGAAGCGGCTAAGGTAGCTTTTGAAATCTTACAGGTTGAAATGAGTAAGGAAAATGTAGAGGATGCAGTAGCGAAAACAAAGGTGGTTTTAGCCACGGTGTATGGTGACATTCATGATATCGGTAAGAATATCGTAAAGGTAATCATGGAAAACTATAATTTTGAAGTGATTGACCTAGGTAAGGATGTGCCTAGTGAAAAAGTAGTAGAGGCAGTTAAAAAACATCATGTTAAACTTGTTGGATTAAGTGCACTTATGACTACTACTGTAAGCAGTATGAAAGAGACCATTGCCTTACTTAGAAAAGAGTGTAAGGAAGTAAAGGTTATAGTAGGTGGTGCAGTACTTACACCAGAGTTAGCAGATTATGTAGGAGCTGATTATTTTGCAAAGGATGCGATGGAGACCGTACGTATTGCAAGTAGCCTTTAAAGATAAACAGTAAAATCCTATACACTATTTGATTTTCATTAGATTTTGTTATAAATTAGTATATAGGTAAAGGAGAAAACTATGAGAAAAATAGCTATTATTACAGACACAGCATCAGACATTAGTATAGAAGATGCTAAGAAATATGATATTAAACTATTACACTATCAAATTATCTATAAAGATAAAACCTATAAAGATCAACTAGAAATTACTGCAAAAGAAGTAATTGCTAGATTAGAAGAAGAAGTACCAACAACATCTTTGCCTTCCTTAGATGAAATAAATGAAGTTTTTAGTGATCTAGTAAAGGAAGGTTATAAAGAAGTTTTAGTGATTCCACTATCTTCTGGTTTGTCAGGCTGCTTCAATGCCATCAATATGGTTAAGGAAGATTATAAGGAATTAAATACTGTTGTTTATGATTCACGTGCTATTTCAGCAGCCCAAGCTGTATTAGCTATAAAAGCAGCAGAAATGGCAGATGCAGGTCATGAAATGCAAGAAATTATTAAAGAACTAGATAAAATGAGAGAAAATCAAAAGACACTCTTTGTTGTAGATACGCTTCAGTATCTTTTATTAGGGGGAAGAATAGGTCATGTATCAGCAGCAGTAGGTAAATTACTTAACCTTAAGCCGATTATTAGAATCGGAGATGATGGTAAGTATGAGACTGTGGCAAAAGTAAGAGGTAGAGCTAAAGCGATTAATCATTTTGTAAATCAGGTTCAAGAAGTATTAAGTGATGGAAAAGCGTATAAATTGTATTTTTCACATGCAGCAGGTGAAGAAATAAGAGATAAAATTATTTCAGCAATTAAGGAAATAAATCCAACTATTGAAATTGGAGGAGAGTGCTGGATCAGTCCTGTAGCTTGTGTTCATTGTGGACCTGGTTACGTAGGAATGCTTATTCAGCCTATTTAGTTAAAATTAGGGGTGAGAGCATGAACACTTATTTAACGGAAAGTAAAGAAGAAAGTGTTGAATACTTGCAGATAGAATTACAGCAACAACGTGGAATGCTCTGGCTATTGGGAGAAATAATGAAGGCAGCTATGAATATTTCTTCCTTTAAACAGCTGATGTCAGTTCTAACAGACATGCTTATGGGAGTAATGGGTGTTACAACTTGTTATCTTTGGCTAAGAAGAGAAACAAGTGCGGTAGAAGATTATAGGGTGTATTTTAGAAGTATAGAACTAAAAAATGAATTTAGAGAAATTAAGCATATAGCTATACCAGCATCTATCAAAGGGGTGAGTGAGTCTCATTCCTATACAAAAGATGAGATTAAAGGTCCGCTTATTGATTGTATTAATACACCTTGTTCAAGACTTGCAGTACCTCTTAGAAATTTTAATGATGAAAGCATTTTTGGTGCGTTAGTATTAGAACATGAGGAAGAAAACTTCTTTACAGACAACACCATTGCTTTCTTTGAAACACTAACTATTTTTATTGCAACTAATGCGCATAATTCTAAATTATTGCAAAGCGTATCAACAGAATCTATAACAGATCCTTTAACTGGTACCTATAATAGGCGTTATTTAGATCACCTGTTAAAGGAAATATGTGAAGACAATACAGAAATGACAGTAGCTGTAGTGGATACAGATAACTTTAAGAGTATTAATGATGCTTTAGGACATATGGAGGGAGACGCTGTTTTAAGAGCCATTTCACAGTTAGCTAAAGGTAGTGTGAAAGAATATGGAGGAGAAGTGGTTCGTTATGGAGGGGATGAATTTGTCATACTCATTCCTAAACCTTTGGATGAAGCTATACATATATTAGAAGAATTTAGACAAGCTGTACACTATATTCGTATAACATATGAATTAGCAACTTCCATAACAGTTACACTTGGAGCTTGCTCTTACCCTCAAATGGCAGCAACACCGCAGGAGGCTATTAAGGCAGCAGATAATGCTTTAATCAAAGGAAAAGTAAAAGGAAAAAATAGGGTTGTTTTAGCTACAGATGAAGATATTGAAGCCTGCAAGGGTCAATAAGTTATAAATAAACCTAATGGATTAAGGAGTAAATACAATGGATAAAATTCGTGTAATGAGTGTATTTGGTACAAGGCCAGAAGCTGTAAAAATGGCTCCACTTGTAAAGGAATTAGAAAAACATCAAGCCATCGAAAGTCTTGTATGTGTTACAGCTCAACATAGGGAGATGTTAGACCAAGTATTAGAGCTTTTTGATATAAAGCCTGATTATGATCTAGATATTATGAAACAAAGACAAACACTAACAGGTATTACTAATCGTGTATTAGAAGGCTTAGATAAGGTTTTCGAAGAAGCAAAGCCTGATATTGTTTTAGTTCATGGGGATACAACAACTTCTTTTGCAGCAGCATTAGCAGCCTTTTATAAACAAATAAAGGTAGGACACGTAGAAGCAGGACTTAGAACTTATAATAAATACGAGCCATTCCCAGAGGAGATGAATCGTAAATTAACGGGTTCACTAGCAGATCTTCATTTCTCACCAACCCCTCTTGCCAAAGAAAACCTTTTACGTGAAGCAGTAAGTGAGGAGCATATTTATGTAACAGGTAATACCGTTATTGATGCCCTAAAAACAACTGTGGAAGAAGATTATAAGTTTACTGTAGAAGAGCTTAACACTATTGATTATGCTAAGAAACGTGTAATCACCATGACAGCTCATAGAAGAGAGAACTTAGGTAAGCCACTTGAAAATATATGTGAAGCTATTAAAGAAATTTTATTAGAAAATGAAGATACTGAACTAGTTTATGCAGTACACAAAAATCCAGCTGTAAGAGAAGTGGCATTTGGCATTTTAGGAGATTTACCTAGAGTACACTTAGTAGAACCACTAGACCTTAAAGATATGCATAACCTTATGAAACGCTCATATCTTGTACTAACAGATTCAGGCGGTTTACAAGAAGAAGTACCATCACTAGGAAAACCAGTCTTAGTACTTAGAAATGTAACTGAAAGACCTGAAGGGATTGAAGCAGGTACTTTAAAACTAGCAGGTATTGAAAAAGAAACCATTCATGAGCTTACTGCAGAGTTATTAACAGATGAAGCGGTATATACAAAAATGGCACAAGCTAAAAATCCATTTGGAGATGGTGAAGCTTCAAGACGTATTGTAGAAGCTATTTTATATGAATTTGATAAAGCAGATGCTAAACCAGCAGATTACTGCTATAAAGCATAAGATTTCAGGCAGCTCCTTTAGAAAAAGGAGCTGTTTTTTTGATATAATCTTGGTAGTACAACCAAGATACCCTAAAAAGATAAATTCTACGATGCTACTAGTATTTAGCTAAAAAATGTATTACTTTTAGTAGTTATTGGGATAATAGTTGGAGAAATATAAAAACATACGAATATAACCCTAGAGAGATAAAGGGAGAAAATTAGCAAAAAATGTATATTATATGATGGGCTTACTAAAAACAATTCTTGTATTTTAAGGGGAAAATAACATCTAGAAAGGGGCACACATTCTTAAAAAATTGTATATTGTACAAGTATCCAAGGGTTGTTTCTCTTGAAATTTTAAAGGTTTTACTATAAAGTATAATTAATATGGATAATTATAGCGGAAGTAGGGTGTAAATTGTGAAAATTAGTTCATGGGCTAAGAATTTAAGTTTGATTTCCCAGTTAGGAGTTACAATGATTACACCTATTTTGATTTGTACATTTATAGGGATTTTTGTCGATGAGAAAATAGGTACATCGCCTATATTTACTCTTATTTTTATACTCTTAGGAGTAGGAGCAGCCTTTAGAAATTTATTTTATTATACCAGTAAGCAGATTAAGAAAGAGGATAAACATGAATAACGAAATGCTTAAGAAAAATTTTATGCCTATATGCATGATATTGTTCTCATTAATTGTATATATTATAGGCATACTATTTGTGACTGACAAAATGAGTTGGACATTAGGAATTATTTTTGGACTGGTGTTTTCTTTGCTGAAGTTAAAGCTTATGCAAAATACTCTTGCAAAGGCCGTTACTATGCCAGAAGGAAGAGCACAAAAGTATGTAAATGTGCAGTATATGATTAGATATATTCTAACAGGTGTTGTACTAGTTATTGCGGCTTTAGAGCCAAGTATTCATTTATTAGGTGTGTTTTTTGGACTCATCTCCATGAAGGTAGGTGCGTATGCGCAGTTAGCCCTCAATAAAAAAGCACAGTAGAATTGGCAAATAGAACCTTTGAGTTCTTTGCATATATATTTTAGATGGAAGGAGCGTGAGTAAGTGGGTGAAAATCTAGACTTTGGTGCACAATTGTATTTTAAACTCTTTGAAGTAAATGGCCAGCCTGTTTATCTAACTCAAACTATTGTGAGTACATGGCTCATTATGCTTGGACTTATCCTTGTAGCACTTATTATAAGAGTGAAAATGAAAAAGTTTAAAGAAGTGCCAGAGACAAAATTACAAACGATGATTGAAATGGTAGTGGATACGATTAATAACTTTACTATATCTAGTATGGGACCAGTAGGGAAAAGGTTCGCAGGCTACTATGGGCCATTATTAATTTATATTGCAGTTTGTAACTTATCTGGGCTTATTGGCATCAGACCACCGACAGCAGATTTTGCAACGACACTTGCCTTTGCACTCATTACATTCTTTATGATTCATGGCTTTGGTATTAAGTCAAAAGGACTTGGGTACTTTAAAGGGTTCTTAC
>JAEWMQ010000113.1 GCA_023393125.1 Bacillota bacterium
GTCTTCCCAACTTCCTCGACTTCCGGAAACAGGACTTTAAAATTTTTCTTGACCATCCCAACTACACAAAAGTCTATGTCTTTCGGAGTTACGCCCATTAGGGCATCACGGACACAGCCGCCAACACGGTATGCCCGTCCACCATTTGCGGCTATAACCTCAGCAAAACGCTGTTCCGTCATTTCTGCCACCGTACTCAATTGCATCAGCCTCCTTCCTTATCTTTTCGCGCTACATTAGTATTATGATTTTCCGATCGGCTCTCCTGCCGGTTTATCCGTTCTGGCAAACCACTTGTCCAGTAATCCTGTTGTCAGATAAACTCCCAGAAAAACCGCTAACCCGCCAAATAGTTGGGCCAAGGTTATATTTTCCCCTAGCATGACACTGATTATTGCCGTAAAAACAGGAACTAAGTTGAGGAATACCCCGCACTTACTGGCACCAACCGCTTTAACTGATAAATTCCAGAACACGAAAGAACACACGGAAGGAAATAATATGATATAAATAATTCCGCCCAGCGCTAAAGGCTTAATAGCAGCGAAATTAATTCCCTGTGAAGCAGCAAAAGGCATCATCATGATTACGGCTAGTGCTGAAGACACAGCCGTAGCCGTAATCGGCGGCGTTTGCAGCTTCTTGCTAATTAGGGAATACGCAGTCCAAACAAACACCGCCGCCAGCATGAGCAAATCGCCTTGGTTGTAGTTTGCCTGCAGCAGGTGTGCCACGTTTCCATTCGTTAAAATAATCAACACACCGGCAAGAGAAACGAGAAAACCGGCAGCTTGTAATTTGGAAATGCGTTCTCCCGTAAGAAAAACAGAAACGATAACAATTATGCCTGGATTCAGTGCACTGACCAGGGCTGCGTTAGTTGCTGTTGTATAGGCCAGAGCAGAGTACAGCAGCAGATTATAGCCGATTATGCCGAGCCCTCCCATACAGGTCAATAGCAGCCAATCTTGTTTGATCGTTTTCCATTCCAGCTTTTCGAAATAATACGCAATTGGAAACAAGAAAAACAGTGCCAGTACCCAGCGGGAAAACGTAATCCATAACGGTGTTATTTCAGTAATTACATATTTCCCAAATACATAATTACCTGCCCAAAACAAGTTACAGAGTACCAGTAACATCCATATTTGCCAATTTTTCATAGGTCTTGCCTCACTTGCATGTTTTTAGTGCATGCCGGCCTGTCGTCTTGTCAGTAAAGCGCTCTGAAAATAATATGTACAGGCTGCGATAACGAGAGCTGCTCCTGAGAACACGGCTGTAAAGCCCAGCGTCTGTGCCACAATTCCCAGCACAGAAGCGCCCAGAGCATTGCCGATATCACCTGCCCCCGACAAAATACTAAGTGCAGTTCCTTTGTTTGCAGGGTTCACATGCTGCACCAGGTATCCGGCTAACGTTGGATACACAATTCCGAAACCGAAGCCAATTAAAATCCCCGCCACAGCATAAGTAAATACCGATGGCAGCACTGCCAGCAGCAGTGCGCTAAGCGCATTGAGCATACTTGCGCCAATGGACGTTCTTACTGCTCCCCAGCGACTGTTAATAGTTTGAACGCCCAGCCGCGCGCACACGACTGCAACGCTAAACGCTACAAAAAACACGAAATACTGACCAATCCCCTGCGCCAAAGCTAATAGCGGGACAAAGGTAAACGCTGTTCCCAGCGCAAAGTTAGAAGCAAAAAGACAGACAGAAGGAGCTAAAACGACCTTCATCGTTAATACTGTTCGAAAAGGCACCCGCAGATCACTCTCACATCGCGGTACCGGTCTTGAACCAAACCACATAAACAGTAATGCGCCAAGCACAGCAGTCAGACTAATTGCAATAACCGTCGAAAAGCCCAAAGACCCATAGGTCAATGGCGCAATACTTGTACCAAGCCCCAGGCCAATCATCGTAAACAAGGAAAAATACGCGATGGCCGCTGATGTATTTTCCGGAGTCTCTACACAACTGGCAAAGGTAATAGCACCGGTTCCATAAAAGGCCATTGCAATGCCCTGAAAAAAGCGCAGCAGCAGCAGCGGCCAAAAATTAGTTGTCCATACAAAAGCCGCGATACCGATAGTCGTCAAAATCTGTCCAAAAAGTATTGTCCAGCGGCTGCCGCGTAAATCCACACTCAACCCTGACCACGGCCTTACTACTAAAGCGCCAAGGGAAACAACTCCCATGATAAAACCAATTTCGGCCTCGCTCAACCCTTGCAGTTTGAAGTGGACAGGTAATACGGGAGCCAACAGATTGGTACTAAAAACAGTCAGCATCTGCACCAGGGCAATACATTGAAATTGCCTGTTGGCAAACAATTGGACCAGGACGGACATCTTTTTCGCCTCACAATGATCTGTCAAATTAGGACGGTTAAGGTTTAATTATATCGCCATATTAAAGAACTGACAACAAACAACCTGGGGCTGATCTTACTCAAATCAGCAGAAAAAACCCGCAAAGGCGGGTTTTTTCTGCTAAAACCGTATTACTGTCGTTAAGCAAAATTGAAATAGTTCGGCTTGCC
>JAEWMQ010000117.1 GCA_023393125.1 Bacillota bacterium
GGTTGTTTGCCTGCTATAGCTTCTATAACCACTAACAGCTACTAGACGAATGCCCTCAGCTTGAGCTGCTGCAAACATTTTTTCTAAGGCTGCAGCTGCAGTAGCTTCCATATAATTTTTTTCAATATTACCAGGTGTTTGAAATGTCACTTTAGGAATAACTAGATTACTAGGCTTATAATTAGCTGATAAGGGATGTTCCTTATTAATCAGTAAATGATAAGGATTGTCTAAAGGACACTTTTCAAACTGGGTGACAGTAGCCCCTTGTATGTTAATTGATCCAATTAATAAAATAAAACTAAGGATATAGGCTAATTTTTTCATATGTATGGTCTCCTTTCTTAGTCGTCATGCCTCATTTATATATTATACGACAAAATAGTATATAAATCTAAGTTTATATAATAATAAAAATATATTGTTAGATTTATATACTATTTTTCTACTAAAGGATGAAAAGAGTAGAATATTTTGATAAAATAATAGTGTAAGTTATTTTATGACTAGAAAGAGGAGAAAGAATTACTTTCTAGAATAAAACAGATGAAGAGCGTATAAGAATGGGGGAGGCAAATATGCAGTATTTAGATTTGCCATTAAAATATGAAGGTAGGGTCAGGTTGTGCTTTGAGGTTATTACTAAACTAATACCTGGTAGTGACATTTATTTATTTGGAAACTATGCCAAAGGCTATGTAGAAACAGGAAATATGATTAACCTTTTAGTACTTATTGGTATAGAGCATTCTGTTAGAGAGATTCATAGGCTTCGATGGGAAGTAGAGGATATGATTTATCGGATTAATGATGAGGTTTTCCAAATAGAGCTCATTATTTTACCAGAGCCCCTATATAAAAAATATGCACTTACTTCTTCTAAGCTTAAACAAATTGAAACGGAAAAAAGAGATTTAAAGCATATAAATTGGCGTTGACAAATGGGCATATGCACAATATAATTTAAGTGTGCATATGCCCATTTGAATTGGGAAAAATAATGAAAGAAGTGATGCTATGCCGAGGATAGCTAAATGTAGACATGTATGTGCAGAACCTAAGTATAGACTTTTTAAGTCAGATGCATTATTAAGCGAAGAAATCACTTTATGTGTAGAAGAGTTAGAGAGCATAAGGCTTACAGATTTTGAAGATTTAGATCAAGATGTAGCGGCAAAGCGCATGTCTATTTCAAGAGGTACATTTCAGCGTATTCTTTATAGTGCAAGGCATAAGGTGGCAGAAGCATTAGTGACAGGTAAATCTATTTTAATTGATGGTGGTAACTATGAAGTTTCTACCCGATCGTGTCAAGCAAATAAAAGATGTAAGTATTGCTGCTTTTCTGAAGAAATGCAAGACTGAGTAGCAATTAATAATGAAGAATTAAAGAGAAGATATAAAGAATTAAAGATGAAGAATGATACAAAGTGAAAAATAAATAATAAAGAATAAATAATGAGAAATAGATAGTAAAAATAGATAATGAGAAGTAGATAATGAGTAATGAAGAATGGATAATGGAAAATGAGCAGTGTTTTAATTAACGATTATTCATTATTAATTCTTCATTCTTCATTGCCTTTCAAGTTTCTACTTATAAGGAGATGTTAATATGAGTGAAGAATGTACAAGTAGTAGTTGTGGCGGTTGTAGTAGTAAGAGTTGCTCTTCTAGAAAATCAGAGCCAAAGAGTTTAGTAGAAAAGCCACATTCATTAAGTAAGATTAAAAAAGTAATTGGTATTGTAAGTGGTAAGGGTGGAGTAGGAAAATCTAGTGTGACAGCTAGATTAGCTGTATCTATGAATCGTAAAGGCTATCATAGTGCTGTACTGGATGCAGATATTACAGGACCATCTATTCCTAAACTTTTTGGGATTAATCAAAAAGCTTATGCAACGGAAGAGGGACTCTATCCAGTACCTACAAAGAACGGGATTGATATTATGTCTATCAACTTACTATTAGATAAACCAACAGACCCAGTTGTATGGAGAGGGCCTGTTATAGCAAGTACTGTAAAACAATTTTGGCAAGAAGTCATCTGGCAAGATGTTGATTATATGTTTGTAGATATGCCACCAGGAACAGGTGATGTACCGCTTACTGTATTTCAATCTCTTCCACTAGATGGCATCATCATTGTCACCTCACCACAAGACCTTGTATCAATGATTGTAGGTAAGGCTGTGAAGATGGCACAAATAATGAACGTACCTATTATTGGTGTAGTGGAAAACTATAGCTATTTCAAATGTCCAGATTGTGATAATAAGCATTTTATTTTTGGGGAAAGTAAGATAGAGCAAGTAGCAGCTGAGCAAGGGATAGAAGTATTAGCGCAATTACCAATAGATCCTGAATTTGCAACGCTTTGTGACAAAGGGCAAGTAGAGGAAGTAAAAGAAGATTTAGTAAGTAGTGTAGCTGAACGTATTGTGACATTTTGTAATAAGTAATAAGTACAACTTATTACTTATTACAAGTTCTGTGATTAATCTAGCAATTTGATAAACAGGAAAAAGATAAAAATCGCCTATGCTAATTGAAGATAGGCGATTTTTAATGCAAACTAATAGGGTTTAATATTAAGTAGATATATTTCTAAGAATATCGGCTACAGTTTCTTTTGATTTAAAGTCTGGAGAAAGAGATGTATAGTAATGTGCGAACAAATCAACAAAAGAATTGATAAACCCATATTCTTTACTTATTTTATAAGTAACTGCTTCAGTATTATCAAAAAACATAATGAATTCATTTCGTTTACACCAACAGTTGATATGAATATTATTAGGAAGAATAGGTTCTGTAAGAAGTACAATATTCATATTTTCTTTAGGAAGCCAGTAATCAGCTATTTCTCTTAAATGCCTCCGGAAATGTTCTTGGGTAAGTCTTAAACGAGGAAAAAAGAGAGTGTCTTTATTAGAGTAATAAATGTATTCTTGGGTAGAAAGCTTTATGAGCTCATCTAAGTGATAAAAGTGAATATTGGTACTTTCATTAAGTGTGCGAGCAAAGCTTTTCTTAAGTTTTTTAAAACGTTTAAAGTGATTTTTTATTTCGTTAGAGTTACTTGATGAATGACAAAGGATATCATAATATAACTCTTCGCTCATCAAAAGATAGGATGGGCAAGAAGTATAATAATAAGAGCTATTATATTTTCCTCCTATTTGAGGGTATAAGGAAGAATTAGTCTCAGATAAATTCTCCAGAATATCATTATTTTCAAATACCACAAAAAGTGGAGAAGCCGACTCTTTAATTCTATTAGCCCAATTAGTATAAACGTTAATAGTAATAGGATCTATATAAACAGCTCCATACTCATAAGAATAAGGAGCAATAGACTGGTCTAATGAAAAAAATAGTCTTCTTTTCTCTAAAATATGAAATGAAAATTGATGATAGCCACCTATAGGTTCAGTAAATTTGTAGATGGTACAATTCTTGTGAAAGATAAGTGATGAAAAGTAAATGAAAAATTTGGAATCATTATAAGAGCTATAAAAAAGCTCTAACTCAAATCCACGGTTTAAGAGTGTAACCACCTTTTTTAGCCAAGACTGAAGGAACTTGGTATTATTCATTAATAGCTCTAACTCACCACAAAAGACAAAAGTAAGTTTACTAGGCTGTTGTTCTAAAAGAGCATGATTCAAAAAGTCTAAGATGCCTTGCCTTTTATTATTCCTGCCTTGATAGATAGGAACTGTGGTGGTATAAGTAGAGTGAGGAATAGTATTTGTTGGTTGCAAAGTAGAGGAAAGGTCACTACTTAGAATAAAGTTTTTGATGCAGTATTTTATGGAATTTTCTGTATTCATATTGAATACTTCGTTAGGATAAATAGAACTAAATAAGCGTTCTAAAGTTTTTATATTTAATTCGCTATTTTTGTAGTAGATAAATTCTACAATGTCATTGAGATAATGGCTATTACCATCTATTGTACGAGAGCCACTTTTCCACTTACTAACTAAGCTTCTATCAACATGGACATATTTAGCCATTTGTGTAGGGGAAATATCTAGTAAATTTAATAAGTAGCTTAATCCAGAATGCTGCATATTTCATAACGTCACAAAATGTCACGGTAAAGGTGTGAAATTTATGTGACACTCCTTTCCTTGCAAGAATAATTATTTTAAGATAAATATATGTATTTTGATGTTTGGTCAGTTTATAAATTAACTCAAATTATCAGAAAGTGTCAACTATGATATTTAAGTTCTAAGCCTATGGTATAGTGACATTTTCATTAAAAAGCAATTAAATAGTAATAATAATAAATTAAAAGTAATGGGTTTATTTAAGAGGGTAATAAATGGAAAATTTAACGTATACATGTACAAGGCAAGATTTTGTAGAAAAAATAAGTAGTACTATGAATGTGGAAAATAAGTATATAGTTTGTTTTGAGATAATGGATTTTCATAGTATTAATGAGCTATATGGTTTTGTAAAAGGTGATATGATATTAAGAGAAATAATCGAAGAGATTCATAACTACTTATTAGGTAGAGCGAAAGGTGAGTATGGTATGTATGGTAAAGATGCCGTACTAGTAGCCATAGATAGTTCTGATTTAGAAGTAGTTAATGGACTTATTAATCAAGTAGCTGGTATGGAATATGGCCAGAAAATTACATTTAGAGTAGCTTATACTAGAATACAAAAACAAGAGGAAATGTTTTCGGTTATAGAAAATATTTCTAAGGTTATTAGTAAAGATAGATATATATTTAAAAAGGATCAACATGGCGACTATGATATTAAAGAAGATCTTCATAGATATGCAGTGCTGAAAGCTGATTTACTTTCAGATATGGATAAGCACTTTATGATAGTCTATCAACCACAGGTAGATGTAAAAACCAAGGAAATCACCTCCTGTGAAGTTTTAAGTAGATGGAACCATCCAGTGTTAGGGATGATACTACCTCAAGAATTTTTGGCTATTATTAGAGATTTAAAGCTAGAATATAGGTTTGATTTAACGGTATTTGATAGGGCATGTTTTGAGGTGAAAAATATCATGAATCATTATATAAAGGAGTTCTCAGTCAATATATCCTTGCGAACTGTTTTATATAATGATGTAGCTGATAGAATGCATGAAATTGCTTTGCAACATGGCCTAGATCCTAGAGACATAACTTTAGAGATAACTGAGGAAATGGAAGAGACAGAGAGCGACCTTATTAGCCGAAATGTACAAAGCCTCATTGAACGAGGATTTAAAATTTCCATAGATGATTTTGGAACAGGTTATTCCTCTTATTATAGACTATCATCTATACCATTTTGTGAAGTAAAAATACCTAGAGAATTCTTATTGCTATCATCACATAAGGATAAGAATAAAAATAAAACGATATTAGAAGCTATTATTAGCTTATGCAAAAATTTAAATTGTAGGATTGTTATGGAAGGTGTTGAAACACTATCTGATTTGAGACTTATGGAATATTTAGAGGTAGATAGTATACAAGGCTATTTTTACTCTAAGCCTGTAGAAAATGAAGATTATAAAAGGTTTATACGTACATATAGAATAACTTAGGGTACCTTACTTCGTTGGTTATAATAAATAACTAGCGAAGGTTTTTTTATGTAAAGAGTACATAGCGTTTATAGAGAAATAGCAAAATCGAAGTTCTTAAAATGTCAATGTGACAAAAAGTGAAAAAGTAGATAAATAACAACTTTAAAATAATAATTATGTTATGTTATTGTAAAGAGTTTTTTGTAAAATAAAAAATCCATTTATTGATAGAAAAATTACAAGTCAATAAAACAAAGCAGTAAAGGAGAATATAATGTTACAGAAACTAGATATAAAACAAAGGCTTTTAGCATCATTTGGAATTATAATAATTTTAACTCTGTCTATTTCATTGACAGCTATTGTAGGACTTAACTTAACTAGATATAAGTTAAATAAATTTATTGAAGGCTCATTTGTAGCAGATACTTCTATTAAGATGACGAGAATAGAAATCAATATTGCTGCAGGGGCATTAAGGGATTTATATATTACAGAAGATATAAGTCGATATCCGGAGTATAAAGAAATAATAGAAACTAACTTAAAAAGTGTAAAAGAAAACATACAAGATCTTAAAGAAAACTTAGCTACAGATACAGAAAATATTTCTAAGTATGAAGCAGTATTACTAGACTGGGAAACAGCTATAAGGGATGCTATTAACTTTATTGAACAAGGGAATAAAGAAGATGCTTATAGTTTGATTACAGAAGACTGCTATCAGTTATTAAATAAATCATTTGAGCTAGTCAGAGAACTAGATGCACATACTTATAATCAGCAAGAGAATGTATTAAAGAGCAGTATGCTGCTAAGTAATATCACCATAGGAATAGTAGCTACTTTACTCATAGCAGCTATTGTAACCAGTATTTTGATTGTATTAAAAATTACAGAGGGGATAGTGGGACCTTTAGGAGAACTAGAAGAGGCTGCATTAGAAATGTCAAGAGGAAATATCCAAGTAGAAATTGCCTATCGAGGGGAAGATGCAGTTGGAAGATTGGCAGATAGTATGAGAAAATCTATGCACACACTCCATACTTATATTCAAGACATTGATATGGTCATGGATGAATTATCAAAAGGGAATTTTAAGGTGGATTTATCACAAAATTACTTAGGAGATTTTAAAAATATACAACTTTCTATAGCTAGGTTTATTAAAGACACTTCTACTATGTTATTTAGAGTGAGAAATATAGCAGAAGGATTTATAGAGAATGCGAAAGAGATGGCTGATAGTTCATCTAGCTTAGCTGAGGATGCTGCTGAGCAAGCGGATATAATAGAAGAATTCATAACACAAACTGATGTTATTTCTCATAGGATTATTGATAATGTAAATCAAATCAATAAAAGTACAGAGATGATAGAGGTCACCAAGCAAAAGGCAGAACAAGGAAAGCTAGTTATGACTGATATGACATCGGCAATGAACAACATTAATGAATCAAGTAAGAGTATATCAGCAATTGTTGAGATTATTGATGCTATAGCCAGTCAAACCAATCTATTAGCATTAAATGCAGCTATTGAAGCAGCTCGTGCAGGAGAGGGTGGAAAAGGTTTTTCAGTAGTAGCACGTGAAATTAGAGAATTAGCTAATAGAAGCTTGGAGGCTGTAAAAGATATAGAACAGATGGTAAAACATAGTAGTATGCAAGTTGAAATTGGACAGGATAAGCTAATGGAAACCTCTGAGCGTTTAGAAGATATTAGTAAATCTGTAGAGCAAACAGATGCAACCATGAAGCTACTAATAGAAAATGCTGATACACAAAAAGTAGCCGTCGAAGATTTGACTACTGGAACAGACCAAATATCAGATATCGTAAAACGTAATGTTGCAGCAGCCAAAGGAGAAGCAAGAATTAGCCAAGAGTTAGCAATGCAAGCAGAGAGTCTAAAAGAAATGATTAGATACTTCAATATATAAGAATCATAACCTTTAAACATGAACTAGAGTAAGATAGCATATAATGAAGAAGAAAGATAGCCATCCCATTTAGGAGGAGCCTATGAGAGTTGCTATTACTACTGATGGAAGAAGTGTGTCTAAACAGTTTGTAACGACTAAGGGACTTGAAATTTTTGATCTACAAAAAGGAAGAGCGTCTAGTAAGATATTAGTTAATGTCTCAGGAGGAGATCGTGAAGAACTGATCTATATTTTGCAGAATGAAGGCGTAGAGGTCTTGTTATGTGGAGAAATCACTGCTAATGAAAAAAAAGAGCTAGAGGATTACGGCCTTCAAGTTTTTTCAGGAGCAAGAGGGAGTAGCAATGGTATTTTGAATGCATACTTAAAAAAGTTGCAACAAAGTAGCGTTAATAGTCCCAAGAAATAATGAATCACACAAATATTAAAAAATCAAAAGACTAAAAGGATTAAAACTATCCTTTTAGTCTTTTGATTTTCGACAATCTAATTAGAAATTATGTCCGTTCCAACCCCAGTGATTAACAAATTCATATTTAACATAAATTGCATTTTGAGGAATACCCAGTTCTTTCTCATAAAGAGCACAGATTTTAGCAGTTACTTGTTCTAAAGCTTCATTAGAAGTAGAACCAAAGATTTTTACTTCTACAAAAGCGCCTTTATCAAGTTTTTTACCGCTAAAGAAGAGGGAATACTCATCATCAAAACCTATCATAAGAAAGTTTTCACTTTTTCCTGGAATGGTAGTGATGATTTGCCCAAGTGCAGTTTTAAGGGTTTCCTTTTTCTCCTCTGATAATTTTAACGTGATTTTTGAATCGATGTATGGCATAGACTTATCCTTTCTATAAAGAAGTAGAATTTTAACTGTCCAGTCATTAGTATAAATAAAAATTTGAATAATAATGTGTAAAGTTAAGCTGCCGCTATGTAGTCCGGCTAGTGTACTTGCTTCCAGCTGCTATCTCACTCCGCTAAGAAACTCTAAATTCGTAATCCTTATGAACGGGTGAAAACTCGCTACGCTCAAACACTCACCCTAAAACCCATAAAGATTACTTCATTAAGAGTTCCTAAGCTCTGCTCCAAGGCATCTTCCAGCAATTCCACTAGTCTCCCTACATAGCTTCTGCTTTTACAAGAATAAACTACAAAGAAGCTTTATACGTTATTATTAGGGCAGAATATGAGAAAATAGCTTGTAAGCTTGAAATCTTATTATATTTTCTCACGCCGCTTTACTGACAGGAACGTTTATGAGTTTAATAACGTTTGGAAGAAATGAGAGGGGAGAACTATCTGGAAGAGTGACTTGGGAGAGTTTTTTAGAGGCACTTGGCCAGCGTTTTGGATGGATTTTAGTGCGAGTGTTTGAGCGTTAGCGAGTTTTCGCACGTTCATCCAAATAAGTGAGCCTAGTGCATCAAAAAACTTGAACCGGAACCCTGGAAGATAGGTCTGCCCTCTCATTTCCGCCCATCAGCCTTTCTCATAAACTCCCCTGCAAATTTCTATCTACATGACTGAATAGTTGTATAGAAATATTATACGAGAAAATAGAAGTAAAATCCCTAACTTCCTTATAATAATGTAAGATATTAACTGATTTTAGAATAACTTCATAAAAAGAAAATAAAAAAATAAAAAAAGCATTGACGTACGTAAGGAAGTAGTGTATTATTAAAAAAGTCAGCGGCAAGCAGTTGCTGAAACAAATGAACTTTGAAAACAAAATAGTAACTATAAACCAGTCGATTCATTACGTCTCTATTATAGAGATGAGAATCAGTACAACTTGTACTAAGTAATATAGTCAGTAGTAGAAATACTACACGGA
>JAEWMQ010000050.1 GCA_023393125.1 Bacillota bacterium
TTAGAGACTATGAGGTAGATAGGTTGGAGCTGTAAGCATGGTAACATGTTCAGGTGACCAATACTAACGGTTCGAGGGTTTGACCTAAAAATAAACGGTTAAACGAGTTGTAGTATTTGTTTTTGAAAGTATGAGAAGAGAGCACCCGAAAGGGTGTTTTTTTGTATTTAAAACCATTTTTAAAATAGTGACCTCATCATTTTAAGTATAATGAGGTCATTATTTTTTTACTATCTATATAGCAAGGCCAGTATGGTAATTGCAATCATATTAATAACTACTTATTTGATCCCTAAACTTATTTTGTGCCTAAAGGTAGATATGTTTTGATTAAAAAAGACTTAATTGTTAAGAAACCCAAGAGCCCTGTGTTGTAATATCCCAGATATCATTATTATAAGTAATAGATGCGTTGTTATAACCAATAGAGCCTAAGCCACTACGCCATTTAGAAGCATGGAAGGTAAAGGTAGAGTCTTGTTGGATAGGAGTATCTTCTATTTGAATAAGAATGCCATTAGGAAAATAAAGTTCATCTGCTAATATATAGCCATCTTTTTGAAGAGCTTCAAAAGTAGAGTCGATAATTTCTAACTCATACACATCTCTTAGCTTTTCTAGTAAGAGGGCTTTCTCATATGAAGTAATATTACACATTTTTGAGGTATCTATTGCTAAGATAGATATTTGATCATTAAGTGCAGGATCATCTTCATAAAGTTTATTAACAATGGACATATAAGCATTTATAATACTAGAACTTTCTATAGGGGAAGTTCTAGTATTACTTGAACTTGAAGAAAGTAAAGGCGTAGTTGCTTCAACTAGGTCATAAAATCCTGACTTATGAATATCTTCATTAATATAAGGTTTAATTAGAGAAAGGACTTGATCAAGAGAAGAATTAGCTTTATATGAAGAATTTCTTAGAAGCATGCCATATTCAGCTACTGCTGCCGCGAAGGTAACATTTTTATTTGATTCAGTGAGTGATGGTGAAAATTTAGTAGCAAGTAAACGACTTTCATTGGAATCAGGAGCTTTATAGCGAAGCTTAATAAGACCATATTCATCTGATATAGGGGTAGTAGTATCAGTATAATAGTCTGCTATTATTTTTACTGTATTAGGACTAGAGACAGGGACAATCTCATATAAGGCAGTTACATTATGACCTGCACCAATCTCACCGGCATCCACAGTATCGTCATCAAAGTCTTCTTTATTTAAAAGTCTATTTTCATAGCCAATTAGTCGATAAGATTCTACTGTGGCTGGATTAAAATCCACTTGGATTTTAACATCCTTAGCAATAGTAAATAATGTACCCGTTAGTTCCTCACCTAATACTTTTTTGGCTTCTTGTAATGAGTCTATATAAGCATAATTGCCATTACCATGATCAGCTAAGCTTTCCATGTTATCATCTTTATAATTCCCCATACCTAAACCTAAAACAGTTAAGAAAATTCCTTTATCACGCTTTTTCTCTATAACCCTAATAAGATCAGCTTCACTGCTAGGCCCTACATTAAAGTCACCATCAGTTGCTAAAATAACACGGTTATTACCATCTTTAATAAAATGTTTTTCTGCTAATTTATAAGCCATAGCAATTCCTTCAGCACCGGCAGTTGATCCACCTGCTTCAAGAGATTCTAAAGCTTCATTAATAACAGACTCATTATTGCCTGCTACACCATCTAAAACAACCCCAGAAGCACCAGCATACACAACAATAGAAACACTATCACTTTCTTTAAGGTTAGATGTAAGGATGTTAAAGGACTTTTTTAATAAAGGTAATTTATTAGGGTCTGACATGGAGCCAGATACATCTAATAAAAATACAAGATTACTAGGAGGAATTTCTTCAGGTTGCAGTCGCTTCCCTTGTAAGCCAATAAGTAGAAGTTTATTAAATTCATTCCAAGGACAAGAAATCATTTCCTGGGAAAGTGAGAAAGGAACATTATTTTCAGGTTCAGGATAGTCATAGCTAAAGTAATTAATCAGTTCTTCAATGCGGACAGCATCTACAGGAGGCAGTTCTTGATTAGTAATAAATCGTCGTACATTGCTATAGGAAGCTGTATCTACATCAATAGAAAAAGTGGAGAAAGTTTCATCAGCAGTTTTAATGAAAGGATTTTCTGTAAAGTTGTTATAGCTTTCTGTATTAGAAGGTATAGTATTTGCCTCTTCTAAACTATCTGTTAAAGTAGCAGAAGATGCAAGATGAGATATGGAATTGTAAGTGGACTCATTAGATTTAGATGCACAGCCAATTAGTGAAAGACATAGAACTAAGATCATTAGTAAGCGAAGGGGCTTATATGAACTATTTAATTGCATAAGAAATCACCTCTTTATTAATTAATTTATGATGTATTAGACGTCAGTAGATCCAAGTAAGTTCCGATTATTCTGGAAATAAAAGGTGTAAGTTAAATATAAACTAATAAGTTTCAAAGAATGAACAAAGAAATATTTTAATAGGCACATAGTATGAGTGACTGTTAAATATGATGGGTTTAATACGTATAATTAGTATAAAATGAATAACGATAATTTCTTTGTAGTAGTATACTATATGAAAAATAAAAGAGATATTAGAAGAAATAAATAAAAAAGATAAAAAAGTTGTTGACATGAAAAGCTATTTGGGGTATTATATTATTTGTCGTCAGGAAAATTTGATGATAATTTTTGGTAGTAATGCGCTTAGAAGAAATACCCGTTCCCATTCCGAACACGATGGTTAAGCTCTAAACGGCCGATGGTACTTGTCTGGAGACGGACTGGGAGAGTAGGAGGCTGCCAAAACTTTAATTAAAAAATGTTGATGATGGGGTTACTTAGTCGGAACTAAGTAAAAGCAATCTCTCAAAAGCAGAGTTAATTATAAATGAATGCGGGTGTAGTTCAATGGTAGAACTTCAGCCTTCCAAGCTGACTACGTGGGTTCGATTCCCATCACCCGCTCTAACAAATAAAAGACCATGAGATATTCTCATGGTCTTTTATTTGTCTTGTAATAAGAAAGCATCAATTTAAATACTAGATGAAAGAATGTTTACCAAGAGTAGTAGTTATTATCAAATTTTATATAGCAACATTCATAAACATACCAAGTGAAGTCATTGAAGAATAATGTTTAGACATAAAAGATAAACTACCTGCCATTTGTGAAATTGCAGAGTAATAAAAGGATTAATTATAGGAACAATTACCATTTTCTGCCTCTTTAAAATGCGTTTCATCTAAAAAAGTTTACTTTAGTAATACCGTTATCATCTTCATGGAACAAATCAATGGTAGAAGTACAGTTAGGTATAAAGTCTTTAGTGGTTTTATAGGTATCGTCTAAGCCCTTAGCAGTAATTTTATAATGTATATCTCCACTTATCTGAAAATAATAAATATTTTCCACCCTACTTCTATATAATTTGATACAATAGGAGAAAAGGAGGGGATTATTATTTTACAGGTTAAACATGTTACTAAAAAGTATGGAAAATTAGTTGCTAACAATGATTTAAGTTTTGAGATTGGTGATGGAGAGATTGGTATTCTTTTAGGACCTAATGGAGCAGGAAAATCCACACTTATTAAAGCTATCGCAGGTCTTTTGAGATTTAAAGGTGAAATTTACATAGGAGATGAATTAAATAAAACCATTATGGCAAAAAGAGAGATAGGTTATATTCCGGAAATCCCATGTTTATATCCTCTTCTAACTGTGTGGGAACACCTAGAGTTTATGGCAAGAGCATATAAACTTAATGATTGGGAGGACTACGCAGAGCATTTATTAAAGCGTTTTGAGATAATGGATAAAAAGGATAAACTAAGTACGGAATTATCCAAAGGTATGCAGCAAAAAGTGAGTATATGCTGTGGGTTAGTACATAGGCCAGGGGTAGTGATTTTTGATGAGCCTATGGTAGGATTAGATCCATATGCAATTAAAGAGTTAAAACGACTCTTTTTAGAACTAAAAGAGGATAAAAGAACAATACTTATAAGTACACACATGATAGAAAGTATAGAAGACTATTGGGATGTAGCTTATATAATGAAGAATGGTGAGTTTATAGCTAAAAGGCTAAAGGACGAATTAAGCGGTGAGAGCTTAGAAGAAAGCTTTTTTGAAACCACTATAAAAGAGGAGCGAGCTTGATGAATATATTCTTTTATCTTTTTAGGAAACAGTTAAAAAACTATATTTTAGATTTAATGAGACATCCAGCTAAGCTAGTGGGGACAGTTATAATTGTTGCATTTATTGGGTTTAGTATGTTTATTTCTTTTATAAAGCCCATCGAAGTAGGTACAAAAGTAAGAGATATTAAAGAATTAGAAATGATAATTACCCTATTCTTTTTACTTATTTTCTATGTGGCAATTTATGACGGTATAGATAAAGGCACTACTTTTTTTAGATTATGTGATATTAATCTATTATTTACAGCTCCAATTTCTGAAAAACAAGTTCTACTATATGGATTACTAAAGCAAACAGCAACTAATTTATTTATAGGATTAATCTTAGCTTTTCAAATGCCTAGGTTATTAAGTACCTATGGTATTAGTTTGGGGCAGTGTCTTTTTATTTTATTAGGATATCTCATTTTCCTAGGGGTGTTACAAATTGTAAGTATGCTGTTATATATTTATATGAATGGAAATGTTAGCAGAAAAACTCAGGTTAAATGGATATTAGTAGGGTCATTAGTTATTTTAACAGGAAGCGTTATTTATCAGACCCAGACAGGGGAAAAATTATGGCAGGCACTACAAAATATTAGTTTTCTATTAAGTCTTGTTCCGTTGGGTGGTTGGAGTGGAGCTATCGTTGGTAAAGCTTTATCAGAAAATTGGCAAGGAATGCTTATTTATTTGGTGTTATTTGTAATAGTACTTGTTTGGATGCTCAGAGAGATATTTGTAGGAAAACTAGATTATTATGAAGAGGTTATTACTGCTACAGAACAAAGAGAGGCTTTACAGAAGAGTCTTAGATCTGGAAAATTCTTGGCGGATACAAATACTAAGAAAAATAGGCGCTTGAAACAATTAGGGATAAGACATGGAAAAGGAGCGGCGACTATCTTCTATAAGCATTTATTAGAAGGTAAGCGTAATCATAAGACATTTATTAATACAGGGACGATTATACAATGTTTAACTGCTATAGGAGCTACTTATGTTTTAAAAAGAACTTTTCAACTGGAGGAGAGTATACTATTTGCAAGTATTTTGGTTTTCATGTTATATTTACAAGTATTGCTTATGAGAGTGGAACGTTGGTCAATGGAGTTGCAGTGCCATTATATCTATTTATTACCTATTAGTGGATTTCAAAAGTTCATATTTTCGGCATTAGAAGGATGTATTAGGTGTTTAGTGGAAAATGTGCTTATTATAGGTTTGATAGGAATAATTCTAAAAATGCCGTTTGGATTAATTGGCTTAGGTATTTTATTAAGGGTATCTTTTGAGGCCTTCTTGATTGCTCTCAATTTGCTTTCACAGAGACTCATAGGAAGTATTGCAAATAAAGGTATATTTTTTGTCTTATACTACTTTATTGCTATTGCCATGCAAGTACCAGGCGTACTTTTGGGTGGCTACGTAGGACTAAAAACAAGTGGGGGATTAAGTGATATCAATAGCCTTTTGGAAATTGTTTTAGGTGTTGTGATTGGCTGGAATATATTAGTTACTTTGATTATTAGCTTTTTAGCTAATGGGACATTTAATACAATGGAATTAAATGAGTAGATACCATAGAAAAATGATGTAAAAAACGATAAAAGCGATTCCATAGCCTCTTATAAGATGGGAGGTTAAAGAATCGCTTTTAGTATATAAAGGTAGTTTGTGGTAATGTATTTTCGTATGCATAACATAATTAAACTATTAATCAATAGGGATTAAACTGACTCTCCTACATTAGCTCCATTAGTAGTATATGTATTCGAAATAAGATTATCAATAAAGTCCCAATCTACTATAAGGTGCTTAATAACGCTGGTAGTTGAGTAATTATTTTTATCATTTAATACACGAGTGCTAAGAGTTAGATAATTTAGTCCTCCATCTTTAGAACGATAAAGTTCGACAGATACATGATTTATTTTTTGATCATTAGTTTCTAAACGCGGGTAAAGGAATAATGCATATAGTAGAATAAGAATATAAAAAAACAAAATATTAACATAAACTTTAGTTTTTAAGGGAATATAGAAATTAAAGCAAAATATCTACATAAACGCCTTTGAGTAGTTCATACTCTGTACAGGTAAGTCTTACGGGAAGAGGCATAAGTTGCAGTGCAGGATGTGCAATAGCATAAAGGCGATTACATTCTGTACAAGCTAAGGCATGAGGTGGAGAAGATGGATAGATGCTATAAATATATCCTATACCTAAGTCTGTATCTTTAGGGGGATGAGCAGTAGTAATATCTAAAAGAATTTCAGCTAAAAGCTGCTCAGCAGTCTTAGGAGAGCTTGGATAAGAAGATTTTGTTGAAGTTATTATAGGAACAGCATCTTCAATAGAATCAGTTGTCGCAGTTATCGTATTTGTCAATCTAACTTGAGTCATTTTGTTTACTGAATCTACTTCAGGGGTTTCAATTACTTCATCAGGAAAACTTAAGTAAGAAGTGTTTGGAGTGAGCAAGGTAGAATCATTAAATTGTTTGTTAATATCAGCTAGTTTATCAGGAGTTAAATAGGTGCGACTAGATAAAACTGTAGGAGCAATAATTCCTTCAGCATGAGCCATAATATGAGAACAGGTTTCACAAGTTAATAAACCTAACTGCTTTAGCTTCTTTTCGCCTAGGAAGTTTGTAAGCTGTTGTAATTTATATTCAAAATAGGACATGATACAAAATCTCCCTTCACCGTAATAATATATATATCGTACAATATGATAGGAAGTAAATAGATATAACACATAAATATGAGATGCAATAGTGAAAAGTTTATTTAGATTAAATGGTAGGGTGTTTAAATAATATTTTAATTAATATATAAATTTAAAAAGAAAATATAATATAGTTGAAATATGAGATAGTTAATAGTAATATAATATATGTTAGTGAGTTGTCGCCAAGTGGTAAGGCACCGGATTCTGATTCCGGCATCCGAAGGTTCGAATCCTTCCAGCTCAGCTAAAGCTAGCCTATCAATGATAAAATTGATAGGCTGTTTTTTATGTTATAAAAATTATTTTGAACACATAAGAAATGAGTTTAGGCATTTAGTTTTCTATATTCAGAAGGGGTAAAGAAGATTTGTTGTATGAAAAATACTCAATAATATTTGTAAAATCATAAATAAATCGTTAGAAAGTGTTCGAAAAATAATTAGAGAAAAAGTAAAAAAGGTGTTGACCTAGGTCAAAAGGTATATTATAATGATTAAGCAATAAGTGATTACAGCTTATATGCCCGAGTGGCGGAACTGGCAGACGCACAGGACTTAAAATCCTGCGAGCTAACCCTCGTACCGGTTCGATTCCGGTCTCGGGCATACAATTTAATATGGAGAGATGGTCGAGTTGGTTTAAGGCACCGGTCTTGAAAACCGGCGAGGGTAACACCTCCCTGGGTTCGAATCCCAGTCTCTCCGTTAGATAAAAGAAGTACTTGCAACCGAATCGGTTTGTAGGTACTTCTTTTTTATGTCCTAATATATTTGCAGAGACTTTTAAATATTATAGATAAACAGCTATACCAGTGGCTTAAGTTATATAGGGATTAAGTAGACAAGAATGAACATTTTAATAAAGGTGTTTAGATGCTATAGTATTAGAAAGACAGTTATATTTAGGAGTGGTTTATAGTAGATTAATCTATAGAATAAGCTGATAAGAAAATAAAGGTAGGAAAAGAATATGCAGTCTCTTTTAAAGAAAGTAGTAAGGTGTTTATTGGTCTTGACTATAATCATGCAAAGTATAGTTTATGCAAGTATAGATGATACAAGGGAAAAACGGCTAGCTACTATGAAAACAGATGGTAAAACAGATGACTTTTCGTGGAGCCAAGAAGGTATTAAGGAAGTTGAAAAGGTCATTAAGAGTTGTGGTAGTGGGATATCGGTATTTTATAAAGATATACAATCTGGATATACATATACATATAATGAAAATCAGAAATATTTTATAGCAAGCATTATTAAAGCACCCTATTGCATGTATGTTTATGATTTAGCGTCTCAAGGCAAGTGTGATTTAAATAAGGTTTATACTTATGCAGAGAGGCATAAGGCAGAGGGAACAGGAAAAATACAAGAGATGAAAGTAGGAGCCACATTTACTTTGAGACAGCTTCTAGAATATGCGATTAAGTATAGCGATAATGTGGCCATGAGTATAATTAGAGAAAACTTTCCAGTATCAGGCTACAAAGAATATGCTAAAAAGCTAGGACTAAAGTATCCAGAAGATATTAAATATGCAACTAATGGAGATATACTGGTTTCTGAAGCAGGTATTTATATAGAAGCTATTTATAATTTTATAAAGCAAAATCCTTATGGACCGGAGCTAAGGAAACTTATGTTATCGACTACTAATCCTATGATTGTATCTAAATATCCAGTAGTTAGAAAATATGGTTGGGCAGATCAATCCTTTCATGATATGGCTATTGTTGAGGGACCTAGACCTTATTTGCTTTGTATTTTAACTAATCATGATGGCGACTTCTCAAGCTTTAAAAAGATTAGTCAAGTGATTGAAAAACAAGCACTTAATAATTACATAGAGGCTACACCATCTCCCTATGAAATAAGGGTCAGTGGAGAAAAGAAAGATATAGTAGGCTATGATATAAAAGGGAGTAATTACTTGAGTATAAGAGAGGTAGCTGAGGCTATAAATGATACAGCATCTAGCTTTTCTGTAGCATGGGATGAGGGTAAACGAGCAATTGTCATTAATTTGGGAACAACTTATCAATCATCAGGAGAAATGCTGCAGCAGAAGGTTCCGCAGAATGCCATTTCAATAGATACTAAAATATATATCCATGATAAAGAAGTTATGTTACCAACCTATAAGATTAATGGAACTACTTATTTTAAATTACGCGATTTAGGAGATTTGCTTCAGATTCAAATTAATTGGTTAAAAGAAGAAAATTGCATTAGTATAATAGGTTAGCAATCTTCACAGAAAAATTATATTTTCAACACATAAACAACACAATGAAAGCGTAGTATACAAAGTGTAAAACTTCTTATTTAACCCTCAATAATATAAAGAAAAGGTCTTCTCGGCGTCACCCCACGGCAAAGAGAAGGCCTTTTCATTTTATGGAAACCATAGATGAATAAATGACATTCATAAATATTAATTATACCTAAATATTACTCAGACAAAAGGGTTTATAAGTATAATAAGATAAGATATAAAACACATATAGATTAAGAGGACACTGATAAGTTATTTCAGTAAGGCTAAAAAGGAGGTTATGTAAGTGGAACAAGTTCCAGTGATTCAAGTTACTCATTTATCCAAAGTTTTTACAAGAACGGTAAAAGCGGAAGAAGAAAAGAAAAAGAGTATTAAAAGTTTAGGAAAGCTTAGAACTAAAACAGAAGACTTCTTAGCTGTTAATGATGTTAATTTTTCTGCTCATCAAGGAGAAGTTTACGGCATATTGGGGCCTAACGGTGCAGGAAAAACCACTTTGCTTAGAATGTTAGGGGGAATTTTAACACCTACTTCAGGCACCATTAAGGTCATGGAATATGATTATGAGACACAAAGGGAATTGGCGAAGAAGAAGATAGGTTACTTATCAGGCAATACAAAGCTTTATGGACGCTTATCGCCAAGAGAATTATTTAGAACCTTTGGGGAACTCTATGAAATGAGTAAAGAGGAAATAGAAAAGGCTATTAATGAAGTGACAAATATTATGAGCTTACATAGTTTCTTAGATAATCGTATAGAGAATTTATCAACGGGTCAAACACAGAGGGTTTCTATAGCAAGATGCTTATTACATTCTCCAGAAGTTTATATTTTTGATGAGCCTACTTTAGGGTTAGATGTCTTAAGTAGCAAGGATATCATTGAATTTATGAAAGGAGAAAGAGCAAAGGGGAAAACAGTTTTATATTCTACTCATTATATGGAGGAAGCGGAAACATTGTGTGACCGTATATTAATGATTCATGAAGGTCAAATCATAGCAGAAGGTACACCAGGGGCCCTAAAACAGCAAACGGATACAAATAACCTAAGGGATGTATTTATTCACTTTGCTAAGGAAAGAGGGGTATTAGCATGAGAGGATATATTGTAAAGAGTATCTTTAAAAAAGAGATGATAGATATATTAAGGGATAAGAAGACGCTGTTTATGACAGTGATTTTACCTATCCTCCTTTATCCTATTTTAATTATTTTAATGATGTATATTATGAGCATTTCTAGCACAAGTATGGCTCAAAAAGAATTAGCTATAGCTTTTAGTGAAATGCCTAACAGTAAGGTTATGGAGAAGATAGAAGCTCTGACTAAAGAAGATGGTAAACTGCAGATTGTAGAGGTGACGGATTATATAAAGGCACTAGAAGACAAGGAGATATCGGCCTATGTTGAAGTGCTACAGATAGATAAAGATGTTAATTACAAAATCTATATTAATTCTTCAATTGAAGATGATAATGAGGCAGCTAATAGAATAGAGGTAATTCTAAAGCAACATAAAGAAGAATTAGTTAAAGAGGGTATTGTGGCAGCAGGTTTAGAGGTAGAAGAGATTTTAGAGCCTATAAGCTATGAAGTTGTGGATGTGGCAGGAAAAGAGCAGGTTGCAGGGTATTGGATAGGAATGTTCTTACCCTTTATGCTTATTTTAGGAATTCTTACTGGGGCTATCTATCCAGCTATAGACATAATGGCAGGAGAAAAGGAAAGGGGAACCTTAGAGACTTTATTAACCTTACCTATTACAAATCTAGAGCTTGTTATGGGTAAATATTTAGCAGTAGCTTTAAGTACGATTGTCACAGCTTTATTAAGTATCCTATCTATTTTAT
This sequence comes from Bacillota bacterium, assembly GCA_023393125.1. Lineage (GTDB taxonomy): Bacteria > Bacillota > Clostridia > Lachnospirales > Cellulosilyticaceae > Cellulosilyticum. Next base: position 11,075 of record JAEWMQ010000050.1, read on the forward strand.
TTAGTGTGGTATTTATCTTTTTGAGTAATAAAGAGATGTTAGTAACTAATGATTTTAATTTTAATGTCAATGCATTAATTATACCGTTCATAATCACTTTGATTTGCCTTATTATTTTCTCCATGATTATCGCGGCTGTTAGTATGTGTGTTTGCTCTCTTGCAAAAAGCTTTAAAGAAGCACAAAATGCTGTAACACCTATTATGCTTGTTGGAACAATTCTATCTTATAGTTCAATGATTCCTAATCTAGAATTAAATAGTGTAACAGCTAATATACCTGTCGTTAATGTGGTGCTCTTGATAAAGAGTGTATTAAGTTTTAGATATAATATTTCTTTAATGGCAATGGTAATGATTTCGAATATTGTATTTGTTATGCTGTCTGTTTGGGTACTTTCTAAGCTCTTTAATTCGGAAGAAGTATTGTTTGGAAATGGCAAAGGCTTCTCTTTCTTAGAAAAAAGATCAAACATTAAGCAAGGAACAATGCCTACTATAAGTGATGGTATTATGGTATATGGAGTGGCTCTATTGCTCTTATTATATGTAGGGTCCTATATACAATTAAAGTTTGGACTCCCTGGATTAGTAGGAAACCAAATTATTTTTGTTATGATCCCTGTTCTTTTGTCTATTTATATTAAGACAGACTTTAAGAAGGTTTATTCATTAAATGTACCTAGTGTAAAAAGTATACTAGGGGCTATAAGCCTTTGGGCAGGTGTTTTTATAGCAATTAATTTAATAAGTACATTACTAATCTTTTTATTCCCTCAAAATCAAGAGGTAGCAGAAGGTTTAAATGATTTGTTAATTATGAAAGACCATTTCATTATTAATTTGCTTATTGTAGCAGTAGCACCTGCTATAGGTGAAGAGATTTTGTTTAGAGGGTTTATCTTTAGTTCCTTTAAAGGAGAAAAATCTTATAGAAGAGCCATTATCGTAAGTGGTGTATTATTTGGTTTAATGCATATGGACTTTATTAGAATTATCCCTACTACCTGTTTGGGTATTGCTATTGCTTATGCAGTCTATAAATCTGGCTCTATATTTGTAGGAATGTTAATACACTTCTTGAACAATGGGCTAGCCGTAGCTAGTGGACATTTTGAAAAGAGTATAATTGGAAAAGTCGTAGAATATATTTCTATAGATTTTAGTAAATTACAAGTAAGCAATTTGCTGATTTTAATAGGATTAAGTCTGCTATTAATCATCATAGGTATAGCATTACTTAGATGGAGGAAGCAAGAAAGCTCACAAAAAGAATCACCTGTAGTTTAGGTTGTTAGGAGTTTGCCTACGATAGGTCCAGCTTCAGTAGCAGTTTTTAAGTCATTTTGATAATAGAGCTCAAAATAATCTAGAGGGCATAATCCTAATTGGAGAGAAGGATAAATACCTAAGTGCCACAGAGGATGATTAGTAACATCAAAAACATAATTACCAGTAGATAAATAAAGAGGCTTCCCATTATGACCGTTATAATCATATAGCAGTTCTTGCTTAGTAAAGATACGGTATGTGGGAAGTTTTAATTTTAAATCGCTAAGTTCGTTTAAATAAAGTGTTAGTAATTCATAGTCTTCAAAATGAGCTAATAATGCCTCTGCTTCTGAGATTTCTTCTTTTATATGAGAGAGAATAGGATGTATTTTCATTAAGAGACAGCCTCCTATAAACGTTTTAGTTTATAGAATTATATTCCACAAATTGTAAAATGATTATAGAATTATTAAGTAAAATGTTGAATTAAATATTGAATTATGCAATAATTCTTAATGTAGGATGGGCTAACTAAGGGGAAATAGCCTGATGAGGAGGAATGGGGATGAATTGTACACAGTGTGGAGCAGTAATAAGAGATGATAGTGGTTTTTGTGATCAATGTGGTGCAAGAATAGATCAGATGTTGGAGCAAGTAGAAGAAATAGCTACTGAAGAGAAAGAGATTACAACGACACAAAGTCTAGATACAACTACAACCATTCATATAAAAGAAGAGTTAATACAAGAGGCAGAAGAGAAGCTAAAAAGAGAGCAGGCGTTAAAACAAGCTGAAATTGAAAGAATTGTTATGTTAGAAAAGCAAGCAGAATTACAACGTCTAGAGAGTGCGCAAGATAAGATAGTAGAGAAAAGACAGGAAAAAAAGAGTAGAAATAGGAAGGCTCAAGCGGAAGATTTTTCTATGCGTAAAGCAGCTAAAAGAAGATATAGGCAAATAGACGAGGGTCCTACTTCGATTTTTGGTGTGGCGAAATTATTAGTTAGAAATCCATTATTAAGCATAGATGAATTAGAATCATATATAGATGATGGACAGGCTGTGAAAAGCATTCTACTGTTAATTTTAGCAGGTGCTATTATGACGGCTATTAATTTTAACGTAGTTATAGGCAAGCTAGTAAGTGGACTTGTGGGATTGTTTGGCAATTATCTCTTGCTTATGGGAAGTAGTTATATGGGCATATCTGACTCAGCTGGATTAGTGGAAGATATACTAGAAATGCCATTTGTTCAAGATTCGGGTTTAAAAATTATTTTATATCCCATATTATCTCATTTAATTTTAATAAGCTTAATGAGTTTGTTTATAATAGGGATATTTAAAATTATCAAAAAAGAAGATGTAGCATGGATAGACTGTGTTAGATTAATGTTAACTCCTTTGTCAATATTATTAATAGGGAAAATGGGAGTGTTTTTGTTAAGCTTTATAAGTGGGACTCTAGCTGCATATTTTTATGTACTTATGATGTTTGCGGTAGTGGTGATTACGATACTTCAATTTGTTAACTTCTTAGGGAAGTCAGCTTTGATTATTTATAGCATGCCACTTATTTATTTGATTAGTGCATTAATTAGAAATGGTATTATATTACAGATTATCAAAATGAGTATGGCTAGGTATGCACTATACTTCTAATAGAATAAAAGAATTGCTTGGAAAATCAATTACTTTGAATAATGGCAGTAATACTGCCAAGATTAATGATGTAAATGATAGTTAAAGAAAGTATTCTTAATGCCAGAAAAATATAAAGAAAAGGCCATTTAATACCTTGTAGAGTATTAAATGGCCTTATTTTTATTGAACAGGAAAAGTTCCTCTTATAGTTCTTGAAACTAATTGACGACATAATTATTTAGCAGTATAATATGCTAAATAATAAATACACCTTAAATTTTATAATAACATAAAGATTATAAAAAGTCAATAGTTAAATCAAAAAAGGAGAGAAAAATAATGGATAAATTCATATCTAAATTGCCTACGCTTGTTGGAGAACAAAAAGGAGAAATTGTGGCTTGCAATGATAAGACACAAGAGTATCATCTTACTTTAAGTGAAAAAGATGCAGAGATGCTTATTGCTACTAAAAATGAAGTATTGCGTAAAAATAGTCGTGTAGAGTTTGGTGGTAATGTAATTAGTAAGCTCATTTTAGGCTTTTATGATTCGCCATATTTTTCTCAGCATAACTATGCAGAGACCATAGATGATTTAATAGAGACTTTTTATTATTATAAAAATGAGACTTTAGATGAGATTTCGGATAATGACTTAATTCAATTAATGAGAGAACTATTTGATAAACGTTGTTATGGCTCTATTGAGCTTTTACAAAATAGGGAATTAGAACGTATTTCCCATAATGTTAAGTATGGTATATGGGATTTTGATAAAGTAGAGTCTTTAGAATTAGGGGAGGAAGATGAGGATTATGAGTAAAGTTAAGAGCATGGAATTAGCAAAAACCATTAATTTACTTAAGGCTCAATTTAACCCTAGGCATTTCTTTGAAGAACTACTAGAAGCTTTATTGAAAAAGGAAGTACTTAACAACGTAGAATTTGAGGCGGTTCAGCAGCAGTTATTGGAACTTCTAGCTAAGCAAGTAGGACGTTTTAATAAAGACAGTAGTAGTTCAATTAAATTTGAAGTAGCGGAATCTCTAATGGATTCTATCTATTATACCTTAAGCATCTATTTCAAAAGCGTAGAAGACTTAGGATGCAGTGGTACTTTAATAAAAGAAAAGGGAATAGAGGCATTGTTTAATGAAGGGAGGGTGTTGATTAGTAAAAAAGTAGATGCAGCGAAAAGGCTACTGGAATGTGTACAGCAAACCAAGCTTACAACGGCTAATTATGCTTATAATGATACGATTGATTACGGTTTACCCTTATTCTTTAAAGCCTATGATCAAGATTTTGCAGCTCAAGATTCACCTGGTTCAGTTGATTATTTTTTAAGTTATACTGAACGGCAAGAAATTGTTGCAGATGGTGTTGAGCACGTGGAAAAATATTTAAGCTATCTTTATTTAGAAAATGTATTTTGTGGTTACTTTGATAATGAGGAGATTGAAGAAATTTTATATAGCTACGATAAGCAATATGAACATTTACTATTTAATATTTTTGACTCTGTACTTATGAATTCCCTGGGAAATATTTTGCTAAATAACGAAGAGGGAAGGCTTATCCTTAAAGAAGAGGAAGTAAAGATATTACAAGAGCAACTTGAATCGTATACCCTAGAAGAATTAGAGCAAGTGCTAAAAAAGGCTGCTATGCAGCTTTGTGAAGCGTTTCATATAAGGGAAACTCCATTGTTAATTTATATTAACGGAGCAATTTCAAAGATAGGGGTTGAACTTAAACAAAGACTTGAACTTAAACAAATACAACATATATTTTTGCCATATCGCCCAAAACAAGCTCAAACCTATTTTATAGATGGAGAACGGATGTCAGATGAAGACTTTAAAAAACTAACCGATAAAATTCGTGAGTGTAGTGCAGCCAAGGATAAAGTAAGATTAATCAAAGACTATATACACAGCATGTATGACTTAGTGGATGTACTTGAAGCAGGGTGCCTGTTTGAAGAGGAATATCTTAGTGTATTTGAAGCATTAACTATAACGGAGATTAATCTATTAGTAAATGGTGAACCTGAGTTATGGGAGAGAAAGGAAGAATTAGGCCCAGTTCATGTAGAGACTTTGAAAGATACGATTCAAACGCTCATGAACTACCAAGCAACAAAAAATGAGCAGGCAGAAGATGAAAAGGAATGGCAACACTGGCTTTTAATTTACCTTAAACACCATTTGCAAAAATAATTTTAAAAAAGTTATTGACCTTAACGGAGCGTCATAGTTTATGTTTAATTCAGGAGGTGAGATCATGGAGTATACCATTAATAAGTTATCGCAAATTGCCCGTATAAGTACAAGAACCTTACGCTACTATCACGAGATAGGACTCTTAATGCCGGCAAGAGTTAATTCATCAGGTTATCGTATTTATGGGGAGAAAGAAGTGGATACCTTGCAGCAAATATTATTTTTTAAGGAACTGGGGTTAGACTTAGAGACGATTAAACAAATTATAACTGCTCCAGATTTTGATAAGCAAAGAGCTTTATCAGAGCATTTGGATGCCCTCCTAAAAAGACGTGAGCAAATAGATAAGCTTATTCGTAATGTTACCCAAACTATGGGAGCCATGAAAGGAGAAATAACCATGACAGACGAGGAAAAATTTGAAGGCTTTAAACAAGAGCTTATAGATGAAAATGAAAAGAAATATGGAAAAGAAATAAGAGAAAAGTATGGTGATGCAGTAATAGAAGATGCCAATGCAAAACTAAAACAAATGAGTAAAAGCCAATATGAAAATATAGAGGCTCTATCTCAGGAGGTAAATATGGCTATTAAAGCAGCCTTTGAAGCAGGAGATTCAAAAGGTGAGTTAGCCCAAAAGGCTTGTGAACTTCATAAACAATGGATTTGCTACTATTGGCCAGAAGGAACTTATACAAGGGAAGCTCACATTGCCCTTGCTAAAGGCTATGTTGATGATCCGAGATTTACAGTTTATTATGACAAGATCGCAGTAGGTGCCGCACAATTTTTATATGAAGCTATTGCTTATTATTATGGCCAGGAATAAGGTGTAAAGTTTAAGTTACTGTACTATTAAGAATATGAAATGTGAGGATGCAAGTGACTAAATATTAGTCCTTGCATTTTTTTAATGAAGAAATTTATTTTAAACAAGTAGTAGAATGCTATGTAATTCATAAAAATAAGTTTCAAAGTTCCTAATTTCACAAGTCTACCTACCACTAAAACTATGGAGTTAAAACAACAAGATTCTTAAACAATTATATAATGAAGATTTAAATACTATCAAAGTAAATAAATATAGGTATTAGAAGTCTTCTTAATTATTATATTAAATTACTGATACGTTTCAGATTATTCGATATTATCCGTGTAATTATGTTATATAATAAATACAAACATGGAAGAGGGGATAAATTATGAAAAAATATCAATTATGGATAAGTGCTTTTGTTTTGTTGTTAGGGACATCTATCTATGCACAAGATATAAGTATCTATATGAATAGCAAAATCGTTGAAATGGATGTAACTCCAGAAATCAAGAAGAATACAACGTATGTTCCAATAAGTTTTATTTCAAAAGAATTAGGAGCTGACGTAAAATGGGAAAATCCAAAGGTTATTATAACCAAATGGAATGATCAGATTGTATATACAATAGGTAATAAAATTGCCTATAAGAATGATATTGAAGTTCAATTACTAGAAGCTCCATATACGTCGAACAACCGCACATTCGTTTCATTACGAAGTATAAGTGAGCTTTTAAACTGTAAGGTGAACTATCAAAAAGAGAATTACAGGATTGACATTCAGCCTCTTACTGTGGAGGAGCTAATGAAAAAACTGATGCCGTTAGACTATTGCATTGTTGGTGATTGGGTTTATTATGTCACTTTAGGAGATCAAGAAGGCTTTCATAAGAGGTCATTAGACGGAAAAGAAGATACAATCATTAATGACTTTAGTAAATTGGTGAGTGTAAATGGAAGCACTTCCGTAACATCAGAATATCATGAAACTTATATCCTTTATAAAGTTCAACAACTAAGGCAGTATGATGCAAATGGTATATTAGAGCCACCTCATCCAGTCTATTATTATAAATTAAATTTGTCAGATAACAGTTTGGAGGCAGTAACTCAGACGTATAATCAAGATAATAAGAGTGAGTAAATCATTAAAACCAAACATTAGAGGTTAAGTCCTTGGTGTTTGGTTTTTTTGTTAAATCTATTATAGCAATTTCACTCTCATTTAAATGGAATATATAATACTTATAAAAGTTTTTATAGGAAGTTTAATAATCTGCTATAATAAAAGGGTTAGTTATTAATAGAATATGATTATGCTTTGTATAGAGATTAGTTCAGGTCAGAAATAAGGAGTTTATAGGAATGAAGATAACCTTAAGGGAAATTAAAGATGTAGCGAGTAGCTACAAGGCCTATGAAGATGGCCTTAACTATTTTAAAGAAGGAAAAGTAGAAAAGATTCATTTAAAACAAGATGAAGATTATATAGAAATGATGTCCTCTGTTCATGGAGCTACGGGAGATTACCAGACAAGAGTGGAACTCTACAATGAACGTTTGGCCTGGTGTGAATGTAATTGTTTACCTAGCTTCCAAGAAGAGGGCGCTTGTAAGCATGTAGAAGCGATGTTACTTAAATACTATCACGAGGTCATGCCGGATATCAGGCGTAACATTAAAGGGGAGCGCTATTCACAAAATGCATTAAACTATTATGAAGATCAAGTCATTAAAGAACAGGATCTAGAGCTTGGGGAAGATGAGAAGATTAATGCGCATATTAAACTTATTGATGAAGGAGCAGGAAGCTTCTTCCTTGGTCTTAGCGTGGGGGCTAATAAATTTTATGTCGTTAAAGACTTATATGAGTTTGCTGAACATATGTTACAAGGCAATCGTGTTGTGTATGGGAAAAATTTAGATTTTATACATGACTTGAGTGTGTTCGATGAGGCAGCAAAGCCTGTTGTTCAGTTTATAGTAGACAAAACGCAAGAGTATCTAGATATCTTAAGACAGGTAGGGATGTATAGAGGATTCACTAAAGCTGATCGAAAAACATTGCCGTTAGGGCCGAAAGCCTTTGATGAGTTTTTTGATTTAGTAAAAGGGAAAAATATAGAAGTGGAGAATGGAAAAGAAACAAGAGAAGTTCTTTTTGCAGAAGGAAATCCTAGATTTGAATTCAAAATTGAAGGGGAAAGTGGTTACTACGAATTAAGTACATCCTTAGCAGAGTACGAACCAATAGCTTTCTCCAGATATAAATATATTTTGCTTAAAGATAGGCTCCTTCGTCTAGATAAGAGCTTTGGCAATGATGTATTTCCACTTCTTAAATATATGTATGAAGCGAGAAATATTCATGGAAACAAGCAATTAGACTTTAGTGAGACCCTTATTAAGCGTTTCATCCTTTCCAGCTTATCTAAAATAGAAAAACATGTACCAGTAGTGATGAACGAAGATATTAAAACCACAATCACACCAGAACATGTGCATGTTAAAACCTTTCTAGACTTAGATGGAGAAGGGAATATTATAGGAGATATTCAGTTTCAATACAAAGGTTTTATTTTTAACCCCTATAAAAAATTGGATGAATCTGAGACTAGACAACTTGAGCAAATTGCCAGAGATACACCTAATGAATATCGTGTGAGCAATATCTTAAAGTATTATAATTTCCGTACAAAAAATGGAGGTCTTCATTTAAGTGACGAAGAAGATATTTATGCCTTTGTTCGCACAGGTATTAATGAACTAATGGAATTAGGTGAAGTTCATGTAACAGAAAGGTTAAGACATATTAATCTTGTAAAAAGTCCGGTGGGAAGTATTGGCCTTCGTATCGAGAATAATATGTTAAAGGTAGAGTTGAAGGATGTGAATATGCCACTAGAGGAAATGGCAGCTATCTTAAATGCTTATAAAATGAAAAATAAATATTATCGTTTAAGGGACGGTTCTTTCCTAGATATTGCAGGAGGAACAACGATTGGTGATTTAGCTAATATTGTAGATGGACTAGGCATGAAAGAAAGTGATTTAGCAGAAGGAGAAGCAACCTTGCCTAAATACAGAGCCTTATATTTAGATCAAGTATTAAGGCAAAGTGAAGGGATTGAGGTTAGCAGAGATAAATACTTTAAACAAATCATTAGAGATGTAAAAAACGTAGAGGATGCAGATTATGAAGTACCTAAATCTCTTAAAGCTAATCTAAGAACTTATCAAAAAACGGGCTATAGATGGTTAAGAACTATGGCAGACTATGGGTTTGGTGGGATACTGGCTGATGATATGGGACTTGGAAAAACCCTACAAATGATAGCACTTATATTAGCAGAAAAAGAAGAAACTGAAACATTAAGGCAAAATCAGTCGGCAATTCAAATGGATGATGAAATACAAATCAATCCTGTAGCACCTGAGAAGTGTTCTAGTAAGCCATCATTAGTTATTTGTCCGACTTCATTAGTCCTTAATTGGCAGGTAGAGCTAGCACGTTTTGCACCCTCTTTGAAAGTACTCGTTATAATGGGGACGGTTCTTGAGCGTAAAACAATCTTGGAGCAAATAGCAGACCATGATGTGGTCATTACTTCTTATGAACTTCTAAAAAGAGATATTGACTCTTATGAAGAGATTCACTTTAGATATTGTATTGCTGATGAAGCACAATATATTAAAAATGCTAATACCCTTAGTGCTAAAGCATTAAAGCTTCTTAAGAGTGAAGTGAGATTTGCTTTAACAGGTACACCAATAGAAAATTCACTAGCAGAGCTTTGGAGTATTTTTGATTTCATTATGCCAGAGTATCTATTTGGTTATGCTGAATTTAGACGTCACTATGAAATGCCTATTGTAAAAAGCCAAGATGAAGTAGTGACAGCAAGGCTTAAAAAGCTTATTGCACCTTTTATTATGAGAAGGCTCAAGAAAGATGTACTAAAGGAACTTCCTGATAAAACAGAAACGGTTATTTACAATACCATGGAAGAAGAGCAGCAAAAGCTATATACAGCTCACCTAGCCTTAGCAAAGCAAGAGATGGAAGAAGCACTTAAGGCTAAAGGAGTAGGGGCTAGCCACATTAAAATGCTGACACTCCTTACTAGACTACGCCAACTTTGTTGCCATCCTTCTATGTATCTTCAAGATTATACAGAAACAAGTGGTAAGCTAGAACAATGCATGGAAATTGTTAAAGATAGTATAGAAGCAGGACATAAGATTCTTTTATTCTCCCAGTTCACCACAATGCTAGACATCTTAAGTAATCGTCTATATAGTGAAGGGATAGAACACTTTATGCTTACTGGTTCTACCAAAGCGGAAGAAAGAATGAGATTGGTTAGTGAATTTAATGCTTCAGATATCCCGGTGTTTCTTATTTCTCTTAAAGCAGGAGGGACAGGTCTCAATCTAACAGGTGCAGATGTGGTTATTCATTATGATCCTTGGTGGAATCTTTCTAGTCAAAATCAAGCCACAGATAGAGCTTATCGCATCGGGCAGAAAAATAAAGTACAAGTATTCCAAATGATTACGAAGAATTCTATAGAGGAAAAGATAAAAGAACTTCAAGATAAGAAAATCGGTCTTACAGAGAGTGTATTGCAAGAAGGAGAAGCCTTCATTAGCAAAATGTCAGAAGAAGAGATTAAAGCACTATTTAGTGAGCAATAAAGCTTGAAGGATTATGCAGCTAAAATAAATGGAAAATATGACAGCTACATGTCATATTCGATGGGTATAATATACAATGAACTTATAATGTTTTAACTACAACAAAGAAGAAAGTTAGAGGAAAAGCATGAGTAGAAAAGTTATTTTATACATTGCCACAAGTATAGATGGATATATCGCCAGAAGTAATGGAGAAGTAGATTGGCTAGAGGGAGATGGTAGTAATCCAAATGCAGATGGTGGATATGAAGCTTTTTATAATACTATTGATACTGTTATTATGGGGAATACAACTTATAAACAAATTATGGGTTGGGGTGAATACCCTTATAAAGGAACTAAGGGATATGTTTATACAAAAAATAAGCAAGATCATAATGAAGATGTTATTTTTACTTCACAAGACCCAGCTGATTTAATTAAAACTCTAAAGCAAGAAGGAGGAAAAGATATTTGGGTGATTGGTGGTACTGAAATAGTAGATTTGTTTGTAAAAGCAGATTTAATAGATGAGTATATTATTACTATTGCACCTGTTATCTTAGGGGAAGGAATTCCTTTGTTTAAAGGAAATAATCCAGAAATAAGATTGGTTTTAAAAGAAGGTAGTACTTTTAATGGTTTTACACAAGGTCATTATATTAGAAAATAAATGACTTCAATAATTAAAAGTTATCTGATATACAAAGAAAAGGCTTAAAGAAAAGTAAGAATTAAATATAGGTAAGGTGAATAACCTTAGGGAAAGCTAAAAATAAAAGGAGTGTTGCAAAATGAGTTAATTATGCAATGCTCCTTTTCCGTTAAAAACTAGCAACAATATACTAATGAATCACTGGTTTTTGGATATAAAAAAGATATAATAAATTGAAAAAAAGGAAATATATTGAAAAAGAGCAGGAAATAATATAGACTATATTAAAACTATGAAAATATAAACTATTCAATTAATTGTTTTGGGAGATATGTGATTATATAAGCCAGTTTGTACATCGATCATCTACTTTTAGAGAACAAGAAAAGTAGGAGCAATTATTTCATTTAACGGATTAACATTGAAGTAATAACATGAGTTTATTACACAGTTAATAATAAATAAGAAAAGGGGAAGACAATGACAAGATTACAAGTAAAGAAAAGTATATATGCCTGGCTATTATGTTTAATTATGATAGTAACCGCTGTTATACCTACCTATGGAAATGAGCCACAAGTACCTCAAGTTAGTAAGTGGTCTGTATGGACCCTCAATGAGGGAGAGAATTATCATATTTTTCCTATGGAATGGTACTATGATAGCTTTCAAGAAGAAATTACAGCTGAGAGGCTAGATGTTCTTTTACAGGGAGTTGATAATAAGTTTGCTTCTTTGGGACTAGAAGCTAAAAAGAATTATACAAAGAAGCCAATTAAAGCTGTACTAACAAGAAGAGGAGTTGTTGAAGCACTTTTTACTACTTTGGAGAAGTATGAAGGTATAGGGAGTAGTAGTGGTGTAGATTACTTTAGGCAGCAGGGCCTTTTATCAGGGACAAAGCAAGGATTAGAATTAGATAATATATGTACAACAGAACAAGCTGTAGTATTAGCAATAAGATTTGTAGAACATACATACAAAGAGTTAGATGCTGGGGCAAAAGGTTTTGCTTGGCAAGTAAAAAAAGGTGGTAATACTGTTTATCTATTAGGCTCTATCCATGTAGGTACATCAGATATGTATCCACTTAATAATGCTTTAAAAGAAGCGTTTAGTAAGGCTGACACCCTTGTAGTAGAAGCTAATATACTTGCTCAAAATGAGCAAATGAACCAATTTATACAGATGGCAATGTATGCTGATGGAACAACTATTAAAGATCATATTTCCAAAGAAACTTATGATAAGCTAGTAAAAGTACTTGCTGCTTTTAAGCTTCCTGAAAATCAAATGGGTCAATTTAAGCCATGGAGCATTGCCAATGATTTAAATTCAATTAGTAACAGTCAGAGCGGAACCATAGAAGGTGCACAAGAAGCTGCAATACAGGGTGTAGATATGTACTTTTTACTAAGGGGTATGGGTGAAGATAAAAGTACTGTGGAATTAGAAGGGCTCATCTACCAAGGGCAGCTTTTTGATAATTTATCAGCAGAATATCAGGAAGATTATTTAAATGCAGTGATTGATAATATTTTAAATCCAGCAACGGAGGAAGAAATAAGCGAAGTAGATTTAATAGCTGAGTGGCAACAGGATTGGATTGCAGGAGATGTAGAAGGTTTTAAAGCTAGTTATGCGAAACTTATGGAAGGGGATAGCGATGAGCTATCAGAAATGTTATTTGGCGTAAGAGATAAAGATATGGCAGAAAAAATAGTAAAGATGTTAGAACGAGAAGGGGAAAATACATGCTTTGTAGTAGTAGGAGCAGGACACTTTACTGTAGCGGGTACTGTATTAGATCAACTTAAAGAAAAAGGATATGAAGTAAAAACATTTTATTAATAGATATAGAATCAAAATTTACATAGTTAATAAAGATAACAAGAAGAATTACAAGTAAGAGATGTATAGATATATGTATAACAAAAAGAGAAGTTATCCCGTGGAGAAATCGGATTACTGGGGATAAGTCACTATTAAATCATGTTTAATGTAGATAAGTTTAGTTGTAAAAGGGAGCTATGTATTCAAATGATTTGAGTACATAGCTCCCTTTTTATGAAAATCATATTGTGCTAGTAAGATAAAATTTACAACTAATTAGCATAGGTGGTTAAAACATAGCATTTATACTAAAGGATTATAGAAGCGGCTACCATTTCTCATAGTAATCCATAGAGAAGCTATAAATAGTAGAACGACTACTACGATAGCCATATAATCTCTTTTAGCAAAAGGTCTACTACTATACCAAGTACGTTTCTTATGAATCCCAAAGGAACGAAGTTCCATAGCACAGCTAATGGTTTCAATTCGTTCTAAACTACTAAAAATAAGTGGAATCAAAATAGTACTCATGTTTTTAATACGTTTTGTTAGTTTTTCTTTACGAGATAAATCTACTCCTCTTGCTTGCTGTGCAAAGGAAATTTCCATATAATCTCTTTGGACATCTGGAATATATCTTAAGGCAATGGCTACGGCATAAGAAAGTTTATAGCTTACTCCAATGCGATTTAAAGAAGCAGCAAATTCACTTGGGTGAGTAGCCACAATGAATAATAAAGCAATTGGAATAACTGCAAAATACTTAAGTGTTACATTGAGCTGATAAAATAATTGTTCTACAGTTACAGTATAAGGCCCAGCTATTTTAAATAGTACGGTGGTACTACCATAAATCTTACATCCTTCCATAGGTGAAAAAATAAAAATAGCAACATTATTAATCAATAGAAAGACTAAGATAAAGTAAACAACAAAAGCCACTTCCTTAAATTTAATCTGAGATACTTTAAAACAAATTAAACTCATTACAAGTAAAACAGCTAATACTCTTGTATCATAAGTGAGCATAGCAGTTAGGGAGCAGAAGATTAAGCAGATTAATTTAGTTGCTCCAGTCAAACGATGAATAGGGGAATCTGCCTCAAGATATCCGAGTGTTACATTTGGCATAGGTTTCTTCTCCTTCTATCTTCTTTAATAAAGCTTTGAACAAAAACTTTAGGTTCTTCAAGTTTTACTTTAACTGCAAGTGAATATAAAGATGTTTCTTTAAGATGAGCAGGCTCAGTAATAGTTGAATTGGTAAGCACATTAACTGTAGTATTATCAGCTAAAACTTTACCGTCAGATAAAACAATAGCACGGTCGGTGTACTCTAACATTAAGTGCATATCGTGAGTAATCATGATGATTGTAATACCTTCATTATTGAGTGTTTTTAAGAATTCCATCATCTCTGTATAGTGCTTAAAGTCTTGCCCGGCAGTTGGTTCATCTAAAATGAGGATTTCAGGCTTGCTGACTAAAATAGAAGCAATCGTTACACGTTTCTTTTGACCAAAGCTAAGGGCTGAAATAGGCCAGTTACGCATTTGATAGAGACCACATACTTTAAGTGTCTCATAAACTCTTTCTTGTACTTCAGCTTCAGGTAAACCTTGATTACGAAGTACAAGTGCTACTTCATCATAAAGCATTGGTTTAGAGATCATTTGATTTGGATTTTGTAATACAACACCAATAGATTCAGAGCGTTCTTTAATCGTTAAATGTTTCATATCTTGACCTTTAAGTAGAAGTCGACCCTTAGTAGGCTTATAAAAACCACAAATAAGTTTTGAAAGGGTAGATTTGCCTGCTCCGTTTTTACCCACAATACTAAGCATTTCACCTTTGTGAAGTTTAAAGTTAATATCTTTAAGTAAAGTTTTACTTCTATCGTAGCCAAAGCTGACTTGTTCAAACTCAAGAATTACATTAGCTTCAACTTCTTCTTCAGCTTCTGCGGCGTTATTCATAAAAGCTTCAAGTTTTTCTTTACATCCTTTAAGATTAATTTGATCTAAATGTTCAACCTTATCAAAAGCTTTAAGATCACACCCAGCATACTTAAGTGCTGTAATATAAAGCGGTTCACGAAGGCCATTTTGCTTAAGTGTCTCTTCTTTAAATAACTGAGTTGGTGTTGTATCTAATAGGATGCTACCTTCATTCATAACGATAATACGGTCTACAGGACGATATAAAACATCTTCTAGACGGTGCTCGATGATAATAATGGTTTTACCAGTCTTTTCATGTACTTGATGAATTAAATCAATGGCTTTTTCACCAGTAGCTGGATCTAGACTAGCTAAAGGCTCATCAAAAAGTAGGATGTCTGCATCGCTTACAAGTGTGCCAGCTAAAGTAACACGTTGTTTTTGCCCACCAGATAAAGAATGAGGTGCTGCATTTAGAAAATCTGCTACCTCTACAATAGAAGCAATTTCTTTTACTTTTTCTTTCATTTCATTTTGCATAATACATGCATTTTCAAGGCTAAAGGCCATATCTTCACCTACAGTAAGCCCAATAAACTGACTATCAGGGTCTTGAAGAACCGTCCCTACCATTTGAGAAAGTTCGAATAAGCTAAGATTAGCCGTTTCTTTACCGTGGATTTTTAAGCTACCAGTTGAGGAACCTTCTGTTCGAAAAGGAATAAGGCCATTTAAAGTAGCGCCTAGAGTACTTTTTCCTGAGCCAGAAGGTCCTAAAATGAGTACTTTTTCCCCTTCATAAATAGTTAAGTTAATGTTCTTTAAGGTAGGTTCATGTTGTACTCTATATTGAAAATTAAAGTTATTAAATTCAATAACAGGTTTTTTCATAGTTGTTCCTTTCTTTGTATTAGTCTTCAAGTTTTAAACTTCCAGTCTTAATTCGTGTTTTAGCATAAGAAGCTAATAAAATAGAGCCTAATATGCCGATGGTTACAATATTAGAGATTCCAGATACTGCTCCTTGAATATAAACTTTATTACTAGGTTCTGCATAAATGAGTATATCTAAAGTAGGAGCAACAATCCCCCAAGCGATTACGTTTGCTAGAACTTGAAATACATTAAAAAGAATCAGTTGCTTTTTACCAAAGTATCCATCGTGAAGTTTTAGGGTTTTAACTGAAAAACCAATAATGAGTCCGACTACAGCTGAGGCAATAATCCAGCTAAACCATGGGGAACCATAAGCTGTAATATCTTTTAAGGTATGGCCGATAAATCCAATAGAGGCGCCGGCTAATGGACCATAAAGTACAGCCATCAGTGCCAAAAAGGCATAAGCAGTTTGGATTTCTGTATTAGGAATACCCGTAGGAATAGAAGCAAAACGTCCTAAAATTAAAAATACTGCTGATCCAATTCCTATGGCTACAATTGCACGTATAGAAAGTATTTTATTATTTTTCATTGTCTCTCCTGTTTCTAAAAATAGATATTTTCTTTTGAACACAAAAAAAAGCCTGAGCATAAACTCAGGCTTTGACCGGTCTATACTCATCTTTCAGTTTAATTACTGTTGGATTTGGCACCTTGATATTACACAGGTTGCCGGGTTTCATAGGGCCAGTCCCTCCACCACTCTTGATAAGCGATTATATTCATATATAAAATATAATATTATGTAAACAAAAAAGTGTCAATTGAATTATTATGGAAGTAAAGCAAGCTACTCAAAAAAAGTTTATGTGTTTAAGTCATGCGTAATTATGGTTATAATGGACAGATAGAGAATAACGTCATGTCTGAGAATAGAGTGTATTCATAGATATCAACTATAAACTAGGAATAAGCTAGGGAATACATTATATCTAAAGAATAAATAGAAAGAGAAGAAGGAGAAATAAAATGAACCCATTAAATATACTAAAGAAATATTATGGTTATGATGCTTTTAGACCTGGACAGGAAGAATTGATCCAGGCTATCTTGTCAGGTAAAGATGCATTAGGTATTATGCCAACTGGTGGAGGGAAATCTATATGTTATCAAGTGCCGGCGCTTCTCTTAGATGGTGTAACTATTGTTATTTCTCCTCTTATTTCTTTAATGAAAGATCAAGTAGATACGCTTAAAGAGTATGGCATTGAGGCAGAGCTTATTAACTCGACCTTAACTACAAAAGAATTTAGAGAAATTAGAGCTAATGCTAGAATGGGAGCATACAAGCTTTTATATGTAGCACCAGAACGTTTAGAAACAGAGAGTTTTATGGATTTAGTAAGAGACATTCCTATTTCGATGGTTGCAGTGGATGAGGCGCATTGTGTAAGTCAATGGGGACATGACTTTAGACCAAGTTATAGAAGAATTAGCCAAATTCTTTATGCTCTACCAAAGAGGCCGATTGTGGCAGCTTTTACAGCTACTGCTACCAAGCTTGTAAGAGAAGATATTATTAAACTTTTAGAACTTAATAAACCATTTGAGTTAACTAGTAGTTTTGATAGACCTAATCTTTACTTTGAAGTAAGAAAGCCAGAAAACAAACTTCATGAAACAGAAATGTATTTAAGAGAGCATGTTGGAGAAAGTGGTGTGATTTACTGTGCAACAAGAAAAGGTGTAGATGAGCTTTGTGAAAGGTTACGTAGGCTAGGTTTACCATGCACAAAATATCATGCAGGCTTAAGTGAGTCAGAGCGAAGTAGTAACCAGGATGACTTTTTATATGATAGGGTACCAGTTATGATTGCTACTAATGCTTTTGGAATGGGGATAGATAAACCCAATGTAAGATTTGTACTACATTATAATATGCCTAAAAATATGGAAGGTTATTATCAAGAAGCTGGTCGTGCTGGACGTGATGGGGAGGAGGCACAGTGTATTTTGCTCTTTGGAACGCAAGATATCATGACTAATCGCTATCTTATTGAAAATGCCAATGGATTAGGCAGACAGGTTGAGTATGATAAATTAAACAGCATGGTGGATTATTGTAATACGGAAAGTTGCCTTAGAAACTATATCCTCAATTATTTTGGTCAGCAAAGTTTAGAAGAGGACTGCCATCATTGTGGGAGTTGTAATAATGACACAGAAGAAGCGGATATTACAGTAGAAGCGCAAAAAATACTTAGCTGTGTTAAACGAATGAAGGAACGTTTCGGTAGTACTCAAGTGGCAGATGTACTGAAGGGATCAAATACTCAAAAAATAAAAAGCCTTAGGTTTAATGAGCTTACTACTTATGGAGCTATGAAAGATTATCCCAAAGACACAATTAAGGAATTAATAGCTTTCTTGGTGGCAGAAGGCTATTTACAATTGGTAGGAACACAATACCCTATACTTCAACTTACAGAAGAGAGTTACGAGGTATTAAAAGGAGAAAAATTAGTAACGATTAAGCGTGTCTTAGTTAAAGAAACAAGCCCTGTAAGAAATAAACAGGAATTAGATGCAAAAATAGATCTAGTATTGTTTGAAAAGCTTAGAGCTATACGATATGAGATTGCTCAAAAACAGCATATTCAGCCTTTTATGGTATTTCCGGATACTACTCTAAAAGAAATGAGTAGTAATTATCCAACTACAGAGGATGCACTTCTTCAAATAACTGGAGTAGGTGAGCATAAATTAAAAAAATATGGCGAAGCCTTTGTGGCAACTATTAAAGCTTATGTAGATGAAAATAATATAGATGTAAGTAAACACTTAAATTCAGTAACTCATAATGATTCAATGTCTTTAGGAGATTCAGGGCAAGATATTAGTAGGGTGCAAAAAAGATCAGCGCCTAGAGATAGTCATAAGTTAACCTATGAGCTTTATTTACAAGGAAAAAGTATTAGTGAAATAGCGGATGAAAGAAACCTAACACAGATGACAGTAGAAAACCATCTGATTAAGTGTGTACAGGAAGGTCTAGCTATAGACTTTACTCAGTTTATACCTCCTCAATATGAGAAACAGATTTTAGAAGCTATTGAAGAATGTGGTGCAACACTACTTAAGCCAATTAAAGAAGTGTTGCCGGAAGAAGTTACTTATACAGCCATTAAGTTTACTTTAATCAAGTATGGTAAATCTTAATATTCAAAGGATCGCTTAAGTTGAGTTAAAGTGATTTAAGTAATTCTTTAATTTATGAAATCAGTTTTTCTTTAGTTAAAGTATTACTTGATACTAAAGAAAAACTTTAAAAGGTGCTTGTGTATAATTGTATATAACAGGGGTAAAATGTGGATAAGGTGTGTATAAGTACCCTTGGTTTAACATAAAGCTGTGGAAAAAAGAGTATATATCTGAAAATTTTATACTATTATAAGCGAGAAATAAAGGGAATAGTAAAGAATAGGTATTAGTGTTCAAGTGGATTATTAAGATGTAGTTAAAAGAAGCCTAAATAAGAAACAGTATAAATTAAAATTCTAAAAAGTTACTTTAATATACAAAATAATGTATATATGATAGGGGAAATATGATACGATAAAACTATATTAAACCTATAATGAGGGGGAAGTACTGTGTTAATTTTAAAAGAAAGAGTACTTTATGAGGGATGTAAATTATATGTAGAGTTCACACACCGAGCTGATATAGTAGTTTATAGCCTAATGCTAGAAACAGTAACGAATGAGAATGTCATGCTTTATGCATGTGATTCGAAGAAGGTTATAGATTTTATATTTGATGCTGTTATTGCAGAGCTTAATGCTTCTAATAATAGAGTGGTCGATGTCAACTATATTATTAAGAATGCATGTGAATAGTATGGTATAAAAATCCTTTATAAGATGGAGATTCCAAAAACATCCTATAAGGGATTTTTTGATTATGAATACATAATATGTTAGAATGGAGATACTTTGTGAAACTGTAGGATTTAAAGAGGAGACAGCAATGGAATTATCATATGGAAAGAAAGAGCTAGAACAAATAGCTAAATTATATGGAATAAAAGGTGCATATAAACTTAAGAAAGCAGAATTAATAGAAGCTTTACTTGAGGCAATTCCTCAAAAAATGCCAGAGATTCTACCTATGCTAGATGAAGTGGATATAAGCAATTTTGAGGCACTTTTTAATGAAAATAAGATAATAGAAAGTGATGAAGAATTAGAGTCTTATTATAATCTAATGGAGCTAGAGCTAATTCAGCTTATAGAGGTGAATGAGAAGCGTCAATTAATAGTTGCAGATTTGGTCAAAGAAACCTATAAGAAAATAGATATGGCTCCTATTATGAAGGAAATTAAAGTTAATAGCAGCATCAGAAAACATGTTATAAGTGTATTAAACTTATATGGAGTTGTTAAATTAAGTTGGGCTGTAGAACTATATAATAGAAATCATGCTGAGTCAATTAATGAATTAGAGCTAGCTCAGTTTGTAAAAAAGGATATGCGATTAGCATGTCAGTGTAAAATTATAGAAGATTGCATTGTAGAGGAAACAATTTATGCATTAGACAAAGCAAACTTTAAAGATTTTATAGAAGCTACTATAGATAAGGACTATTATATTCCTTCTCAAGAATTATTGGACAAAATGTATGACGAAAGATATTATGAGTCAAGTATTCCTATTGAGAAACTTAAAGCTTATCTTAAGAAGACCTATAAAATAGAGGAAAGTGTAGTAGAAGAAGCGATTATTGCAGTTACAATGATTGCAAGAGTGGACTGCGATCGTAGTGGAAGAACAATGGAAATTATCTTAGAAGAACTTGCAAATCTAGGAGTGGAATTTAAAAGTTTAGCTGAGATCAATGAAATTGTTAAACATATTACCTCTGTTATAAATGGAACAAGAAAATGGATTAATAAAGGATTTACAGCGCAGGAATTAAGTCCTCATACCTTTGATGAAAAGACAGGGCAAAAAATTAAAGTCATTGATATTGGAAGAAATGCGCCATGTCCATGTGGAAGTGGAAAGAAGTACAAGAAGTGTTGTGCTAATAAATAACAATAAGTATAAGATGTGCAGGTTATAAACTAGATATATAATCTGCATATTTTATATAAGAAAAAGTAGTAAACTTTTTGTAAATGAGTTTCTAACTCATATCAAGTTAATGTAAAGTTAATAGAAAAGCTTCTATAATATGGGAAAGTAATTGATTAATGATATAGTAAGCTAAGCATATTATATGAAAAAGAATTTTAGTATAGGAGAGGTACAAGGATGAATGAAGAGAAGAAAAAGGCATTACAGTCTTTAAAAACAGCCAGGGGTCAAATAGAGGGCATTATAAAGATGATAGAAGATGAGAGATACTGCATGGATATATCTAATCAAATACTAGCTGCTCAGTCATTATTAAAACGAGCAAACTTATTAATATTAGAACAACATTTATTACATTGTGTAAAAGACGCATGTCATAATGAAGAGCGTGCAGATGAAAAAATCAATGAAATCATTAATATATTAGAAAAGCTCATGAGTAAATAGGTGAAAAACTGTATTTTATACACGAAATGTGTATAAGTAAGTTGATAAGTTGTGGATAATAAGTGGATAACTTAAAAAGTGATGTTTAGGTAAAAAAAAATAGAAAAAGGTGTTGACGTATGTAAAAAGATGCTGTAGTATTATACAAGTCAGCAGCGAACAGCAGCAGACAAGAAAAGGCTTAAAGCCTTGATGATAATGAACTTTGAAAACAAAATAGTAACTATAAACCAGTCGATTCATTACGTCTCTATTATAGAGATGAGAATCAGTACAACTTGTACTAAGTAATATAGTCAGTAGTAGAAATA
>JAEWMQ010000040.1 GCA_023393125.1 Bacillota bacterium
CTACTATTACTATCCACATAAGGCTTCCCATCTGGAAAATACACTTGTGTTCCATTAACCCTTACACGTATCTCTGATAGTGCAAATACTTGTGGCATGCATAGCATCACCATCATCATCACTGCTAACCATTTTAATAATCCTTTTTTCATTTTTATTATCTCCCTTTCGTTTATCATTATTTCTATCTATTCTCCTTCACTGAAAGGTTCTAAACTTCTTCATTTACAACCCATATTGTCATCCATTTATTTATCTACACTCTTTAACTTTTCTTCAAAAGCGATTTTTTCTTCATCCTCTTTCTATTATTTAGATGATTATTTTAAATTTTCTAATTATTATTTTATTATAATTATCAACTTATTTCAACGATTTGATATTGATTATACAATGTTGTTGTCAATTCTTTTGTCTTCTTTAATATTTATTTACAATGTTTATCTCCTCATTTCCTATGTTTTATCTCTATTATTAAATTTCTTCTAATAAAAATTTAAGGAAATTCTTTTGTTAAAGACTATTATTCTAACCACAAACCTTATGGGACTCAGTAAAATAGGCGTAAGCTCACTTACTTGTAGCTTACGCCTATTTGCTATGCCTCAAAACCTATGGACATTGTAATAGCTTTTATCATTAATATTTTAGCTGCCTCACAGGAAGCTACCTATAGTAAAAACCATAAATTATCGTACTAATCTATAGATATGCCCTTCTAGCTTAATCCAAAATTCCCCATCAACATAATACATGGATACTAAGTATTCCTCTCCTTGATATATATTGACAATATATACACTACTGTTATCATCTACTTCTATCATTTCTGCTACTTTCAATTCCATACTATCAGATTTATATATACGAATATTGGTTTCTATTTTATCTCCTTTCTCATTAATAAAATAATCTTCCTCTAGTTTTATTGTTTTACCAATTAACTCTTCTGAGCTTATGACAGAATATTGTGCCACTTGTATAACCTCACTAATCTCCCATTCCCCTATACTTGCTTGGTATATTGTCTGCCTCATTGCCTCTTCATCTTTTATCCCTACTATGTTTTTACCTATATCATCTTTTGCATTTTCACTTACTGTACTTTGCTGTAAATAATTTTTATCTTCCGGATCCTCACTAACTTTCCAATAGGATATGGTATCTATCACTATCTTCTTTTCATACGGAGAATCTGTTGCTTGTTCTATTTCTCCTAATACGTATGTCTCTAGCTCTGGCGTATTCAATACTCTTTTTACTATAGTTCCATTCTCTATTCTATATTTTGAAGTCGCAGAAGGAGAGGCATGAACAAGTTCACCTCCCTCTACTACAGTTTTTTGAGTGATTGAAAGTATTAATTCTCTCTCACTAATCCTCCAATTCCCTGATATATCTATTATCCTTTTTGCTTCATCGCCTTGCGCATAGGCTAATTTAAATTCATTATCGGGATAAAAATAAAATAAATCGCTGTATCCAGCCCCTATAGAAGCCCCTGCATGCCATATACCAATAAGTTCATCCTCTAGAGGATCCTTTTCTTCTATATCAACTTGATTGCCTTTATTAATAGTAGACTCTACTTTTTGCTTATTAGTATTTTCATTTTGTTCATCCACATTTGATTCTACACGAGGTTCATTAATTATATTATTCAATGGTGCTTGATTTGAACAGGAGCAGACTAAAAATAATAATATACTTCCTATCATACAAACTAATAAATATTTTAAAGAACGCAAAATAAACATTTTGATCCTCCTTATTATACATAACAGCTCATTCATTAATAGATTCTCTATTTATGCGTATAGTATTTTATTTTATCCATAGCTTTACCTTGTCCATATACAGATGCTGCCGTCTTATAATCAAAATTACTTCCTCCTGCCTGAGCCACATATACGCCCGTATTATAACTAAATGTATCATTTCCTCTTGTTGGTCTTACAACCTGAAAATGTCCTATACCACCGGGATTATTCCAAGCCGTAACAGTTGGTTCTCCCCTGTTAGCTGCTTGTTGTGCTTCTTTCGCACTTACCTCAACCCATCCATACTGTGTACCATAGTTTTCTAACCACTTAGCCATTCCATTTGCATTTAACTCTGTTGTACCTTTAACATCTGGGAATAGCCTTGGCGTATTAGTTTGACTATCCACTCTTTGAGGTAATTCTACTCCCATAGCACTCATAACATCCCATGCAAATATATTACAGTATGTATACTTTCCAGGTGTATAACGTGGGTGTGTCGTTACATTAAACTGATCGATAACAGCATTATATGCCTCTGCGCTTCTTTTTCCTATACTATTAGTTACTGCAGGGGTTACTGGTACCCATGCATTCTTCGGAATATTAGCACTCTGATTGGTTTGAACTTGCGGCTTACTATCTTCTATCATTTCAGAAGAAGTATTATTTCCCCCTACAGTATGTTGGGGTATCTTCAGCGTTTTACCTATACTAATTACATTCGCATTACTTATACCATTTAACCTAGCTAATTCCTCTACAGTCGTGTTATATATTCTTGCTATATCCGATAAATTGTCTCCACTTTTTATAGTATAGCTAAGGTAATTACTACCTGTACTATTGTTATTATTACTAGTAGGAGTTTCTTTTTCACTACTTGTTGGTACGGAAACCGATGGCACTTCTTCTACCTTAGTTGGTATATGATATGTTTTCATTACGCTTAAAATTAAATTTACATAATCAGGGCGTGTCGCATAAGTGGCATGTGTCTCTCCAGGTAATTTACTTTGTATATCTAATAAATATTTTTCTATATCATCTGCATTTCTTAATGCATGTTTAAAATTATTATTTAGTAATGTTTCTTTATATTTTTCAAACGCTTGATCTAAACTATTAAATTTAGCAAATTTCTCAACAACTTGTATCTTATATTTCCCATTTTCTTTCCCTAGTTCCTTTAATTCAGGATGCTTTTTTTTCCACTCTACTAACTCACTTGCAGAAACATATTCTTTTGTCCAGACCTCTATATAATTACCTACTCCATGTATTGATTCTCTAAATTTGATACCAAATAAATTATTACTTTTTTCTCCGGTATTCATGTCCACCATTTCTTTATATCCACTTTCTAAGCATACTTGCGCAATTAGAAATTGCCATGGTATTCCCGTCTCCTTATGTACCTTTTCAACATATGGCATAATCCTATCTATAAAAGCACATTGAGAAGGTAATCTATTCCTTACTTCTTGTGGTATTTCCCAATATGATAAGCTTGTATCTTTTTCTATATTTTGGGTCTCACGCTCTATATTTTTGCTATTATTCTTTATCATCTCTACTAATCCGTTTGTTATGTAACTACCATTACCAACACTCTTCCTAAGCCCCCCTATTTCCTGTGGTACATACTTATAATCATTTTTAGACACTTCCTTACCATTTTTATAAATAATATCTCCAATCCTAATATAAGTATGTTCTCCTTCTTTATATCCTTGTGCAAAATCTCCATTTCCTTCTACTTCTCTTATTCCTCCTATTTCTACTGGGATATATTTATAATCATCTACAGCTATCTCCTTACCGTTTTTATAAATAATTCCTCCTATGCGCTGATATATGGTATCTCCTTCTACATATGTTTGAGATACTATAACATAACTTCCTCTTCCGATCGTGTCCCTTATTCCCCCAATCTCTATCGGTACATATTTATAGTTTTCTTCTGGTACTAGCACACCATTCTTATAAATTTGCTTTCCTATCTGCTCATAAACTGCTTTATTTTCTACATAAGCTTTTGCAAAAGTGCCATTTCCATCTGTCACACGTGAGCCGCCTACTTCATGTGGAATATATTTATAATCTTTTTCCACTACTAACTCTCCATTTTTATATATTTTTCCATCTATACTTTCGTATAAAATACCGCCTTCTAAATACGCTATGTCTGACTCACTTCTTTCAAACTTTTCTGTTTGATTGCCCCCAATTATTCGGAGTTCTTCTTCCCATTCTTGACTCTTCTCTCCTAATTCATTACTCGCTTTAAATGAAATATTACTACTGCCAATACTTCCTGAAGATTTAATAGGCTTACCAAAACTTAATCTTCCTTTATCAAGGACACCTTTAGACATGTATTCGCTTTCTTTATACAAAGCTACTGCTTGCTTAGTATTAGTCACAAGCCTTTGGCTATGCTCCTCTATACTCCCCGTTTTATACTCTATGTCCTTTAAACTAGATAATATTCCCCTAGCAGAACTTACTATGCTTCCATAATCACTATATCTAGATATAATACTTTCCATTTCTCGTTTAATACTATTGATATCTCTTATATAGTTTGAGCATACATTTCTATAACATCTATCCATATCCCTTGACAGTTGACTTAGCTCATCAGTCTCAACCTTTAACGTATCTGGCA
This sequence comes from Bacillota bacterium, assembly GCA_023393125.1. Taxonomy (GTDB): domain Bacteria; phylum Bacillota; class Clostridia; order Lachnospirales; family Cellulosilyticaceae; genus Cellulosilyticum. The sequence continues at coordinate 4,435 of JAEWMQ010000040.1, forward strand.
TAGCAATCTCCCCTTACTTATTTTTTCTTTTAGCTGCTGCTAACTTAGCTTTTTTATCTCTCTCAGCTGCTTCTACTGCCCCCG
>JAEWMQ010000053.1 GCA_023393125.1 Bacillota bacterium
TTGCGATAGCTTCGAAGGTTCGAATCCTTCTCCCTCCATATACCTTATAACGCGGGATGGAGCAGCTAGGTAGCTCGTCGGGCTCATAACCCGAAGGTCATAGGTTCAAATCCTGTTCCCGCTACCACATGCCCAGATAGCTCAGTCGGTAGAGCAGAGGACTGAAAATCCTCGTGTCGCTGGTTCGATTCCGGCTCTGGGCATTATATGGGTCACTAGCTCAGTCGGTAGAGCACTTGACTTTTAATCAAGTTGTCCCGGGTTCGATTCCCGGGTGGCTCATACATCAAAGGTCTTACAGTTAACAAATTGTTAGTTGTAAGGCCTTTTTAGCATTTAGTTTAAATAATAGAAGACTTTTTTTATTAAATTGTGTTTATAACGTATAAGTATATTATATAAAAGAAAAAGGATATAAACGATATGAATAATTATCTTACACAGCAAGACATTGATAAGATGAAAAAAGAAATAGAATATAGGAAAGTAGTAGTAAGAAAACAAAGAAATGAAGAAGTAAAAGAAGCAAGAGCTCATGGAGATTTAAGCGAAAATTATGAGTATAAGGCTGCTAAACGTGAAAGAGGTAGGAATGAAGGGCGTATAAAGTATTTAGAGCGAATGATTAAGACAGCTACGATTATTACTGATAATACAGAGGATGGAGAAGTTGGTTTAGGAAAGATAGTAAATGTATATTTTATAGAAGATGATATGAATATAGAATATGAAATAGTTACGACTATGGAGACAGATGCCATAAATAATAAAATAAGTATCGAATCACCCTTAGGTAAAATGATTTATAAAAAAAGAGTAGGAGATATAGTAAATATAGATTCTCCAGATGGTGAATATAGTGTACGTATACAGGCAATAAGTAAAAGATAATATAGTAATTTTAATACGTAAATCTATTTATAATGAGAATATGTAGCGACAAGCTAGAATATAATTTATAAATAGATTTATGGGGGATGTTATATGAATCAGATGGAATTTAAAATACTTAGACGTGCACAAGAAAATGCAAAAGAAACTGATAAGCTAAAAACATTTTTGGCTAAGCAAGGGGTTAATTTAAGCCAGATTAAGAAAAATCCAGATAGCTATCAAGAGCTTATTAAGAGCTACAGCAAAGATTGTGTCAATCTAGGTTTATTTGAAGAGAGTAGAGAGAGATTAGAGATAGAGTTTAGTAGGTTATGTGATTATCATAGAAAAAATGAATCTATTTTAGTAGAACAGTTTTATAATATAGCTAAAGATATTATACTTTCGATCCCAGAGGATGATAAGAATAAATAATGGACCAAGAGAATTTACTTGGTCCATTATTTATTCTTATTTGATCAAGTACTTTAGTTTTTAAGTTATTTGTATTTGAGATAATAGTAAGGTAAACTATAAGAAAGAAATAGTAATTAAGAATAGAAAAGAGTTGATTAGGTGAATACACCTTTATATGATAAGTTATTAGAATATAGTAGGTCTAAATTAGCATTTCATATGCCAGGACATAAATTTGGAGTAGCAGCAAATCTTAACCAACTTAGTATCATTGAGTTAGATAACACGGAAGCCATGGGAATGGATAATTTATATGATGCACAAGGTATTATTAAAGAATCAATGGAATTAATGTCTGATTTTTATGGAGCTAAGGAGACTCTATTTTTAACCAATGGTTCAACTAGTGGAATAATAACAAGTATTTTATCTATTTGTAAACCTGGAGATGAATTAATTGTAGCTAGAAATGCACATCATAGTGTTTGGAGTGCACTTGTTTTAGGAGGAATAACTCCTATATACATTAGCCCTGAATATACAAAACAAGATGATATGTTAGGAGAAATAAGGGCTGATATAGTTGAAAAAGCTTTAAAAGAGTATCCCAAAGCAAAGGGAGTATTAGTTGTTAGTCCAACGTATGAGGGAATTGTATCAGATATAAAAGAAATATCTAAAGTAGTTCATCAATATGATAAAGTACTTATTGTAGATGAAGCGCATGGGGCACATTTTCCATTAAGTGAGGATTTTCCATTAAGTAGTATAAATCAAGGTGCAGACTTGGTTATTAATAGTATGCATAAGACTTTGCCGGCACTTACACAAAGTGGATTATTACATATATGTTCTGAACGAATAAGATATGATGATGTGGTGGGAAACCTTAGAATGATACAAACAAGTAGTCCATCATACATGATGATGGGGCTTATGGATTATATAAGGGCTTATATTTTAGAGAATAAAAATATAATACAGCAGCAATATGTAAATGAATTACTAAAATGCAGAGAAGATTTAGGACGTAATTTAAATATATTAAAGATAATAGATTTTGAAAAGACAAAATACGATAAAAGTAAGATTGTCATTTCAACATTAGGAGCTAGTATAAATGGATATGAATTAGCTGAGATATTAAACATAAGATATAATATCTCTATAGAAGCAGCATTAGAAACATACATTATTTTAATGACTACTATGGCTGATAATGAAGTAAGTATGACAAAATTAAGGATGGCGCTAGAAGAAATAGATAAAGAACTAAAAACTTGTACAAGTAATAGAGGAATCAATGACTTTATTATATCAGAGATTGTAAAAGGATTTAGCCCTAGAGAAATACGCTATAGTGATAGAAAATGGACAAGTATTGAAGAAGCAGTAGGAAAGAAATCAGCTAATAATATCATGCTATATCCGCCGGGTATACCTTTAGTTTGCATAGGAGAAGTTATAGAGCAGCAACATATACCTTTAATTTATTATTTTAAAGATAAATTACAAGGTATTAAAATAGAGGGAGATCAAATACTACTGTATACAGCATAGTCATTAAAAGATAATAGTAGTTTAGTTTAATAAAAAATGTAGGGAGGTAATTATGGGTAAGATATTTTGTTTAATGGGTAAAAGTAGTACAGGTAAGGATACTATTTTTGAAGCATTAAAAAATGATAGAGCATTAAATTTAAAGCCTATTGTACCCTATACAACAAGACCTAAAAGGACTAATGAACGAGATGGTGAAACCTATTATTTCATTAATAAGGACACATTAGATAATTATAATAAACAAGGGAAGATCATTGAGAAAAGATGTTATGAGACCATTAATGGACTTTGGTATTATGCAACTATAGATGATGGACAAATTGATTTAGAGTATAACAATTATATTATTATTGTCACTCTAGAGGCTTATAGTAACTTAGTTAAATATTTTAGTAAAGAGAACATCATTCCGATATATATAGAGGTAGAGGATGGTTTACGGTTAGAAAGAGCCTTAAGTAGAGAGAAAAAGCAAAGTCAGCCTAATTATGAAGAGTTATGTAGACGATTTTTAGCTGATAATAAGGACTTTAGCGATGAATTACTTAATATAAATAGTATCAATAAGAGATATAAGAATTTAGATTTAGAGCAATGTATTGACGCGATTAAAAGTGCTATAAGAGACCTTAGTTAGTACTAGAGTAGCTGATTAAGTAAGTAAAATAATGGATATGCTTTAATTATAGAGAGAAAATAAGATATATGTATAAATTAATAGTTGTATCTAATAGTTAATATTTATATCTATGAGTCTGTATCCTATAGATTTATACTTATATATAATAACAATGTATAGTATAAAATAAAACTGTTAGGCAAGGGACATGCTTGCATTTAGTAGGCTATTATCTTAGAATGAATTGAAGGAAGTTTTATTAACAAGAAAAAGTGAGGGGAATCTACTATGGCCAATATACAGATTAATCAGATTCAGATGCCGACATTGAGAGAGATTTCTACAGTATCTGAAGCTAAGGTAGATAAAGGTTTTAAATTTACCCTACTTAGCCAAATAGATCAATCCGAGTTACAAGAAAGACTTAAAGAAATGGTTGAAGAAATAACCACGCAAGGTCAAAAAATTTCAGAGCATATGGATATTAGAGATTTAAAAGTTTATAGATCAATGATTTCTAATTTTATTAATGAGGTAGTGGCAAATTCACATAGATTTTCCCGTGAAAATTTCCTAGATAAAAGAGGTAGACATCGTGTTTACGGAATTGTTAGGCTGGTAAATGATAAATTAGATGAATTAGCTCAAGAACTCATTAGCTCGGAAAAAAATCAAGTTAACATATTAGAGCGTATTGGTGAGATACAAGGCTTAGTATTAGATATTATTACTTAATGTTCGTGAAAAGTTCACGAACATTTTTAATACAATAAAGAAGAGATTTATTACTAAAAGTAATAAGTATTAAGGGGTTTATAGATTAATTAATAAGGCAATTAAAGAATATAAAACTAAAAGGAGGGTAGTAAGAAATATATCCTTACTACAATTAGAAATGAAGGAATTTCAAGATATAATAGGTAATGAAGATGCAAAGAAATATTTTATTAAAGCATTAACTAGAAATCACTTATCTCACAGTTATATATTTGAAGGGCCTTATGGTGTAGGAAAGAAAACTTTTGCAAGAAAATTAGCGAAGGCTATTTTATGCGAAGATAGAGATCAAGATAAGGCTTGTAACAAGTGCCAATCTTGTCATATGGTTGAAGCAGGGACTCATCCAGATATTATTACAATTGAAAAAGATACGAAGGTTACAAAGGTAGATAATATCAGACAAAATATTGTAAGGGAAATGGAAATTAAACCTTATCAGTCTGAGCACAAGGTGATTATTGTTAATGCAGCAGATACCATAAATGTACAAGGTCAAAATGCAATGTTAAAAACTATAGAGGAACCACCTGGTTATGGCATCATTATACTAGTATGTGAGAATTTAGCTAGTATGTTACCTACAATTAAATCACGTTGTATAACAGTGAGATTTAACCCACTAAGTAAAGAAAAAATGGGTTCTTATTTAGAAGGTAGGGGTATAGGTGGAGAAGAGAAAGAAGTCTATGCTAAATTATCAGAAGGTAGCATAGGCGTTGTTAATGATATTCTACAAGATGAAGTTTATTTGCAGCTTAGAAAACAAAGTGTGGCGTATTTAGATAGACTAGATAGAGCTAATTTATTGCAGCTATATGATTTAGTAAAAGAAATTACAGATCAGAAAGAAGAGATTGAGAAAATCTTAGAATTTTGGTTACTTTGGTATAGAGATATAGCAGTTATAAAAACTGCTAATAGTAGAGATTTATATTATTTGGATTACCAAAAACAGTTGTTGGACATGTCTCAAAAATTGACGTATAATAAAGTTAGTCTGAATATAGAATCGATTAAATATGCAATTTTAGATATAAAACAGAATATATATAGTACGTTTGTTATAGAGAATTTATTACTCAAATTAAAGGAGAGAAAAAAATGATAACTGTTATTGGTATAAGATTTAGGCGTGCCGGTAAAGTCTATTATTTTGCACCCGAGGATAATGTGTTATATAGTCAAGGGCAACATGCCATTGTTGAAACTGCTAGGGGAGTAGAATATGGAGAAGTCGTAATTCCTAATAAAGAGGTACCAGAGGAAGAAGTGGTACAACCTCTTAAAAAGGTAATTAGACTGGCAACAGAAGAAGATGATGAAAGATATAAACAGAATAAAGTAAAAGAAAAAGAGGCATTCTTTATTTGTAAGGAAAAGATTATTAAACATCAATTAGATATGAAGTTAATTGATGTGGAATATACCTTTGATAATAATAAAGTGCTATTCTACTTTACATCTTATGAACGTGTAGACTTTAGAGAGCTAGTTAAGGAATTAGCCTCTATTTTTAAGACACGTATTGAGCTTAGACAGATAGGTGTAAGAGATGAAACTAAAATGTGTGGTGGTATAGGGATTTGTGGACGTTCTTTATGCTGTAGCTCATTCTTAGGTGATTTTCAACCTGTATCTATAAAAATGGCTAAAGAGCAAAGTTTATCACTTAACCCTATTAAAATATCAGGAATTTGTGGTAGATTAATGTGTTGCTTAAAATATGAGCAAGATTGCTATGTAGAAATCAGAGGCCGTTTACCTATTGTAGGTGATATTGTTATTACACCAGATGGAAAAGGTGAAGTATTATCTGTAAATGTGCTTCGTGAACAAGTTAAGGTAGCTGTTCAGAAGAAAGATAAGGATGAAAAAGAGGCAATGATGTATCACTCTACAGATCTTAAGATTATTAAGAAGAAGAAATGTGGAGGTTGTCATAGCGGAGGAGAAGTTGACAAAGAGTATGAAGGATTTGACTTTAGTACGCTCGAATGAGAGAGTTGATGACTTAGAGAGAAATGGTTATAGATTAATACAAAATCCCGAGGTATTTTGCTTCGGGATTGATGCTATATTGTTAGCACATTTTGCAAAGGTATCGAGTCATAAAAATAAAATATTAGACATAGGAACAGGCACAGGAATTATTCCTATTGTGATGCATGCTATCTATCAAAAGGGACATTATATAGGTATAGACATTCAAGAAGAGATGATTGAGATGGCTAGTCGTTCAGTCCTATTGAATGAGATAGATGCAGACGTAGAAATGAAGGTCGTGGATATCAAAAATTATAAAGAGTATTTTAAGACAGGTGTATTTGATATCATTACCTGTAATCCACCTTATATGAAAGGTGATTGTGGACTTAAAAATGAACACCCTTCTAAAACTATAGCAAGACATGAAGTAGCTTGTACATTAGAGGATATTATAGCAGCAGCCAGTTATATGCTTAAATATGGTGGTAAGATGTGTATGATTCATAGACCACATCGTTTGGTAGATATCTTTGCCACTATGAGACAATATAACATTGAGCCTAAAGTGATGCGTATGATTTATCCAAAACAAGGCAAGGAGCCTACAATGGTTCTTGTTGAAGGTGTTAAAAATGGGAAACCTGAGCTAAGAGTAAGACAGCCACTTATCGTTTATAAGGATAATGGTGAATATACGGACGAGATTTTAGAAATCTATGGCAAAAAGGGAAGACAAGAAGAAGTAAATCAAAAATAATAATAGTAAAGGCAAGGGTGAATAGCTATATCACAATCTTGCCTTTATTTTTTTAATATAATCATAGATAAAATAAAAACATTCATTGTAATAAGTGATATAATTATTTTAATGGATGCTACTTAAGTAGTTTTTCTGAAAAAATAAAAGTTAGAAGGCAAGGAGTATATAAACTCCTAAAAAGGCCATATAATATAAAAAGCTAAAAACAGAAGAAAAATATTGTATAACAAGGAAGGAAGAAAGCAGATGAGTTACGGCACACTTACTTTATGTGCGACACCTATTGGTAATTTAGAAGATATAACCTATAGAGCAGTGCGCCTTTTGAATGAGGCAGACTTTATCGCTGCAGAGGACACAAGACATACGAAAAAGCTATTAAACCATTTTGATATTCATACCAGGTTAATCAGTTATCATGAACATAATAAAATGGAAAAAGGACCAGAACTAATTAATCTTTTAAAAGAGGGAAAAAACATCGTTTTGGTAACAGATGCGGGAACTCCAGGGATTTCGGATCCAGGAGAAGACTTAACTAGATTAGCATTAGAAGAAGGCATTACTGTAACTTCAGCCCCAGGAGCAGTAGCAGGTATTACAGCACTTATTATTTCAGGCCAATCTACAAGAAGATTTATATTTGAAGGTTTCTTACCAACTAATAAAAAAGAAAAAACACAGGTTTTAGATAGATTAAAAGATGAAACTAGAACAGTTATCCTTTATGAAGCACCACATCGTTTAATTAAGACCTTGGAAACTTTATATGAAGCGATAGGAGATAGAGGGATTACAGTAACTAAGGAACTAACTAAGAAGTATGAAACGGTACTAAAAACTACTTTATCAGAAGCTATTGAATACTTTCAAGTAGAAGAACCTAGAGGGGAATATGTATTAGTTCTAGCAGGTAAAGATGAAAAAGAACTTCAAGAAGAGATACAAGAAGGTTGGAGTAATATATCCATTGAAGAGCACATGCAAATTTATACTAGCAAAGGAATGGATGAAAAGAATGCAATGAAACAAGTGGCTAAAGATAGAGGTGTAAGTAAGCGAGAAATCTATGCGATTATTCATCAGTAAGAAGTATTCATATAGGTGTCAATAATATTGAATCATTTAGGGGGATAAGAGATGAAATATGAAATTTTATACGAAGGAACTTTTCCTATTGTTAAATGCCAGTTAAGTAGGGGAGAAAGAATTAAAGCAGAGTCAGATGCTATGATTGGCATGTCTAATACTATTGATATAACAGGAGGAGCAGAAGGGGGAATTATAAGAGGCCTTACACGTATGTTAGCAGGAGAGAGCTTCTTCTTTCAATATCTAACAGCTGCTAGAGGAGATGGAGAGGTGCTATTTGGACACCCTCTTCCAGGAGGTATTATAGATGTAGAATTAGATGGCTCTTATGGATTACGTGTGCAAAAGGACGGGTTTTTAGCAGCCACAGAAGGTGTTGAGGTAAGCACAAAAGCTCAGAACTTGGTTAGAGGTATGTTTTCAGGAGAAGGGTTCTTTATTTTAAATGTTAGTGGTAGAGGTACTGTATTCTTAAGTTCTTATGGAGCTATTCATGCTATTAATTTAGCACCAGGAGAAGAGTACATAGTAGATAACGGACATCTAGTAGCGTGGGCAGATTATATGCAATATACGATAGAAAAAGCTTCTAGTAATGGTTGGTTAAGAAGTATTGCTTCAGGAGAATGCTTAGTTTGTCGTTTCCGTGGACCAGGAGTTGTATTAATTCAAACTCGTAATCCTAAAGGTTTTGATGGTTGGTTATGTAAAATGGGATTTACAAAAGGAACTGGTAATTAATTAGTAAAGCTAATAATATATTGATATAAATAAGCCAGTTTTAAAGTTATAATGGAATGTATCTATAGCAGGGAAGATTACAAGAAGTAAAAATCAGTTAGTGAGAAATAGTTATTATATAAAACGATGTACCAATAAAGACGTATTAAGTAGGTTTTAGCCTTCTTAATACGTCTTTTAATTAATCATTTGAAAAGAAGATAACAAACTCTGTTCCTTCACCAATATCACTATTAACAAAAATTTTAGCCTGGTGGTTCTCAGCAATTTCATGAGCAATAGCTAGGCCTAAGCCTGTTCCCCCAGTGTTTTTGTTACGTGCCTCATCTACTCTATAAAAGCGTTCAAAGAGTTTTGAAAGATGTTCTTTTGGAATACCAATACCAGTATCCTTTACGGATATTACAATATTTTGGTTAGTAGCAGCACAGCCTAGTGTAATGCTACCTCCTTCAGGTGTGTATTTTAAAGCATTATCTACTAAGATACGGATAAGCTCTTTAATAAGGGCACTATCGCCTTTTAGCATAACATTAGGACTTACCTTAGAAATGAGTTCATGGCTATCATCAATAAAACTAGTTTCTCTTAGAATGTCATTACAAAGAGCAGATAGATCTATGGTATTGATATCTACTTTTAATGTATGTTTATCACTACGAGATAGGAAGAGAAGCTTTTCTAATAGAGTATTCATATTGGTAGTTTCTTCAGCAATTGAAGAAATGCTCTCTTCTAGGATTTTGGGATTATCTTTGCCCCAGCGTTCTAGCATATCAGCATAGCCTTGAATAATAGCAAGTGGCGTACGTAGTTCATGAGATACGTCTGAAGCAAATTGCTTTTGGCGCTCTACATATATTTGGATACGATCCATCATTTGATTGAAAGTAATCGCTAAGTCCTTTAGTTCATCCTTAGAAAGGTCTGTATCTAATCTAGTCATTAAATCATTACCATTAATATTTTGCACCTTAGTAGTCATATCCTTAATAGGGGTAAGCATCATAGTTACTAAGTAGTGGCCTATGCTTAAAAACAAAGGTAAAGAGATTAAAATAGCAACAATTAATAACACATTAAAATTTCGAAGAATCGGATGTAAGATAGCATTATCTTTAAAATGAGAAATATAAATAGATTGAGTAACAAAATAAGTTAAACAAAAGAGAAATGTATAGAGCACACTATACAGTAAGTTAACCTTAAAGCTAATGGAAAAACGGTATTTCTTAAAGAAAGAACCAATGAGATTAAAGATAATAAGAAAGGTACCATTTAAAATGGCACCCAAAAGTTTAAGGATAAAAATAAAGCCCGAGCCAATAAGTCTAATAGGTGATTTTTTCTTAGAATTAGCTTTCTCCATCTTTTATTTGATACCCCATTCCTCTAACTGTATAAATTAGTTTATCTTCAAATCTTTGGTCAATTTTATTTCTTAAGTAACGGATGTAGACATCCACAACATTAGTATCCCCTAAATAATCATATCCCCATACTTTTTCAAGGATTTGTTCTCTAGTAATAAGTAAGTTTTTATTTAACATGAGGAATTGAAGTAGTTCAAATTCTTTTTTAGTAAGTGCTAAAGGAATATTATTATAGCTTACTTCATAACGTTCTGGGTCAAGGGTTAATTGACCGCATTTAAGAACTTCAGGAGTAGTAGCAGTAGTAGTCGTTTTTAATTTGAAAAGTACACGTATCCTAGCTAGAAGTTCTTCAATAGCAAAAGGTTTAGTCATATAATCTTGCGCTCCTAAATCTAATCCCATTACTTTATCCATGACGTCATCTTTTGCTGTTAGCATAATAACAGGCAAACTTGAAGTTTGTCTAATACGTCTTAAGACTTCCATACCATTTAAAGAAGGAAGCATAACGTCTAGAATGAGTAAGTCATAATTATTTTCAAGTGCCATATTAAGGCCTTCACGCCCATCATGAGACATATTAACCTCATATCCCTCGTGTTGCAATTCTAATTGAAGAAAACGTGCAATTTTCACTTCGTCTTCAATGATTAATATACGTTTGATAAAATCACCTCTTTATAAATAGACAAAAACCTAAAAAGTCTTAAATGTTTAATGTTATTATATCATAGTTCCATAGTTTGAAGTAAATCTATACTTGAAAGTTACTTAGTAATGTCATCAAGGGTGGATTTAATTTTACGAGCAATTTCATTTTCACCTTTAACTTGGATTTTTACACCAATGATTAAAGAAATAATCAAAGCAATAAGTGATACATGGAAAGAAAGAATAAACATAATGATTGCAATAGATAATGGAACATCTACGTAAGTTCGCCCGCCTTTTTCCATAATAAAGGTGGTGTTATTAAGGTTATCGATAAAAGAAGTAACCTTTTCTGTAGTAGAGTTATTGACCTTTTTAGATGATTTTTCTTTCTTTTCTAGTAGGAGCAATGCCTCTAGAATGTCCCCATTAGCTTGTTCAAGGGCTTCTTTAGCTTCTGAATAAGAAACCTGCGTACGCTGCATAATAAGATCTATTTGTTCTAAAGTTATATTTCCCATGAGGTAGACTCCTTTCTATGGTTTATTGATTTTGAGATAAGTTTCTATAGTACTAATATACCCCTCATTCATGAGAGTAACATAAGTAGATTATTAAAAATTAATGAGAAAAATAATAAAGCTATATTCTCTTTAAACTAGGAGAATATAGCTTTATTAAAGATAATTCACTCTGGATTAAATGGTCTTAAAAGTATTAAAAAGGGTAGAGTTAAAGATATCGGAATCTTCATCTGCCTCAACGACACATTCATCTTCATCTCCTAGATAGAAGAGTACTTTATCACCTTGAATAAGTCCAAGGTTTAAAGAGAGATTAGGTTTCATTTGGATAATGAGTTCTTTTACTTCTTCAGTAAGAGAAGCAATAATCATAGAGAAACCATCTTTTTCTTCAAGAGATTCTTCCAGGTTTCCGAGTTCCTCAGGATTTTCAATGATATGGGTAGCTGCTAAGAAATTAGTTTTAAAATGAGTAACTTCTGTAGCATAAGCATTATTGGTTGTATTAGGAAAATAAATATTTACTTTATCACATTTATCAAAAAAGAATTTAAGAATGTCTATAAAAAGTGTGTTATCAATAGATGATAATTTGGCATAGCGTCTCATAAAATTGTGGCTCCTTATCCTTTGTGGACTCTTAAGATTAATATTAGAATTGATTAATCTTATTATAACCAAATTAAAGGAGAGTATCAACGCTAGAATATTAGGACATGAGCCATTCATAGGTAAATTCATTTTTGAATTGATCTAAGGTATGTTCATAGTTAATAAAACCTTCATCTAGCAATCGATTAGATAAAACTCGTTGAGCGTCACTATTTGCAAAGGAGTTCCAGATATAAAATAGGATACCTTCAGCTGAAAATTCTTCTAAGGTTTGTCTAGTATGCTCAAAATCGTATTTCAGTTGTGAGGATGCATAGGGGGATTCTAGTACAGGTAAAAAAAGCTGAGAATTAAGATATTGAAGTAATTGTTGTTTTTTGTCCATAGCTATACATAACCTCCTTTTTAATATAGTGTAATAACCTATGGATTGTTTTTAGATGATGTATTATAACTAAGGGTAAAGTCCCTACTATTATCATTATGTTGTAAGTAGTACAAATATGTTAAAAAATAGGAAACTTAGATACATAGTATTTGTTAAAATTCAAATAATATACATAGTTTTAAAAATAAATTTTGAGATACAATGAAATACTAAAAATAAAATGCTGGAGAAGAGGAACAGAAGATGAAGGTAATGAGCTTTAACGTAAGGGCAGATAATATATTAGATATACGTAATAGATGGAGAAATCGTTCAGAGTTAGTGTATGAGGTTATAAAAAAATATGACTGTGATATAGTTGGTTTGCAAGAAGTAACAGACCGTATGTATATGGATTTAAGTAGAGAAGTAGAAGGTTATCATATAGTAGGTAAAGGTAGAACAAAACGATATTTTAATGAAAGAAACAATTTATTGATTAAAGAGGATTATATTCTTTCAGAGGAAGAAACTTTTTGGTTATCAAAAACACCTAATAAAGCAGGTAGTTCTGTTTGGTACTCTATGTTTCCTCGTATATGTACTACTGCGGTAATCCAATTAACTAGTAATTTAAAAATAAGAATTTATAATACACATCTTGATTGTTTACTGCCTTCGGCTAGAGAATATGGGTTAAAGAAGATTGGAGAATATGTGGAGGAATGCTATCAAAAAGAAAAGTTACCTTGTATTTTAATGGGAGATTTTAATGCAACCCCTCAGAGCAAATTGATACAACAGTTTTCTAGTGGAAACTATAGTAATAGACGTTTTATAGCAGCACAAGATATCAAAAAAGAAATATATAATGAAGCCACTATGGGGCGTTTTAAAGGAAAAACAAGAGGTTTACACATTGATTATATTTTTGTATCAGAGGAATTTGAGATTAAAGATGTAGAGATTATCAAATATCAAAGGAATAATAAATACCCTTCAGACCATTATCCTGTTTTAGCAGAGCTCAACTTATGATAAGGTATACCCATAGCATATGTTGTAGCACTAAAAAGAGAGACTGCCTAAAGCTACAATGTTGTAGATAAACAATAAGATTTTAAAAAGTAAGGACAAGCAATATATAACTTAGACAAAAGTAAGGAAACATTATAAGAGACCTAGAAATCAAACTATATATAGCGATACAAAAAATATAAAAAGATAAGGGGAGAATAGTATGACCTATATTTTTAATGATGAAGATGAATTTAATGATTTAGTAATTAAAGACTGTAGTATTGAGGAATCAAAAGCTTGTAATATTATTTTTAGAGAAGTAGTTTTCAAAAATGTTATCTTCACAGATATTGATTGGGAGGATGCAGAATTTATTCATGTAAGATTTGAGAACTGTGATTTATCTAATATTAATATTGATAAAGCCATTCTGCATTATAGTGAGTTTATAAATTGCAAGTTGATGGGGACTCATTTAATGGAAGCCTCTATGAGAGAGGTGAAATTTATAGGATGTCAATGTGATTATATTGTATTAGGGGGAAGTAATATGAAAGATGTCACTTTTGATGAATGTCACATGAACCAAGCAGGCCTTAGTGTATGTAAAATGAATAATGTGCAGTTTAAAAATTGTGAGATGCAGAGAGTGGAGCTTAGTGGTACAAAACTTAAAGGGATAGATTTAAGTAGTTGTATTATTGATGGTATTAATCTAAGACTAGAAGATGTAAGAGGACTAAGTTTATCACCAGCGCAGGCAGTGGAGTTTAGCAAAATGTTAGGTGTTAAAGTTATAGAGGAAACAAAAAATAGTATATAGATTTTAAAGTGTTTGTTATTAAAAGTAGTAGTCAATACAAATGTAAATAGACTGCTACTTTTTTGATGTAATAAGCAGTAAAAAATAAAGATAAACTTGTAATTAAGAACTAATTAAACAAAATAAATAAAAACTTTTTAAAATAGTTATAAAAAGTATTGAAATATAATCTGAAAAGTATTAAAATCAAGCTAATACATTACTAAGCACACTACATATAAATGACAAAAATAAACTTATCAGTATTAAGAAAAAAATATTTATTAAACCATAGGAGGAATAAAACATGGCAGAATTTTTTAAAGGAATTGGAGTAATTCCATTTGGGGGAGCAAATTCAACAACCCCACTAGCATTCAAACACTATAATAAAGATGAAAAGGTAGGAGATAAGACAATGGCAGAACATTTACGTTTTGCAATGTCTTACTGGCATACACTTTGTGCTGAAGGTGGAGATCCATTTGGTTCTGGTACAGCAGATAGACCTTGGAATCAATCAGCTGATCCTATTGAAGTAGCAAAAGCTAAAGTTGATGCAGGCTTTGAATTTATGCAAAAATTAGGTATCGACTATTTCTGTTTCCATGATAGAGATATCGCTCCAGAAGGTAAAGACCTTGCGGAAACTAATAAAATCCTTGATGAAGTAGTAGCTTACATCAAAGTTAAAATGCAAGAAACAGGAATAAAACTTCTTTGGGGAACAGCTAACTGCTTCAACAACAAACGTTTTATGCATGGTGCAGGAACAACTTGTAATGCAGAAGTATTTGCTTATGCAGCAGCTCAAATCAAAAAAGCAATTGAAGTAACAAAAGAATTAGGTGGAGAAAACTATGTATTCTGGGGTGGTAGAGAAGGTTATGAAACTCTCTTAAACACAGATACAGGACTTGAACTTGATAACCTTGCAAGGCTTTTACAAATGGCAGTAGATTATGCTAAAGAAATTGGTTTCACAGGACAATTCCTTATCGAACCAAAACCAAAAGAACCTACAAAACATCAATATGACTTTGATACAGCTACTGTACTTGCATTCCTTAGAAAATATAATTTAGATGCATACTTCAAAATGAATATTGAAGCTAACCATGCAACACTTGCAGGACATACTTTCCAACATGAACTTAATATGTGCCGTATTAATAACGTATTAGGAAGCGTTGATGCTAACCAAGGTGATTTAATGTTAGGATGGGATACAGATCAATTCCCAACAAACATTTATGATGCAACAATGGCTATGTATGAAGTACTAAAAGCAGGTGGTATTGCACCAGGTGGATTTAACTTTGACTCAAAAGTAAGAAGAGGCTCATTTGAAGAAGTAGATTTATTCATTGCTTACATTGCAGGTATGGATACTTTTGCAAAAGGTTTAAAAGTAGCTAATAACCTTTTAAAAGATGGTGTATTAGAGAACTTTATATCAGATCGCTATGCAAGCTTTAATGAAGGTATTGGTAAAGATATCGTAAGTGGTAACGTAGGATTTAAAGAATTAGAAGCTTATGCACTTAAACAACAACCAATTGTTAATAAGTCTGGTAGACAAGAATGGTTAGAAACTGTGGTTAACCAATATATCTATAACGATAAATAAATATGAATTAATAAGTCTCTAAAGGAAGATTGCACTACCTTTAGAGACTTAAATCATATATAATATAAAAAGAATAACAGTGTAAGGGGGAGGAGCAATGAATAAAAGAGTAGTTTTAAAAGGTAATTTAATAAAAGAGACAAATTATAAAAAAATCCTAAAATTAATAGGCAAGGGTGAAAATCTAACTAAACTAGATATTGCCTATACACTAAAAATTAGCATCCCTACTGTTACTACTAATATTAATGAGTTAAAAGAAGCTGGTATTATTGAAGAAGTAGAATCGGATATTTATACTGGTGGAAGAAAGCCTAAAATTATTAAGCTAATTCCTAATGCAAGGATTTCCATTGGAATGAGCATTACTAAATATAAAGTAGCAGTAGCTGCAATGAATTTACTAAATGAAGTACTTATTTCTAAAGAAATTGATTGCGAAGAAGATCAACTTATGACTTATTTTATAAAAGGTAAGGAGTTAGTAGATCAAGTTATAGAGGAGCTTAAAATACCAGAAGAAAACTTATTAGGAATTGGTATCTCTATTCCTGGAACACTTAATCAAAATCTAGGGATTATAGAACAAACTAATATGGGATATAAAGAGATTCCATTAAATCAAATTTATGATTTATTTAATGACACTGTATATGTAGAAAATGAAGCCAACCTGTCTTTATTAGCAGAGAAGAATTTGGGTAAATATGAAGAGCTTAAGAACCTTATTTATATTGGAATTAATGAAGGTCTAGGTGGCGGTATTTTTGTAAATGGCGATCTCTATACAGGGACAAGTGGGCGTGCTGGTGAATTTGGTCAGATGCGCTTAGTAGAAAAAGATACTGGTAGAGCCTACAAAGTAGAGGATCATATATCTACTCGTAGTCTACTTATGCGTTATAAACAGCGTACAGGAGAGACTATAAAGAGTTTTTTAAAGTTTGAAACTCTAGTAAAAATGAATGATCCTATTGCATGTGAGATATTAGAAGAAGGAATGGAAATCTTAATGATGACCATCTATAACCTTACAATGGTATTAGATATTCAAACACTTATTATAGGGGGTAAAGTAGGGAGGTTAATAAAAGAACAACCTACCGTTTTACAAAATGTTGTTAATAAGTATAATGAGATTATGAATAAGTTAGATTTAGATATTACTTTTTCAGAGATTAAAAATACAACGACTTTAGGAGCAGCGCTTCTACCAATCTTAGATCTCTATAAAATTAATAATGAAAATGAATTATAAAATATAGATGATACAAAGGGACTAGAACATTTATGGATAAACTAGTCCCTTTTGTTTATGGCTAAATACAAAGTTCTTAAGAAATCTTAATTCATAGAACCTAAAAATATTAAGAAACACCTATTATTCTAATAGTATAAAAAGTAAGAAGGAGAGAAGTAAATGGCTAAGAGGGATTATAGGAGCTACAATATCCTGGGAGATGAGTTACAAAAAGAAACGAACTTACAACCTTCGGATCAAAAAGATAATAAAGAGAAAGAAATAAATCAACTTGATTCCATTGAAGAAGTAGATGTTTTACAGGAAAAAATTGATATTAGTCAACCATTTATAGAAGTGTCTACAACGAAGGAGTCTATAGGAATAGATAAAGAGCCAATTGAAGAAGTTAAGTTAGCTGAAAGTAATAATAGTAGTAGTATAGATAGTGATTTTGAAAAAAAAGTAAACAATGACACTTCATTTTCAAACTATAAGGATAATTATCAAAAGAAGGAAAGAAGTAGATTAGTCAAGTGGGGCCTACGTTTATCAAAGTTTATAATCATTTTAATGTTACTTCCGTTCATCGGAATTATATTAAGTGCAGTCCTTACTTTTCTTGGATTTTTTATAGCTGGAATAGTAGGGTCCTTTGGCTTGGGAATATTCCTTATAGGGGTAACAAGCTTTTTTGCTACGCAAATTAGTGTATTATTAATAGCCCTAGGAATAACAAGCAGTATAACGGCATTATCCTTTGGTGCCATATTAACTATTCTATTTATAATGATGATCAAACAAGTAAGAAGCCTACTACAAAAATATCGTAAACCTAAAAGAACACGCACCATTCAGGAGGGCAGGTAAACATGAAGAAATGGCTTATTATCTTTAGCTTAATATGTGGGGTTAGTTTTATAATAAGTGCTGCTATTGCAGGACAAGTTTATTATAAGGAATTAAATACTTATACAGATTATGATAAACAGGAATTAGATATAAATGCCCTACAAAGTATTTATATAGATTCACAAATTCCTATTCAGGTAGAAGTAACGGAGGGAAAGCCATACGTAGAATTTAATCAAAGTTTCATAGATCTATTAGGTATGGCACCTGAATTTGAATTAGAAATAAAGACCAAAGGAAATAGTACTTATATTGACTTAGAACAGATCAAAGAAACAACTATTTATTTAGGAGTTCAAGAAGATATAGCAAGTCTTACAGTCTATTTGCCTCAAAAGTCATATGACACAATACAAATACAAAATAATCAATATACGTATTACAGTCGAAGAGCAGATCATGTGATTAGCCTAGAGGATATAGATGCCAAGAAGGTTAACATAGATGTAGCATATTCAGAAGTAAGTCTAAAAGGAAATTATGAGCAAATATTAACACATATGGACTCAGGTGTATTAGAAATTCATTCTAACCAGCCTACACAGCTAGAAGTCGGAGGAAATGTAAAAACTAATTTAACAGGTCAGTATGAAAGCATTGATATACAAGATGTATATAATAGAGAAATCTATGTAGATTCAGAAATACCTACTCATATTAGACTATCAAGCAATCATTCTGATATTAAATTAAGAGGAAAATATGACAAGATTAATATAGAAGGATATAGTAATACTATAGATGCTAAATCAGATAGTGTATGTAAGATTATGGTAGAAAATGAAGACGGTTATATCAACTTAAATGGTGCTTTTGAGGAGATAGTAGTTAATGATGGAGAGCAAGCTTCTATAGATATACAAACAACAGTTATACCAGAATGTATTAAGATTCTAGGGTATGTTACAGACCCTGTTAGTTTAACCTTGCCTTCTAATATTAAAGGCTTCGAGCTAAACTACTTAGGTGACCCTCAATATGAAGAGTGGAATAAGGTAGTAAGTGAGTTTAATGTAGTGGAAGGCGTATCACCAAAGGGAGAAAGAATATATACCTATGGAGATGGTTCTATACCTATTACTATAGATGCTAACTCAGATTTTAGACTGGAGATTATAGATGGTGGCTATAGCAGTGAAGTACAATAAGTCTAGAGGAAGGTGAAATAATGAAACTTAGAAAGAAAACAGATACCGAGCGTATAAATAAGCCACCTTTTAAAGAAAGAATAAGTAAGGTTTATGAAACAGGAAAGACAACAGTTGGTAAACATTTGTGGTTAGAATTACTAGCAATGGTTGTATTGGCACTTATTGCAGCAACTTCTGTTTTCTTGGTAGTGTCTCATTTTATTAATCGTACTGATATGGGAACAAATCAGTACGTTACTTATACTGAGGGAAGAGAATATGTTCAAAATCAATTACTGAATATAGTACAGGAAATTAATAATATAGATTTATCTAGTATGGATAAGAATATTGATTATATCTCTTTAGAGGAAGTAATCCAATATGAAGATGAGTATATGATAGAACAATTCTTAGGGCTTGATGAGGAAGAGCTAAATGTGGGAAATAATAATAGAGAGGCAGCTCTAAGAGAACTCTATACTCAATTAAGAATGTTATATAAAAATAATACGTGGAGTAAAGATACTGTTGATCAGGCTATAACGCAATATTTTACTTCTAGAGGAATTACAAAAGAAGCTTTGCTAGAAGCAAAAGTAAAGCAGATATTAGAGAATGCATTAGGTGACTATTTCTTTTATAGTGATTCCATTACTTACTTAGTGGATGCTACAGGAAAGATTAAGTATCAGGATGGTGTAGTAGATAGTTTAAATCTTATTAATGCCATTCAAAAGGCTAATAATAGCGAAGCAAGTGGAGATAGCAGCAAATTTATAGGTATTTATCCAGTTACCTTAAATAACGAAGTATATTATTTATATAATGAAACTGTTATAGAGCCTTTTTATCATACGGTTCATACTGATTTAGGGAATATTCTAGGATTTATTGCAGGAGCAGGCTTATTTATTTTAATCATTTTTAGATTAACAAGGGATAAAGTAGCATATATTGAATACCTTTCTGAGTGTTTAGGAGAAATCTCAAAGGGAGATTTAAATTATAAAATAGAAGTAATAGGAGAAGACGAGCTAGCTGAGGTGGCGCAATCTATTACACACATGGAAGAGAAGCTAAAATATCAAATAGAAGCACAGGTTCAAGCAGAAAAGAGCAAAAACGAACTAGTAACTAATGTGGCTCATGATCTTAGAACGCCACTTACTTCGATTATAGGATATATTGGTCTTGTAAAGGATGGAGCGACTCATAATAAGGAAGATCAAATGAAATATTTAGATATTGCCTATACGAAAGCTGAAAAATTAAAGATATTAATTGAAGACTTATTTGAGCTAACTAAGTTCCATCAACAAGCTATTAAACTAAAAAAAGAAAAAATATCTATAAGTAATTTAATGAATCAATTAATTGAAGAATTAATGCCTTTAGCAAGTGATAAAAATATAGAAATAGAAACTTATATTGATAATACTGGTACTATGGCAGAAGTAGATATTCAGAAGATGACAAGAGTATTTGAGAACTTAATTGAAAATGCTATTAAATATAGCCCACAAGAGGAAGTAATTTATATAGAACTTAGATCTACAGAGGATAGAATTTATATTGCTGTTAGTAATGCCTTTGATAATATTTTACCAGAAGAAGTCTCCCATTTCTTTGAACGTTTTTATAGAGCGGATAAGTCTAGAAATAGTATGGCAGGTGGAAGTGGTTTAGGATTAGCTATTGCCAAAAATATAGTAGAATTACATGGTGGAGACATAGGGGCTACTATTAATAATGATTTAATAAGTTTTAAAGTAAGATTACCTAGGTCCAAAGAAGGTACTAGCATAACAAAAGGTGTAAAAGTAGAGTAATAAAGAAAACAAGGCCTATCTATTACAATAAGTAGAGGTTACCTATATAATAAAAGATAGATAGTTAATAACTTATATAAATAGTAGAAACAAAAAGGCACGCTAAGATTAAGGTAATAAGCAAATGAGGTGATTAAAATGGGGCAAGAAACAATACTAATAGTAGATGATGAAAAAGAAATAAGAGATTTGATAGAAATCTATTTAAAGAATGAAGGGTATACAGTAGAAAAAGCAGGGACAGGTCTAGAAGCTCTTCAATTAGTAGAGGAAAAGCAAATAGACTTAATTATACTAGATGTTATGATGCCAGTAGTAAACGGTATTGATGCTTGTATTAAGATTAGAGAACAGTACAATACACCAATTATCATGCTTTCAGCTAAAGTAGAAGATATTGATAAAATATTAGGTTTATCTGTTGGAGCAGATGATTATCTTGCAAAACCATTTAATCCACTAGAGCTTATTGCTAGAGTTAAGGCACAACTTCGTCGTTTCACTAAATTAAATACAGCTCATACAAGTAGTAAAATACTAGAGCAAGATGGGTTAACCCTTAATTTAGAAACGGGTAAGGTTCACAAAAATGGTCAAGAGATAAATCTTACCCCTACTGAATTAAGTATATTAAAGCTTTTATGGATGAATAAAGGCATGGTGTTTAAAATAGAGACAATTTATGAACGTGTATGGGGACAGGAGTATTTTGATAACAATAATACAGTAATGGTTCATATTAGAAAACTAAGAGAGAAGATAGAAGAAAATCCTAGGACTCCTGACTATATTTATACTGTATGGGGCGTAGGATATAAGTTTGGAGAATAAAGATTGATACAAAGAGATGGCCTTTTAGAGGGTACATCTCTTTATATATATGGTGATGCTGTTAAGATTGTGTCAAGAAAGTTTGTAATAGCTTGACTATAGAAATAGGTTCCATATAATATATAAAAATATGCGAAAAATTAAAGGGTTTGAAAGATATAACTAGGTACATTCGAAAACAAAATCGAATAAGAAGTATGGGGAAAGAGGGAATAAAACAGATGATAAATACAAAGCAAATTTTTAAAATAATAGGTTTATTTGCTTTAATAGGAGCAATTACTAGCATTGTACTACTTTTAATGTGGAAACAAAATGAAAGTATTAAAGTAAATGGTATACGCTTACCTTATTTAGATGATACAACACGTTTTGAGGTACATTATCCTTATAATTGGGAGACTGGAAAGAGTAAAGTAAAACAAGATGGAAAAAAAGGTATTACTATCTATGTAAATAAAGATGAAGCAGATACGATTTATTGTTATTATACTGAGGAATCTATCGAATTAAATACAACAGGTTTTGAAAATACAAGCTTTACAACCTCACAAGGTTTAAAGGGAGATATGTATAGCAAAGAAGAAAATGAGCGAAAAGTGATAGATGTAGTATTTGAAAATCAAAAATATGGTATACATATAGATGTGTCTAATCAAAATTGGCAGCAATATGAAGATGCTATTATGAAAATAATGGAGTCATTTATCATTGTTCAATAGCTAGTAAGTTTCATATAGAACATTGAGCTATTTAATCTTAAGACATTTAGATGTTAATAGAATGTCTATTCATATTTCATAGCAGATTGTGATTAGCAGTAAAGAGTAAGCAATTATATAATATTAGCTTAAGTATGTTAAGAAATACAGGGAATCATTAATTTGATACCCTGTATTTTTTTATGCAATAAAATATTAATTAAATATAAAAGATTAATAAGATATTGATTTTACAAACAAAAGATAATATATTACGTATAAAGGCAATATATTACCTTTTATTTTGCCTTAGGAGGAATAATATGGCCAATCAAATAGCTATAGATATACAAGAGATAGGACCAAGCAAGTTTATATTTGCGGTACTTCATGTGTTAGCAAATAAAATTCAAGGGGTTGCAGATAGAGGCCCAGGGGAGGTCAGTCTAAAGCAGTGGTTATTAGTTATTATGATTTTACAATTTGAAGAAGAATCGCCTACTTTAACTCAGGTTTCTGAAGCATTAGGTAGTTCGAGACAAAATGTAAAGCAACTAGCCTTAAAGTTAGCAGATAAAGGCCTTATTAAAATGGAAAAAGATTCGAATGATGCTAGAATCTTAAGACTGAGTGTGTGTACTAAGTTCTATGAGTATTTCCAGGAAAAACTTGTATATCAAGAGCACTTTCTAGAATTACTATATAAGGACATACCAGAAGAAGAAGTACAAGTGACAGCTAGGTGTTTACAAAAACTATTAGAGAACATAATAAAAATGGAAGAGTTAGTAAACGGAGGTCATGAGATATGAAAACATTAGTAGTATATGCATCAAAGTATGGTGCAACAAAAAAGGGAGCAGAACACATAGCAAAAGGACTTAAGGGGGAGGTAAAAATAGTTAGTATAAAGGATAAGAATGATATAGTTCTAGATGACTACGATAAAATTATATTAGGAACACCTATTTATGCAGGAATGGTTAATAAAGATATTAAAAGCTTTTGTGAAGCTAATAAGGATATTTTAAAAACTAAAAAAGTGGCAGTTTATTTTTCTTGTATGGATGCTAGTCAAATAGAAAATTATCTAAAGAGTAATTTTACAGAAGACTTTATTAAAAACTTAATTATAGTAGATAGCTGTGGAGGAGCTTTTTACTTTAAAAAAATGAATTTCTTTGAAAAATTTATCATAAAGAAAATCACACAAGCCAAAACAAAAGAAAACCCTGTTAAAGTAGATACTAAAGTAGATGTAGAACTTTTTGATGAAGGAAGAATAAGTAACTTTATAGAAGTACTTAACCAGGCATAGAAGGTATTGCCGTTACGAATAGTAATGTACAAACGATAATAGGTATTAAATTATATTATAAATATATATGGGGGGCCTTTTGAGTAAACTTAGAAGGCCCCCCATATATATTTAAGTTAGATTTGTATTGCTTTTTTGATTCATTGTATGACATACTCAGAAAAGATATGTTGTTAATATATACATAGGAACATACGTGGGAATAGGATAGAGTAAAAATTAAGAAATACGGAAGAGTATTATTTTACAGCAAATCTAAGGAGTAAATTAATAAAGAAAGGAAAGATTATGGGACAAAGAATAGATTTGACAACAGGGCCAGTAACAGGAAAGCTTATTAAGTTAGCTGTGCCTATTATGGGAGTATCTTTTATTCAAACGGCGTATAGCTTAATAGATATGATTTGGATAGGGAGAATGGGAAGTAATGCAGTAGCAGCCGTAGGGACAGCAGGTTTTTTCACATGGTTAGCTGAAGCATTTATTATGATTACCAAATTAGGTGTAAGCATTAAAGTTTCTCAAAGTATAGGGAGTAAAGATTATAAGAAAACAAAGAAGTATATTACCAGTGCATTGCAGATGAATATCGTAATAGCGCTTTTATATGGTATCTTCCTTCTATTATTTAATAAACAGCTTATAGATTTTTTCGCATTAGGTGATGCAGAAATTATTAGCATGGCTAGAACCTATTTAGTAGTAGTTTCTGCAGCAATGCTATTTTTCTTTACTGGACCAGTATTTGGTGGGATTTTTACTGGGTTAGGAGATAGTAAAACGCCATTTATCATTAATACTATTGGGCTTATATTTAATATAGTATTTGACCCAGTTCTTATATTTGGAATGTTTGGCTTTCCAAAACTAGGTGTATTAGGGGCTGCCCTTGCTACTATTGCGGCGCAAATGGTAGTAACACTATGTTTTATAGTGGTTATTTTAAAAAGGAAACTAGAGTATTTTGTATTAAAGCTTTTTGTAAAACCAGATTGGAAAGTGATTAGAGAAATAGCATATATAGGTTTACCAGGTGCTATGCAGAGTGGGTTATTTACGATCTTTTCAATGGTTATTGGTCGTATTGTGGCATACTGGGGACCAGTTCCTATTGCAGCACAAAAAGTTGGATCACAGATAGAATCAATTTCTTGGTTAACAGCAGGAGGATTTTCTACAGCCATTGCTACTTATGTAGGGCAGAACTATGGTGCAGGTAAAAAGGAACGTATAGGCAAGGGCGTTAAAATTACCATGCTAATGGCATTAGGTACAGGCTTATTTTCTACAGTATTATTAATATTTGGTAGAGAATCTTTAATGCGAGTTTTCGTTTCAGAAATAGATACTATAAAGGTAGGGATGCAGTACCTTCTTATCTTAGGATATTCACAAATATTTATGTGTGCAGAAATCACTATAACAGGTGCATTTAATGGAATGGGTAGAACTTATTTACCTAACTTTACAAGTATATTGTTAACAGGAGCACGTATACCATTAGCAATAATACTAAGTAAACCATTAGGGCTAGATGGTGTCTGGTGGAGTATCAGTATAACTAGTATTTTAAAAGGTATCATTTTGGTGGGGACTTACTTATATTTAAAACATAAGAATCAATTAATAAGAGTAAATACCTCACTTGCTAAATAACAATATGTTTTGATAACTTAGCTCTATAAGAATGGATTATAGTAAAAATCTATTCTTATAGAGCTATTTATGTAAAATAGCAAGGGTTATTTACGTGTAAATAAAGAGTAGAAATAAGTTATAGAATCATAAGAAAGGCTTATAAATAGGACAGATTTACATAGTCTACATACATTTAATAGAGAAAGCCTAAAAAGTTTTAAAAAAGTGTTGACTTATGATTAGTAATACTGTAATATTATACGAGTCGGCAGCGAAAAAAGCTAATGACTAAAGGCTTGAAGCCTTGATGATAATGAACTTTGAAAACAAAATAGTAACTATAAACCAGTCGATTCATTACGTCTCTATTATAGAGATGAGAATCAGTACAACTTGTACTAAGTAATATAGTCAGTAGTAGAAATA
>JAEWMQ010000084.1 GCA_023393125.1 Bacillota bacterium
TGGTAGCGGGAACAGGATTTGAACCTATGACCTTCGGGTTATGAGCCCGACGAGCTACCTAGCTGCTCCATCCCGCGTTATAAGGTATATGGAGGGAGAAGGATTCGAACCTTCGAAGCTATCGCAACAGATTTACAGTCTGCCCCCTTTGGCCGCTCGGGAATCCCTCCATATGATACAAAATATTCATTTTGTAAAGCCGACGATCGGACTCGAACCGATAACCTGCTGATTACAAGTCAGCTGCTCTGCCAATTGAGCCACGTCGGCGTATTTAACATCTACTTAAAACCATTGACGACACTAACCATTCGCTAGTTTAGTCTTCTATACGTGCGCTTCAATTAGCAGCCTCTTGACACCTAAGGTGTCTGCGTTAGAATTGAGCCACGTCGGCTTTGCGTATTGATTATGAATTACTTTACTCTTATAAAATAATAATTTTAAAAATATGCCCGAGACCGGAATCGAACCGGTACGAGGGTTAGCTCGCAGGATTTTAAGTCCTGTGCGTCTGCCAGTTCCGCCACTCGGGCACATTAATGGTCGCTATAGGGCTCGAACCTATGACCCCCTGCTTGTAAGGCAGGTGCTCTCCCAGCTGAGCTAAGCGACCATATCATGGCATGTTACCATGTGCATAAAAATTAAGTAATCAAAATCACTTAAACGACCCAGAAGGGACTCGAACCCTCGACCTCCGCCGTGACAGGGCGGCGTGCTAACCAACTGTACCACTGGGCCATATAAAAAAGTGAGCCACCCGGGAATCGAACCCGGGACAACTTGATTAAAAGTCAAGTGCTCTACCGACTGAGCTAGTGACCCACATTAGATCTAAAAGCCTACTTCAAAGAAGTCGTTTTAGATAATCGGGGTGACAGGACTCGAACCTGCGGCCTCCTGAACCCAAATCAGGCGCTCTAGCCAAACTGAGCCACACCCCGGCTTTTGTTAGATAAACTAACAATGACCCATACGAGAATCGAACTCGTGTTACCGCCGTGAAAGGGCGGTGTCTTGACCGCTTGACCAATGGGCCTTATTATTGTTCGCTACGTTTGTTTCTCCGTTTCCCCCGCCGCTGACTTTTATTATGTTACACTATATTGTTACATACGTCAACTCTTTTTTTTATTTTTTTTGATAGGAAGTTCTACTTTTATCCTTAGCCCCCTAAAATTTGATATTTTAAGGGGCTTAAGACAGATTTATTGTGTGCTTTTCATTCTCTTTTTATACGTTTTATCTTGTAATCCATTATCTTCGCTATCATATTGATTTTCTTTTGTCTTTACTACTGTTTGATACATCGAAATTAAGCACTTACTACAACTTTATTAATGGCATTTATAAGTGCTATACCACTTGCTTTCATAACATCCTTTTCGATTGCTTTTCCTTGGTAAAGCCTTCCTTTATGTTTGATTTGTACAACAACTTTTCCAAGGCTTTCCTTTCCTCTTCCAATGTTATGAATACGGTATTCTATTAAATCAATCTTTTGATCTACTGCTTTTATAATAGCACTATAAAGTGCATCCACTGCACCTTCACCAGTTTCACCTTGTGTCATTTCTACGTTTCCTTTTTGAAGCTTAACAGTAGCAACTTGCATTTGACTTGAGGCTGTTACTTCAAATTGTTTAAGCTGCCATAGTTTTATTTCTTTACTATTAGTAATTTCATTATAACTCTCTAACAGCTGTATCATATCACTATCATAGACTTCCTTTTTCTGATCTGCCATGGACAAAAAGCTTTTATAAACATCAGCCTCTATAACTTCTGGAATGTTATATCCTAATTTTTGTGTTACATAATTAAAAGCATGCTTTCCTGAACGAGCAGTTAATACAATTTCCATAGGTGGTGCACCTATTTCTTCTGGTGTTATAATCTCATAAACTTCCTTCGACTTAAGAAGTCCATCTTGGTGAATACCTGAAGAATGGGCAAAGGCATTTTCTCCTGTGATTGCTTTATTGACTTGGACATCTAATCCCATAATGGCACTTACCATTCTTGAAGTTTTATAAATCTCTTCCATATTAATGTTCGTTTTTCCTCTATAGTACTCTGGATGAAGTTTAATCCCCATGACGACTTCTTCTAGAGAAGTATTACCAGCTCTCTCTCCGATTCCATTAATAGTACATTCTACCTTATTCGCACCATTTCTGACGGCAGCTAGCGTATTGGCCGTTGCAAGGCCTGTATCATTATGACAATGTACACTTAAAATAACATTTGGATTAAGATTCATTAAACGATCATTGATTTTATAAATTAAATTTCCAAATTCCTCTGGAACAGCAAAACCTACCGTATCTGGAACATTAATGATAGTTGCTCCTGCCTTAACCACAGCTTCTATGGTTCTCCACATATACTCAAAATCAGATCTACTAGCATCTTCTAGAGAATATTGTACCTGTGGCATTAGGCTTTTTGCATATTTTACAGCTTCTACACCCATTTCCAATACCTGAGTAGGTGATTTACTAAATTTCTTTTCCATATGCACATTAGATGATCCTAGTACAATATGAATCATCGGACTTTCTGCCCCTTTAAGACTTTCATAAATAGCATCAATATCTGATTTTACAGCTCTACCAAGGCCTGTTACCATTATATCTTTCCCTACTATTTGACCAATAGCTTTAACAGCCTCAAAATCTCCTTTTGATGAAGAAGGGAAGCCTACCTCCATCATATCTACTTTTAACCTAACTAATTGCTTAGCAATTTCTAGTTTTTCATTTAAGTTAAGTTTTGCTCCTGGTACCTGTTCTCCATCTCTTAAAGTGGTGTCTAATACATAGATTTTTCTTGACATATACGTCACTCCTTTATAATAGAAATAAGCCCCCTTTCATCTCAAGCTAATTGCTTGTAAGAGACGAAAGGGAGCTTTCCGCGGTACCACTCTTTTTCACATTAAAATGTGCACTTTTTTAATACAGGTAGAAAAATAAAAAACTCCTATCTCAAAAGAGACAGAAGTGTAATCTGCTATACCACTCTTAGGTGTTTTATTGATACAGGTTTTCTACCGATATCTATCCCCTTTAACGGTGGGACTCCGTCTAGACCTACTTGATTCAGCCAGCAACTCCAAGGCGAGTTCACTATTTTCAAAATCCTGTTTCACACCAACCAACAGGTCTCTGACATTTCTCCATTAGCTACTATTCCTTTTCTTAGTTTTTAATGTATTAATTTAACATTATTATATATACTCTCTCATCATTTGTAAATATATTTTAGAATATTTAATCTCACTTTTTCTTTAGTATTCCTCCTATATAGCAATTTAAACACTTATTAGAACATTCAAAACTTAATAGTTGAAAATTTTACCTATATATTATATAATTTGGTAATGATTATACGACATTTTTTTAATAGCTTTTGCTATTTCTATCTAGTTTCTTATCAATCTTTACTTTTCTAGTTTTAACTATTTATCTTGCAACTTTTTATAACTCAATTTCCTCTTGCAACTTCACTTTTTCTTAGACTATTATTTTAAAAACTTTTGGTAACGTTTCCGATTTTATTATCCACCGAATACGTGATTCTCTTTTTTATTTTTAACTAGAGAATCTGTAGATCATACATTACCTAGATATATGCTTTTCATTTATCAAACAAAGGAGGTGCGTTATTTTAAATAACTTTCTAGGGAAAAAGATTAGAAAGATAAGTATCTAAAAAACAGGGGGAATAAAAATGAAAAAAAAGTTTTTTACTAAGAGATTGGTAGCCTTTTTAGGTGCCTTAGGTATAGCCTTTTCTGTTATACCTA
This sequence comes from Bacillota bacterium, assembly GCA_023393125.1. Classification (GTDB taxonomy): domain Bacteria; phylum Bacillota; class Clostridia; order Lachnospirales; family Cellulosilyticaceae; genus Cellulosilyticum. The sequence continues at coordinate 3,815 of JAEWMQ010000084.1, forward strand.
CCACAGCTTTCAACGAAGCTGTTATTTATGCTGCTACGCAAACACCTAGTCTAAGTAACATCAAAGCCAAAGATGGTATCATTATTCAAATGCATATGTGGTCCTTCAATAATATTAAAAGTAAATTACCTGAATTAGCTGCAGCTGGTTATAAGACGATTCAGGTTTCTCCTATCCAAGGCTGTATTCAAGGCACAGAATGGTGGGCATTGTACCAACCAACTAACCAAGCAATAGGTAATCCATTAGGTTCAAGAGATGATTTTAAAGCGCTTTGTACCGAAGCAGAAAGGTATGGTATTGATATTATTGTAGATGCCGTTATGAACCACATGGCCAATAATGGCGCAGGACAGGAAGACAAATGGTCCTATCAAGTAGTAGATGAATTTAAAAATTGGGACTACTATCATCATGTTGGTCAAAACAGCACAGCTGACTACAAAGATAGATACCGTACTACTCAAGGTGGCATAGGTATGCCTGATTTAAATACCCAACATCCTGCAGTACAACAAAAAGCTATTAACTTTTTAAATGACTGTATTGCTGCTGGTGCCGATGGCTTTAGATTTGATGCTGTTAAACATATTGAAACTAATATTGGTGAGGATGCTGGTAAGAGTTGGGCTGGTAACTACTGGACTAACGTCTTAGGTAACTTAAATAATAAGAACAACTTATTCATCTATGGCGAAGCCTTGGATGAAGCTAATAGCAATGCCGATAATATTTTAGGTTATGCTAGCTTCATGAGTGTAACTGACCATTATTACGGAAATACCTTAAGAGATGCTGTTAAGAATTATAATCTTCCTTCTGCTCAAAACTGGAATATTAGTAATCTTCCTACTGGCACACGCGTTTCTTATGTAGAAAATCACGATAACTATGAGCATAACGAATCTAATATCACTGATACACAACGCACCTTTGCTTGGGGTATTCTAGCTGCTAGATCCAATGTAACACCTATGTATCTTTCAAGAAGAACAGGCTCACTTGGTTCTATGGGAACTAATGATTGGAATAACGACCAAGTAAAAGCTGTTAACTGGTTCCATAATGCTATGATTGGTCAAAACGAATATCTTCGTTATCCAAATGGTAATACATGTATTCAAATCGATCGTGGTACTAAAGGTACTGCCTTTGTTAACGAAGGTTCTGGTTTTAATTTAAATAATGCACCAACGAATTTAGCCAATGGTTCTTATACTGATAAGGGCGGCTCTGGTCAAAGCTATACCGTTTCTGGTGGAAAAATTTCTGGTTATATTCCTGGTAATCGTATTGTTGTTTTATATGGTGACGTAGGTGACATTATTATCCCACCTACCTCTAAAGCTGTTACCTGCAATCCAGAAACGCCTGCTGTATCTAGCCAAGCTACCATTACTTATGACGCTTCTAACACTGTCTTAAATGGTGCTAGTAAAGTAAATATTCACTGGGGTTATGATGGTTGGAAAGGTACTAAAACTGAAAGTATGACTAGTCTTGGTTCTAATAAGTGGAGCTTTACCTTAACTGTTCCTTCTGCTGCTACAAAGAATCTTGATTTGGTATTTAATAACGGTGGGAACACTTGGGATAATAACAATACTGCAAATTATAGCATTGCTATTACTACTTCTGTAAATCCTCCTATTCCAACAGGTAGAACAGCTTACTTCGACAACTCTACTTATAATTGGAGTAGTGTATACGTTTATGTCTATGACGAAAGTGGAAGTACTGTGAAAGAAGTTGCTAAATGGCCTGGTGTACTTATGAATAGCAAAGGTAACAATTTATACGAATATACTTTAACTACTGACTGGACAGATGCTAGAGTTATCTTAAATAACGGTAGTTCTTCTGTTCAAATACCTGCTTCTGGTCAAAAAGGCTTAGCTTTAACAGGTACACAGATTTACCAAAACAATGCTTGGACTACTTATAACCCTACTGAAATTCCTTCTACAAAGACTATTGCTTACTTTGATAACTCTAGTTATAACTGGAGTAATGTATATATCTATGTTTATGATGAAAAGAGTACAAGTTCTGTTCAAGAAATCGCTAAGTGGCCTGGTGTATCTATGAAAAATGAGGGTAATGGTATTTATAGCTATGAAATCACACAAGACTGGGCAAATAAGAGAATCATCTTTAATAACGGTTCTAATGCTCAAATCCCTAGCTCAGGTCAAGAAGGTTATCCTATCACTACTGGAAGCATGATTCTTCGAAATGGTAATTGGGTAACAAAATAAGTTTTTTATTCAAATACCATTATACTGGCTCTTTAAACATGGCTAGTAAGTAAACATACACAATATGTGTTTTTATTTTATTGAACACGAAAAAGCCCCTAGATTATTAGAATCTAGGGGCTTTTAAAATAAAAAGAGCGCGAGACGGGACTCGAACCCGCGACCCTCTCCTTGGCAAGGAGATGCTCTACCAACTGAGCCACTCGCGCATAAATCTGGCAACCACTTACTCTCCCAGTCCGTCTCCAGACAAGTACCATCAG
>JAEWMQ010000109.1 GCA_023393125.1 Bacillota bacterium
AAACATATCATCACCAATTTTCCTCTTTTAGTTAGACTGTCATTTAGTCTTTTTAGTTAATGCCAATAAAAATAAAATTTTCTAAATAGGATGCCAAAAAGTTTGATAAAATAGTATAATCATTAGAAACAGGGGATATATTTCAAGGAGGTGTCTAGTGAATTGGATTAATGTATTGGGACTCATTATTGTGCTATTTATGCTTATTCCTAATATAGTGTATGCTTATAAAAACAAAAATACTGTAAACCTATGTGATCATAAAATAATGAACATTATTGAACAGATTGGACGATATAGCTCTATGTTTTTAATGGTATTTAATATTGGAATACTAGAATTCGGATTTGCTTCAAACGAACTTTTTGTTCTATGGATTATAGGTATTGTAGTCTTATTATTTCTATATTGGCTATTTTGGTATTTCTACTTTAAATCACCTCGCCTATTCTTTGCCCTAATGCTTGCCATTATTCCGAGTTGTATTTTTATTTTCACAGGTCTTTCTATGCGTCATTGGCTATTAGTGATAGTAGGTATTCTATTTAGTGTAGGACACATTTATGTGACATATCAAAATAACTCCACCAAAACAGTATAGTTGATAACTTTAGCTGCTTTGGTGGAGTTATTTCATTTAACCTACGTATTTCTTAGCCTATTTACTTTAGATAATCTTTCTGCATTTATATGAATCCTATATCTTACTTAATCCTTTATTTAATACGAAATAGGTCTCATAGTCTTAACTAATTATAAGATATGCACTTTTTAGCAAAAATAACTGCTTCAACACAGACACCATTAAAAAAAGCGTTTTTTAATCTCTTCGTATTTTTCTGCTGTTAGAAGCGCATCTTTTTCCATATCTTTAAACTTTACAATATAAGTCCAACGTCCATAAGGTTCGATTTTAGTAATTTGAGATAAATTAATAAGGTACGATTTATGACTACGTAAAAATTGGTCTGGTTCTAGCTTGCCTTCTATATCACTCAAGCTAGCTGTAGTAGTAAAAGCATCTCGTTTGGTATAAATAATTGTACTGCTATTTTCTCTTTGAACTAAAATAATGTCATTGATATCCACAAAGCTCATACTTTCTTTACCTTTTACTAACAATTTATTAAGACCTTGTTCATACTTAACGATTTTATCAATTTCCTCATTTCTTTGTGGCAACTTAAGTTCCTTAATTCTCTCTAGCGTTTGACTTACTCTTTCCACATTAAAAGGTTTTACCAAGTAATCAAAAGCATAGACTTCAAAGGCATTGGACATAAATTCATTATGAGCTGTGGCAAAAATAATTTTAGTTTTAGGGTCTAAATCGGCTATCATTTTAGCACATTCTAGACCACTCCCCCCATTAATTTCAATATCTAGAAATACAACCTCTGGTTTTTCCTTAGTGAAAAGTGAGATAGCCCCTAGCATTTGGTCACTTTCTCCTACCACTTCAAAGCCATCTACACGCTCAATAATTTTTCTTAAAAGGGTTCTTATACCTTCTTCATCTTCTACAAGTAGTACCTTTATCGCCATAGGATCCCCCTTATCTTCTATGTCTTTTCTTACACCTTGGTTCTCCTAAAACTTCTGACCACAAAATAGCTTCCCTTAACTGCTGCTTATTAGGACTAGAGAAACTGCTTGCTGGCATTTGCTTGGATACTGCCGTTAACTCTTTTACTTTAGCTACAGGTAATGGTGGTGGCTCAAGTTCCAAATGAGCTTTCTTTTTCTTTACGAGCTTCTTTTTGATATGTCTTCTTTGGTCACTTTCCTCTTCTAAAGAATCCTGGTCTTCGAATTCACCTAAAATTTCCTGATTATTATCTTCATTATAGTTATTAATATAACTATTGATGGCATCTTTTTGATTGCTCCTGTTATTCTTTTTACCACTTATTGAGAAAACGTCAGCTAATTGATGTCTACGCCCTCCTTCTATCCTTAGTAAAGCTCCTAAATTAAACCTTGAAGTTGCCATCCTTATTACCTCCTAAAGGGCTTTCCATTTCCTTTGTTTTAGAAAGGGCAGCTCTCATTTCGGTGTCTGCTTTTAAATTTTGCATATCATAATAATCCATAACGCCTAGCTTACCTTCTCTAAGAGCATAAGCCATAGCTTTTGGTACTTCAGCCTCTGCTTCTACAACGTAAGCTCTCATTTCTTGTTCTTTGGCCACAGCCATGGCTCTTCTTTCCTCTGCTTTAGCTTGAGCAATATTTTTATCTGCTTCGGCCTGAGAAATTTGAAGGTGTGCACCAATATTTCTACCTACATCAATGTCCGCAATATCGATAGATAAGATTTCAAAAGCTGTACCTGAATCTAAGCCCTTACTAAGAACACGTTTAGAAATATGATCTGGATTTTCAATCACTTCTTTATGAGAATCGGCTGATCCAACAGTCGTAACAATTCCTTCACCAATTCTAGCAAGTACAGTAGCTTCACCAGCACCACCTACCAGACGCTCAATATCTGCTCTTACCGTCACCCTTGCTTTTACTAAAAGCTCAATTCCATCTTTTGCTACTGCTGATACATTACCTGTTTCAATAACCTTAGGCTGAACACTCATTTTAACCGCATCTAGCACATCACGTCCTGCAAGGTCAATCGCTGCTGCTTTTTCAAAATGTAGCTCAATGCCAGCTCTCTCTGCTGCAATAAGGGCATTTACTACCTTATCTACATTACCCCCTGCAAGATAGTGTGCCTCTAGTTCATTAACACTTAAATTAATCCCTGCTTTAGTTGATTTAATAAGAGGTAGTACAATTCTATCTGGTACAACACGCCTTAATTTCATACCTATCAGATTAAAAATACTTACCTTTACATTAGCTGCTAAAGAAGATACCCATAAGCCTACTGGTATAAAGGTAAAAAAGAAAACGATAAATAAACCAATAACCCCAATTAATACGATTGTTCCTACTACATTACTCATTTCTGCTCCCCACTTTCCTCTATGGATTTAACAATTAGCTTTGAACCTTTTACCTCATAAATTTGAATTTTGGTTCCTACCTGAATGTACTTACCTGATGAAATTACATCAAAATCTATGCCATCAAAGTTTCCCACCCCAGATGGTCTAAGGTCTGTAGCTGCAACTCCTTTTTTGCCTAGTAAATAATTTAAATCACTAGAGCTAATATAACCCTTATCTTTATTTTGTTCCTCATTTAGAATAATAGGTGAACGTAATTTCCCTTTGGATAGAAACCACAATATTCCTGCTAACATAACACCTAATATTGCTAATATAATGACTGCTAAAGCTGTACCCTCTTGCAAACTATCTGCTGAAATAATAACACCTACTACAAGGCATATACTTCCTAATACACCCGGCATTGAAATTCCTGGATGAAGCATCTCAATACCAACAAGAATAAATCCTGTTAAAAATAAAGCTACACTTATTAAAGTAATGCCATCTAATAAATTAATCACCTGCTAGCCCCCTTTCTTTAAATCCTTTATTTCTATATTAATCATAGCCTATTCATAAATTCGCTACTATAGAAAATACTCAAGTTATACACTTTCATCTTTATCCTGTCATTTTTCATTGTTTATATCTCGCTATAAACTGATTTTAGATTTTAACTATTTATCTCCCTTAGGTAATTGAATTTGAAAGCTTGTCTTTTCCTCAGTAGATATAACATGAATAGTTCCTCCTGATGCTCCAATAATCTTTTGCACAATATATAGTCCCATTCCATGGCCCACTTCTTTCTTAGTCGTATAGCCTTGTCTAAAAATCTGGTCTAACTGATTATTATCCATCATAGGTCCATCATTACAGATATTAAATAAGTAGTCTTCACCTTCTTCATTAATATCTACACTTAAATGCCTTTCGCAAGATTTTAAAAGAAGGGCTGTTATGCCATTATCAATGATATTAGCAAGTACTTTACAAAGCTCCCAAGGCTCTATCTTAAGGTATCTTAAATCTGTTTCTATATTTAAATCCATATGTACTTTGTTCTTCTCTGCCACTTCTAGTTTGGCTTGTAATAGTGCATTAATAGCTGGTTGAGCTGTTTTTAAAGCTCTGCTTACTTTAACAACTTCGTTAAATACTGGCTCCATATACTTTTTAGCTTCTTCATACTCTTCTAATTCTATTAAGCCGTATACCACCTGAAGATGATTAAGATAATCATGTCTTTGTGCTCTTAACGTAGTATTAAGCTCTTCTAGGTTTTTCATACTTTCTAATAGGTTCTCATTTCTAAGCCTATTCGCATAAAGAATACCTACTATCGTAGCTAGACTATTAATAAGAGCAAGACCTACTACCAAATATGCAGAAATGCTTACATTCTCCCAAACCCCTTCTCCCTTATTAAGCCACATACCTAGTACTAAAATAATTTGCATAAAATTGACGAAGAGTAATACACCTATAACTTTTTTTACATTCAATTGATTCCCCCCCCATAAATACTCCTAGCATTATTATAGCATATATTCATTATATACAATGTCGCATCACCGCTGAAACAAAGGATGAACCGACTGCTCTCATGCATTAATCCGCAGGTCTATTTTGTCCTACTATCGCATATGTATAAAGTATCAAATCACATGGAGGTCTGCTATGCCGGATAAGGGAAAAAGCAAATCAAACTCTGCTGCAAAAGGTAAGTCTACAGCTAAATCAAAAAACGACAGTAAGAATACTAAAAACACTAAGAAAAAATAATAAATCAGGGTATAGGCCACTCTATAGCTTATACCCTAATTTATTATTTTATTGATGACTATTCTAAAAAAGTGCTATCTTAGTACCTCTTTGAATTGCAGTATTATTTTCTGCTACCTCTTCTAACTTCTAAAAAATTTATGATACAGTGCCTAATAGCTATCTATTAATAAAGAAATCATGGCAATCTAGAATAATTCTTCTAGATTGCCATGATTTCTTTTTAGTAAAGCTCTAAATTAATTTTAAACTCATCTCGCTGACTTCTTTTATAAGGTCAATCTCCATAATCTTAACAGCACTACTATCCACGATTACTTCACCTTGATTATGACATCCTACAATAAAGGAAATACCGAACTTTCTAAAGAGGAGAAGCTTACTTTCTTCTTTATATAGTTTTCCAAAAGCCTCATTTAACATATCACTTAACATCTTAATTTCATCTACTGTAATAATTGATTTTAAAAGATATTTTTCTATGACTGCTAAGATAATAAGCTCTTTTTTCTCTACTTCTTTTATATCTCCATATAAACTATTAAAAATTTCTTTAGCAGCTGGGCTGACAGCTTCTTTTGCCATAATAAACTCTATGTCAAATACCTTTTCACCCTCTTCTTTATTGAGTAAAGCTGCTATTTCCTCTAATGAAGTGCCATCCTTCATAGAAAGGATTAATTCAATACGTTCTAGAATTTTATCTCTTCTAAAAAAGGTTTCTTGCCCTGTAGGCGAGGATTTTTTAATAAACCAATCCTCCGGAATAATATTCATACGTTTCCATCTATAAAGTTGCCCATAGGAAATGTTAGTTAGCTCTAATAGCTCTTTTTTTGAAATTAATTCATCCACTATTCTCACCTCTGCCCTTCATTCTAGATTTGATTAACTGTATCTACTATTGCCTCTGGATCAATATCAACGTGGTCACTATATTCTACAACACCGATTCTACAGCCTTTACCAATTTTAATATTTTTACCTCTTACTACTTTAGCTTGGCAATTCTCTAAAATGATTTCGTCCCCTTCAATAATACTAGCAACAACTTTATTTTCCTTTAAAATCTTAGGCATAAAAGGTCCAAGAATCTTTGTTACATTCTCATACCCTTGTCTAATTCTTATTCTAGCAGCGCCAATCTCATTTAAAACAGATGTTCCAACTGCTGTAAATATTAATACTTCACAGTTTAGAAAGTTACCACAGTTTAAAACCCCTTCAATCTCAATCATTTCTCCAGAGATATCTTCTTTTACTTCTAAAAAGCCTTTCCCTCTAACTTCATTGGCTTTTAAGCATTTCTCTACTTTAGTCATACCATTAACATGTAGCTCTTGTGATACCTCTACATTACCTTCACACTTCAAAACTCCTGATACATCAATGTTATCTGCTAAAATATTACCTTCTACCTTACAAGTACCTGATACCCCTAACTTCTTTGTCTCAAGCTCTCCTAGAAGTGTACCAATCCCTGAAACTTGAAACTTCTCGCTTTTCACGCTCTCTGTAAATTTACCACTTCCAGCTATACTAACTTTATCAAACTCGCCGCCACCATAGGTTCCTAGTCCATCAATTTGAATTGAATGAAGCTTACTATTTTCCATTTCTTATACCTCCATAACATTGTTTTGTTATCTAAGCCAATATTAGCATAACATTGTTACGCCGTCAATTAAAATTAGATTAACGTTACAAAACTTTTTATCATTATTTTTTAATCTTCTAGACAAAAAAAGAGCTTGTTTAGTTTCTAATTACTAGAACTACTAAACAAGCTCTTTATCATTTACTTAATCGTATTAATGCTTCATATAAATTTAATGTCTTCTCTTAAGTACTTTCATTAATCAGTATATCATCTACTTGTCCGATAATATACTTGGCACTTGCTTTACTAACTACTAAGCTTTGTGAACCAAATGCCTGGCTTGCAATAATCTCATCCATAGCTTTACTAATTGCTTCACTTGATAAATTCTCTTTAGGAGCTTTTATTGCTAAGCTTATCTCTCTATTGGATGCTGTACGAAATGTAAGTACTAAAACCTTTTTTGTGGTCATATCTCTCACCTCCTTTAACTTATTTACTTCTATATATGTACTAAAGGAGCAATTTCCCTAGATAAAAATTTTATTTTGTTTTAGGGATTATTCTTTATGAAGACATATATAGTAGTGAAGTAGATAAGATTCAAAGGATAATCAAATCCGCTATTCTTTATAGCCTCCCAAGCGATACCTCTCAGCTACTGTTGTAGTCAGCTCTTCCCCTTGCGAGCATATTTCTTCATTTACTTCAAATCTCATACCTTTTTCCAAAGCACAGAAGCATTCGGGCCCTTTTATATAGTATGCTTTTGTGAGTCCCACTCTGGTAAATGGTCAATCTCATAATCCCTATAGCTTAGATAATATGTCCAAGGTATTCTGTGGGACAGTTCTAAGGGTATAGAATCTAACTGAAAGGATTATTCTGACCACAAACTAGATTGGGTACATGCAAATAGGCGTAAGCTCCATAGCTTACGCCTATTTGTGATGCTTATATTTTATAAGCTATCCAAGAACTCTTTAAACTCTTTTCTTTCTTCTATCAGTTTACTACGATCTTGGCTACCAAGTGCTCTTTCGAACTTCTCTAACGCTCGTTGTATAACTATCCTTTTATCCCCCAAAGCTTCTTCATACATCCTTTCGCCTCTTAGTAACAAGAGTTTATTCTCCTCTTGATCCCTTGGATGTACTTTTAAATACTCTAATTCTTTCATACGTTCTTCTATTTCAGCATCACTTAAAGGTGTATATTGTCCTTTAATAAGCTCTTTAACTACTTTTCCTGTAGAAACAGATTTTACCTGTACTTCTAAAATTGCATTAATATCATAGGTATAGGTAACATCTACGGCTTCTGCCCCTGCTTTATTTTTCGGAACGTCTATGCAAACCTCTCCTAGCAGTAGATTGTTATAAGCATAGCGACTTTCTCCTTGCAGAATTTTAACTGCAATTTGTGTTTGATTTTCTCTTACTGTATAAAGCCTCTCCACTCTACTAGCAGGTATAACAGTGTTACGTTCAATAATAGGGCAAAAATGGCCATTTTCAAAACGATTGTTTTCTATCTCATGTACGACCTCTGTTCCTAGAGTAAATGGACATACATCCGTTAAAATGACTTCCTTAATACTCTCTTCTCGCTCTTTCATGGCACCTTGCATAGCAACACCAATAACCACAACCTCATCTGGGTTAAGACTTGTATCAGGAATGTTTTTAAATAATCTGCCTACGAATTTACGTATAATAGGCATCTTGGTAGCTCCACCTACCATTACAACTTTATCAATTTGAGAAATATTAAGCTGTGAATCAGTTAAACTCTTTTTAATGGGTTGCCTCATCTTATCAAATAAAGGTTCACAAGCCTTTTCGTATTCTTCTAGAGTCATTTCTGCTTCGTAAAACTTCTCATTAACATAGCAAGAAATACAGCATTTACTTCCGGTAAAATGCACTTTTGCTTCCTCTGCATTCTTATAAATATGCTTTAATACTTTATTTTCTAAAACTAATGGATCTAATTCTGGATTGCTCTTTAAAAAGTGTTCCACCAAAACCTGAGTAAAATCCTCTCCACCTAAAAAATTATCTCCTGCTACTGCATGAACCTCTAAGATATTCCCGTATCTCTCTAGGATAGATACATCAAAGGTTCCTCCTCCTAAGTCAAATACTAAAAACCTCATATCCTCTTCGCTTTGATAAAGACCATAAGCAATGGCTGCTGCTGTAGGTTCACTAATGATACGTTCCACTTTTAGACCTGCTAACTCGCCTGCTTGCTTAGTGGCTTTACGTCTTGCATCATTAAAATAAGCTGGTACACTAATAATGGCTTCTGTGACCTTTTCACCCAAATAAGCTTCTGCATCCTCTTTTAAGGAACGAATAATAAGTGCTGAAAGCTGTTCTGGTGTAAATTCTTTCTTTCCTAGAAAATACTTTTTTTCACTTCCCATATCTCTTTTAAAGACACTAGCTGTTTCCTCTGGGGCTATAAGCATACGTTCTTTAGCTGTTTCACCTATGTAAATAGTGCCTTCTTCATCCACACTTACAACGGATGGTGTTAGGGTTTTCCCCAATCGATTAGGGATAACCTCTACTCCTTGTAGCGTATAGTAGGCTACTAAACTATTAGTCGTTCCTAAATCAATTCCTATAATCAATTCCTTACTCCTTTCAAGCGTTTCTTTATTTTCTCTGCTCTTACTTTAGCTAAGACCAGTTCACTATTTCTTGTTATTGCTGCTGCATAATAAGTTAACGCTTCTTTTAGTCTGCCTTCTAATTCATAAAGGTGAGCTTCCTTTAAAAGCACCTCATAACACCTTTGGTGTTCACACTCTTGGCACATAGGAGCTTCTTGCATCTGCTGTAAATAGATTCTTGCCTTTTCTAAATCCCCTATACTACAATATAAACTCACTAGCCTGCCACAATGCTTTTTGCTATACTTTGTGTACCTTGTATATTGCTCTAGACTTTCATATTGATTTGTAATCCGAGCCAGGCATATATCAAAATAAGTCTTTGCCATCTTTAACTGCTTTAATTCTCCATGACAACGTGCTAATTGATAGTAACATTCGGTAATTTCATCCACACTTAAGTTCTCTTTTCGATTAATTGCACACTCGTATAGGTACAATGCCTTTTTCAAATCCCCTTGGTAGTAAAAATAATGTTCTGCTTTTTTCATATAACATGCTGCATCATTTCCTACTATTTTAAACATGTTATTGTAAATGAGATAAGCTCTAATTTTTTTATTTAAGCACCAATGGCTATTAGCAATATTACTATAAATATCTGCTTTATTGCCTACCTTTCTTTTTTGCATCTCTAAGCAAGTTTCAATGGCTGCTTCATAATCCCCTTTGCGCATATAAAGCTTTACTAACTGTTCATATATATATCCTTCACTAGGTACTAAATCAATACATTTCTTATAGCATTTTTCCGCCTCACTATATCTATTTTGAAGTAAATAACATACTGCCAAATTAATATAAGGCCTTCTATATATTTCATCCTTTGCTTTTTCTATTGATAACTTATAGAAATGCTCTGCCTTCTCAAAGTCCCCTATCAAGGAATAGACATAACCTATATTATTATAAGCATCTTTATTATCTGGGCTTACTTCTATAGCCTTTTCATATGCCTCAATAGATGCTTTATAGTGGTTCCCATCTGTTAATAGCATGCCTTTATTAATATAATAGTACGCAATGGGATCTGTTTCTAACTGAGCATTCACATATTTTAAAGCTCGGTTATAGTACTTCCAATTACCTGTGTAAGAAAATTTCTCACTATAAACTTCGTATAAACAATCATTAATACCTCTAAAATAAGGATCTTGCTGAACAACCTCTAAATAATAGGCTAAAGCATTATCATCATCTCTCTGCTTATGATAACAATTCCCTAAGTCATATTTAATATTGATATTATCCTTATCCGCTGACTCAATGGCCTTATAGATTTTAAGTGCCTCTGTATAAACTCCATATTGATAATAATAATCTGCTTTAAGCCATCTATAATTTAAGTTCTTAGGTTCTAAATTAATCGCTTTAGTAATATGTTCCACTGCCTTTTCAGGCTCATTTAAATCGATATAACATAAAGATATCTCTGTGTATATGTCTGCAAAACTTTCAATATCTGTATGTTCTTCCTTTGCTTTATCTTGCTTAGCTACTAGTGACATTAGTTGTTGTATGATATGTTCTGGATTATCTTTACCTCCTTCAAGGCGTCGTTCTATTTGTAGCTTATAAAATTGCATAAGGTCACTAGTTAATTCGTTACTCTCCGCTCGCTCTATAACAGTCTTAGCTTCCTCATAGTCCTTAAAAATAATAAATATTTTTATAGCCAGTAAATACGGCTTGATATAACCAGCAAAAAGATTAGTCGCATGATAATAGTCTTCAATAACACCCTTGCCATCCTTAAGCTCCATGAAGGCCTCCTGTCTTATAAGATAAGCTGGGTAAAAATGCGCATCTTCTGCAATGATTTGATCACACTGCTCTACGCAAGCTTCTAGTTTCCCAAGTTTAAGAAGGATATACGCTTTTCTTTCTTTATAAGAATGATAGTCTCGTATTTTTCCTCTCTCCTTGATAGTCTCTATAGCTCTGTTAACATATTCTAATGCCTTTTCATAGTTATCTTTATTTTTGTCTTCATCTTTTCCTAAATTACAATAGCACATGGCAATATTATAATAGGCATAAGGTATACGTTTTTTCTTACCTGCTACTTCTTCTGATCCATCATCTTCTAGATTCAAAGTAGTTTCTAACCATTTCACTAGCTTAGGCAAAGCCTTATCAAAATCTTTGCTAGCTAACGCATTCTTGCCACTTAAGTTATAATAATCTGCTACGTACTTATCACTAGGTGTATATTGTTCTAAAAGAGCATTACACTTTTCATATTCTCCTTGTTGTAAATAGCACCACCCTAGCTCTATTATGTTATCCTCATTACCAGGGTCATCCTTAAGCTGCTCTTCTATTTGAGGAGTATATTTTTCGTTTATATCTTTTAAGTATTTTTCTAATTCTAATGAACTCCCAAATTCATCGACTAGCTTGTAAATCTTTTCTTTAGCCTCTTTACATGCTTTATTTAAAATATCATATTTCATAAGACCAATTCTTGCATAGTAGTGATTTGGAGTTTCTTCTATGGTTGCTTTCCATTTTTCAAAGGCTGCTACATAGTTTTCATTAGCCCAATCTGCTTCTCCTAAAAAGTATATTATATAACTATCTTTGACCCCAGTAGCTATTATTAACTCTGCTAAGCGAGCCGCTTCTTCCTTATCTTCTTGCCAAAGGGCATATCGTAATTTCTGTACATCTGTATAAATATAATCAATGCCTGAATCCTCTAACTCAAATAAAAGCTGCTTATACTCTTCATTATTCTTCTCATTAATAGTCTCCATTAATTTAAAGTACTTAATAATATATGAATCATAGACTAAATGATCTTCGCCTTTAAATAACTCCCACTTAATGTGACTTTCATTATTAATTTGACGCATTACATACTTTATAAAATCAGGTGGAAATAGATTACAGAGCTCTTCTTCATTCTCTTGAAGTAAAAAAGTCCTGTCTATAGCTTGCCATACAGACTGAGGTAAATAATAATGTTCACTTAAAAATTCTAGAAGTCTATTTCTAGCTAAATCACTAGTATCAAACGCTGTGCAAATTTCTTCCTCTAATAACTTTTTCCAGCAAGTTAAATTAATTCTCTTTGAAAAAATGGCATAGTTTTCTTCTATGTTGGTCATCCACAAATCAATAGGTGATTTAATAAAAGCTGGGGACATTACTTGACTATGAATAGATTTAATAGCTTCCTCATAAGCTACTCTTAACTCTTTGAAAGCTTCTGGATGGTCTTCTGGATGTGTTATGGTTAGCTTAGTTCTATATGCTACTTTTATTTGCTTTTCATCTTTTGTAGGCTCTATTCCTAGTACTTTCCATATATCACTCATACAGTTCTCCTATGATTATAGTATTTATTTAAATTTTTATTATATTTATACTATATTATACATTTGCTTATAAATAAAGAATAGAGTCTTTTCATACACACTAGAAAAGCTACTATAAGCAGAAAATATAGTACAATCTCTGCTTATAGTAGCTTTTTATATCCAAAATAACTCATCTAAAGTCTTATTAAGTTCTTTGCAAATTGCAATACATAAATTCAGCGACGGATTATATTTTCCTGCTTCTATTAATCCTATCGTTTGCCTTGTAACACCTACGGCTGCTGCCAATTGCTCTTGGGATAGGTCACGTTCTATCCTCGCTATTTTCATCTTTATATTCTTCATATCCTTCTCCATCCAAACATTCAGCTTCTCTTACTTCTTGATCTGCTTTCTTTTCACTTATAGAAATCATTAATTTCATCATAAAATAATAAAGAACTCCCCAACCTGCTGCCATTCCCAATACCCATAAAAATCCCCAAGGATTAAATATATTATCTTTAATTAAATGAGGTGTCCCCATTATAATTCCAAAGAATAAGGCTGCTATACAGGTTCTCTTTCTGAATTCTTTTATTCCAGTCTTTGCTCTCTCTTTTCCACCCCAAATGAATAGTCCCTTTTTAATAACATAAATCGTTATAATCGTAGCAGGTATAAACCATGTACCCACATAAATAGCTAGTACAGCTATATTTTCAGGAAAAATGAGCATTAGTATAAATTCTCCTATTATTAAAATCCAAAAACTTATCCCATAACATTTCGCTATAACGCTCTGTTTCATTCGTAGAACATGCTCATCTCTTGCTTTTTGAAGTAATATGCCTTTAACGCCAAGACCAATTAACATATATCCCAGAGTTATTGGTATAACAAGTATTTCTAGAATATACATTGCTACTTCCTTTGTAAACTGCCATTTGATACATGCACCTAAGATGAGTAATACTAATGTCAAAAAATACATGGGACTTAGTATTTGGTTAGTTTGATTTATAATCCTTTCATCTCTTAACTTTTTCATTCCATCTTCCCCTTTATATATGACTAATACTCCATAATAAATATATCTAAGCCAAATATAATATATTTATTACATAATGTCAATTATATATTGCATTTAATGAAATAATATTTGTATTAAAGGAAAGATTATGTATTATCCATTAATAAATCTTCTTAATCATACAAAAAAAGCACTAAGCTTAATGCTTAGTGCTTTTCATAAACTTTCAAAACAAAACAGTAACTACTAAACCATCGATTTCTATCCTTAGAAAGGAGGTGATCCAGCCGCACCTTCCGATACGGCTACCTTGTTACGACTTCACCCCAGTTATTGGTTTTGCCTTAGACGGCTCCCTCCCTTACGGGTTGGGTCACCGGCGTTGGGCCCCCCCAACTCCCATGGTGTGACGGGCGGTGTGTACAAGACCCGGGAACGTATTCACCGCGACATTCTGATTCGCGATTACTAGCGATTCCAACTTCATGTGG
>JAEWMQ010000047.1 GCA_023393125.1 Bacillota bacterium
CTAGTAATGAGATGTGATTTTTTTATATGTATTCCCCCCTATTTTCCTGTCATACTTTTACTTGTTATTATCTCTATATTCAAACCAAGCAAAATCTGCATAGTTATTGCTAACTTTTCCATTACTACTTGCATACATGCCTATACAGGCTCCAACAAATCCTCCTGCTTTATCCGTACTTAATATCCTTGCATCCACATTTACTTTAAGCTCATATATACAGTCTTGGTCTTTTCCATAATAGAAGCAGAGACTCTGCCCTCGTGCTACTATTTTCATATAAATTTGTGCAGCATTAAATTTACTTTCACCTATTATTTCATCTTTCCCGTCCTCACATTTTACAAGTCTAATAACTGTATCACCTTGCTCTATTCCATACTCATATCTGAAATGATATCTTTCATTTTGAACAAGCACAATTCCTGCAACTTCATTCATAGTAGTAGGAGAAAACTCTAGCAGTGTACTCACTATAAAATCTTGATGTTGCTGTCTTAAACCTATAAAACTTGAACTAACCAATTCCTTCATACTTTCAGGTCTTAATTTAATTCTAAGGTATCCCTTTCTGTCTTTTAAACTACAAAACTTCTCTTTTGGTCCTCTAAGTGTAATCCATTTATGGCCTAACTTTTCTCCTGTAAAGTGAGTACAAGCATCTTCTGGAATAATATGAAATAATGGCAAATCAGGTGCTTTACTGATTTCTTCTACAATACCTTTACCTTCATTCACAATAGGCCATCCATTTTCCCAATTAACAGATACTAAAAAAGTCTCTCTTCCTAAGTTCCTATAATAACCTCCATATGGTCTGGATCCTAATAAGACCATCCACCATGTACCGTCTTGAATCTGCACTAAATCTCCATGTCCTACGTTAACGATAGGATAATTTCTACCTAGGTGCCTGTGTGTCAAAATAGGATTTGTAGGATTCCCCTCATATGGTCCCGTAATTTCTTTACTTCTAGCTATTGTTATAGCATGTTCATGTGCTGTTCCACCCTCAGCTATCATCAAGTAATAGTAGTCATCTTTTTTATAAAGATGAGGTCCCTCCGGCCATACGGCATTATTTAAAGCACCTTGCCATAAAACATGCTTTTTACCAATTAAACGTCCTTGTTTTATATCTAATTCTTGCATCCAAATTTCATTATCCCCATAATATCTAGAAATCTCTTTTGGTTTTTCTCTTGTTCCTATATAATAAACTTTTCCATCTTCATCAAAAAACAAACTTGGGTCTATTCCTTCTGCTTCTAATACAATTGGATCTGACCAAGGTCCTTCGGGTCTTGCAGCTGTAACATAGAAATTTCCTTCACCTGATATGTTAGTCGTAATCATATAAAAAAAACCTTCATGATATCTTAGCGTTGGTGCATAAATACCACCTGAATGTTTTGCTCCTTCTAGATGCAACTGACTCTCTCTTTCAAGCACATGTCCAATCTGCTCCCAATTCACCAAATCCTTACTATGAAAAATAGGTACTCCTGGGTAATAAGCAAAACTTGATGTTACAAGATAGTAGTCTTCAGCAACCCTACATATAGATGGATCAGGATAAAATCCTGGTAGGATAGGATTAGAAAAGTTTCTCATAATATTTCTCCTTTATATTTAGTTTTAGTCTTTAATATTATTTTGATAGTATATTAAAAGATATGATGCTTTTTTATTTACTAAAAAGGGCAGTATTCGAATCTACTGCCCTTCTTATTACCATATTCTATAGTTACCACTTAAGGCTAGAAAGGCAAATGCATATAAACAATTATCATAATACCTTCTGTCACCTTTTCTTAATGGTGTATCCCAAAACTTTTGAACACATAATTTACTATACTTTCCTTTTGCAGCTAAAGAGCCCATAGCATTGGTAGCTATAATTGCCACTGGATGTAAGGCAGGCTGGTCTATAATCGTACCATCAATTTCATAAATATATTCTGCTTTATCCTTTACTGTATCACAGAAGAATTTCTGGATTTTATCTGCACATTCACTTCCCCATTCATCTTGGTCAAACCAAGCATAATCAAGACCAATGTTGGCAATTACACGATATGCATCACTATAATAATAACCATGACCTTCTTCATGTCTTGGCGTCCCATCATAATAACTATACTCTGGAGCTAAGCCCGTTTCAGCATGACAAGCTTTTTTCAAAAATTCTCTACTAGCTTTAGCTGCTTCTTGCCAGAAACCTCTATCCTCCTCATTAGCCCACAATGCAAACAACTCATAAAAATGTGGTAGATGATAAGATGGATCAGTAAAATCAAGTTCTGGAACGAATTTAATGAGTTTATTAGTAGGTTCCCACATAGGCTTTCCTACCCCATCTTCACCTTTATGAACACATTCATGAAGAAGCTCCTGTGCTTCTTTTGTATAGTTGAAAATGCCTTCTCCATCACCCCATCTATGAGCTGCAAAAAATAGGGCCATTGCAAAATATTCTTCGCCATCAGGAGCTGATCCCTCTGAATTTTTTACTCCTTCTGGTGAAACCGACCACGCAAAGTAGCCTTTATTGGCTCCTTCACTATGCCACATATAAGTTTTTGTCCACTTCCAAAGGCAGTTGAATTCTTTTTGCATATCCATCTGCACACAAATCATCATCCCGTAAGACATACCTTCTGTACGTACATCTATATTACCAGTGTCTAATATGTACCCCATATCTTCTTCTACAGGATGATAAAGTCTTTCATCTTCTAAACCATAAAAAATGCTATTAATAACTTGATTAAGCCTGTCTTCTATTATCTCTTTATCATGACCTAATGCTTCAAATAGATTAGGATAATTATCTTTTTTAATGTGTTCCACTACTCTTTAACACCTCCAATAGTTAAACCTGTTACAAAGTATCTTTGTAAAAATGGATATAAACATACAATTGGAAGTGCTGTTATAACTGTTGTTGCCGCACGCATAGTTAACGGTGATACTGTATTACCTGCATTCTTCATAGCTTCAGCATTGCCACCTTGATTCATTACAGAAGAAAGAAGTTTCATGAGCTCATACTGCAAAGTTGTAAGGTTAGTGGCTGTACGGTTATAAAGCATCGCATCAAACCAAGAGTTCCATTGCCATACTGCAATAAACAAGGCAACGGTTGCAAGTACCGGCTTACATAGTGGTAAAATAATCTTCATGAAAATGGTAAAATGTCCTGCTCCATCTACCTGGGCTGATTCAACTAAACTGTCGGGTAAACCGTTCATAAATGTTCTAATAACAATCATATTAAATGCACTTACCATACCTGGTATAATATAAACCCAGAAATTATTAGTTAATCCAAGATTTTTATACAAAACGAACGTAGGAATTAATCCTCCATTTACATACATAGTTAATACATATATAAATGAAAGTTGCTTCTTAAATACAAATTCTTTTCTACTTAAGATATACGCTAATAAAGACGTAACAAATAATTGAGATACTGTAGCAATAACTGTTCTTAATACAGAAATTTTTGCCGCAGTCGGTAATAATTCTTTATTAAATACTGTCTTATAATTCTGTAATGATAACTGTCTAGGCCAAAGATAAATGCCTCCTCTTAATGCATCTGTTCCATCATTAAAAGAATATGCTACTGTATTGACTATGGGATAAAGTATTATTAAGGTAAATAATGCTAAAATAATCATATTAATAACATTGAAAACTTTATCTCCTATTTTTTGGTTTCTTAATGTTCGTGTTTTCATCTCAATTCCCCCTCTAGAATAGTCTTTCTTCGCCAGCAGCCTTAGCAAATCTATTGGCTAGGAAGATTAAGATAATACTAACTACACTCTTAAAGATACCTGCTGCTGTCGCTAATGAATAATCCGCTAAACTAATGCCGTATTTAAGAACATAAATATCTATAGTTTGAGAAACCCTTTGAACCAATCCATTTGTCAATAAATATTGCATGTCAAATCCAGCGTTTAAGATATTTCCGATATTTATAATTAAAAGGATGAATATTGTTGATTTAATACCAGGTAAGGTTACATGAAGTATTTTTCTGAAACGACCAGCACCATCAATAGCTGCTGCTTCATAAAGCTCAGGGTTAATACCAGTAATTGCAGCTAAGTAAATAATACTTCCCCATCCTGTCTCCTTCCATACATTAGTAATACCTACAATTCCCCAATAATACTTTGCTTCTGACAAAAAGTTAATAGGCTTATCTATAATATGTAGTTTTAATAGTATTTGATTAAGAATACCCGTATCCATTGATAACACTTGAAATACAAGTCCTACTACAATAACCCAAGATAAAAAGTGAGGTAAGTATGAAACTGTTTGTATAAATTTCTTAGCTTTTACATGTTTTAATTCATTTAGTAAAAGCGCAAAACCTATTGAAAAAACAAAACCTAATACTAAATTAATTAAACTCATGGCTAGTGTATTTCTTATAACCCCTAAGAATACATCATTTTCAAATAGCTGTTTAAACTTAGCTAAACCTATCCATTTTTGATCAAAAAAGCCTTTCGCTGGCTTGTAATTTTGAAATGCCATCACCCACCCAAATAAAGGTGTATAATTAAAAATAAGGACATAGATTAAAAAAGGTAGTGATAAAAAAATTAATTGCTTTTGTTTCTTAATCTCATTCCATGTAATTTTATTCTTTACTTCTACGTTCTTTTGTGCTTTTGGCTTGCCTAATTTATTACTTAATTGAACTTGAGCCTGTCTACTCATACTTCCTCCTCCTTTTATGTCAACTATTAAGTTTATATTATCCTTTGCAAACAAAAAGGGCTCTTAACCATCACCATTTATCAAGAGCCCCCTTCTGTACATATATTTTCTTTTTAATAATGATCTTCTATATTATTTTCCTTGTGCAACATCAACTCTTCTTCTTACTTCAGCTGTAAGTGCATCTTCATAGACTTTCATATCAACTCTCTCATTAAGAACTTTCATATATTGATCCCATGCACTTGAGAAATCATCTGCCATAATTACTTTTGGTAACCATTCATGTTTTACTTCATCCATGTTTACTTTAGCTAGACCATAATCTGTATCAGCTGTCCAAGTATTTGAATAAGACCATAGTGGATACCAATCAGGATTTTTTTCATCTGCTGGGTTTAAGAATTCTGTAAATGTCTTAAATCCATATGCATCCATAACTTTCTTCTTGGCATCTGATACACCATCATAGTATTCACCTGGTTGATATGCTGGTGCATAAGCATTAATACCATCTAAACTCATACCAACATAATGTGGGAAATAAGAATATGAGCCACATAATTCATTTACAATATATTCTTTATCTAAAGCTTTCTTTCTTTGGTCTTCTGTTCTATAAAATATCCCTTTGTCATCAACTTGGTAGTCAATCCCTTCTTCTCCCCACCATACCAATGTTTGCATTTCTTGTGAAAGCATATCTTCAATCATTTGGAAAGCACCTTCAGGATCTTTACAGCTAGTAGTAACACTTAAACCATTTGATACGTCAAGTGAATAGGTAGTATGATATTTTTCCTCTGTTCCCTCATCCATTACAAGTCCAACTGGTACATAAGCGTAATCATACAGACCTTGTGTTTCAATTGATTGTTCCGCTGTTTGGAAGTTCCAATATTGATCAATTAAACCTAATACACGACCTGTTGAAACCTTTGCTATATATTGATCATAGTTTAAAGTAAAGCATTCTGGGTCAACAATACCCTTCTTGTATTCTTCATTTAACTTATTAAAATATCTTTTAGCGACATCAGTCGTATTGTAGTTATATGCTGTTAATGTTTCTGGATCTACAATAGCACAACCATCATTTGGATAACCTGCTAAGAACATTGGTGGATTTTCTAAGCTATAATAACGCCAGTCATCGGTAATCATTTCAAATCCGATGTTCTCTAAACCGCCTTCCATAGTTGGATTAGCTTCTTTGTACTTTGTAATCAGATCAAAATACTCATCTACTGTATTGATTTCTGGATAGCCCGCCCATTCTAACACACGAATTTGAATCCAAAAAGCTTCATCATTGTGATATGTTTGAGTGTCTTTTCCATTAACTACACCAAATTGAGGAATTAAATAAATATGACCATCTTCTGATCTCACTTTATTCCAATCACTTTCTGATAAATAGTTTTTAATGTTTGGATAATCATCCCAGTATTCATCAATAGGAAGAAGTGCCCCCGCATCAATTAATAATGATGTACCATCTGAACCTACAACAAAGTCAGTATAATCACCACCAGCAACCATTGTTCCAATACTTTCTTTTGCTGTTTGACCAGTGAGCCAAGTAATCTTAGCCTTTGCGCCAATTTTTTCAGCAATCTTATTGTATACCCTATTATTTGCAGGTATCTCTGTTCCAGGCATTGCTATGTACATCGAGAATTCTTTAATGTCCTTTTTATCTGTCTCAGCAGGTGTACTTGCTGTAACCTCTTTTGCTTTGTTGTCAGGCTGACTTGGGTCACTATTACCGCATCCTACACCTAGTGAAGCTACTATTCCCATTGCTCCAAGAAGTGCTACAAAAGATTTTAACTTTTTCATAATATCCCTCCACTCAAAATTTGCAATATACCATCTTTTCAAGTCATTACTTTTTGGAGTTCATTCTCTGATATATCTGTTGTTTCCTTACAAGTTAATGTTACCAATATTCCTCTTTACCCTCAACCTAGTAAACTATATGAAAAATATATACAAACTATATACTTTTATATATTTTCATATAATTTAATTGTTATTTATAACTAAATTATATTTGATAACGCTAATATTTTAGTGAAATTATATTATCTTTTCTCTTTGATGCATCTTTATCTTTTACATAATTCATTTTAAAACTATATTAAATATACTATTTTACTGATTGCTTTTTGTTCTTTGTAATAATTGTTTTCGATATTGCAAAGGAGTCTTCCCCTTTAAACGTACAAATTTACTAATAAAATAATCCAGATTATTATACCCAACTGCTTGAGCAATACTACAAACTTTATCATTAGTCCTAATAAGAAGTTCACTAGCTTTTTCTATTCGATAGTTATTCAAATAATCCTTAAATGATATACCATACTTCTTCTTAAAAATTTGCCCTAAATAAGCACTATTAATATAATATTTTTCACTTAATAACTTCAAACTTAGATTTTGCATATAATTCATCTCTATCTCTCTATCCACTTCTTTTAATACACCATGAGAGTTATTTTGCCTTAATTGCGATAAATACTTGGAGTAGTCTTTCACAAAATTCTTAAAGTGTTTTGCACTTCCTCTGATAGCTGATTGTTCAAAAGCACATCGGCTAATATAATGTAATACTTCTTCTTGATTAACTTCCGGATCTAGTTCTTGAGCTAAATAAATAAAGCGACAAAGTAAATAATCTATATTTATATTAATTACCTTAGGATCCATATTATGCACCTTAAAATTCAAATAGATTTTTTCTACACATTCATCAATTTTGTCCTCTACATTTTTCTCTGTATAATAAATTAACTCATCCATATATTCTTTTTTAATACCATAGGCATTTGACTTCATTGAAGACATTTCATCATAATAGGCGATATCTTTATCATTCTTGTAGTTCTGAAAAGATTTAGCAATAATAGCAGATTTAAAAGAAACACTAAGTTGATCAATATCTTTTACTTTTTGTCCTATATAAACATTAAACTTATAACTTTGTTTAGTCTTCATATATTCTTGCAAATCCATAATATATTCCTGTTCATTCATCTTTTTGTTCATTGCAAGATTCTTCGTATATATAAATCCAATGCCATAAATCTCGTTACGTTTATCCATATCAAAAAAAACATATTTTTCATAAGGTATTATGTAATCTCTTAAGCTTTTATAAAACTCCTTAACAACTTTACTTTTTTCTTCTTTGCTTAGCTTTGCAAACTTTTCATCATTTAAACTAATTTCTATACCTATATATCTTAAATTTGTACAATATGGTAATTGCTCTTGTACATACGAAATATTGCTTTGATCATAAATCCCTGAACATAATGCATTCAAATGCCTCTCTAATGTCACTTGTTCCATATACTCTTTGTTTTGTGCATTTTTGATTTCCTTGTTATAAACTTCTTTAAATTCTAGCAGTACTCTTATTAACTCATCTTTTTGTATAGGCTTTAAAATGTAATCTGCTACATTATATCTAATAGCTTGTTTAGCATATTCAAACTCATAATATCCACTTAAAACAATAATTTTTAACCCCTTTGACTTTTCCTTTCTTATATATGCTATAAGTTCCATTCCATCCATTTCCGGCATCTTTATATCTGTAATAATTAAATCATAATTATTGTCCTCTAAAAGTCTTATTGCTTCCTTCCCATTTGCTGCCTCATCAATAACCGAAAACCCATATTTCTCCCAATCAATTAGAATTTTTAATCCTTGACGAATAAATGGTTCATCATCAACAATTAGTACATTAATCATCTCTTTTCCCCCTCTATCTCTATTCTTTCT
Organism: Bacillota bacterium; assembly: GCA_023393125.1. Lineage (GTDB taxonomy): Bacteria > Bacillota > Clostridia > Lachnospirales > Cellulosilyticaceae > Cellulosilyticum. The sequence goes on from JAEWMQ010000047.1 coordinate 8,548, forward strand.
AATGGAATTTGAATCATAACATCTGTTCCTTGGTTTAATTCACTATCTATGTCAAATATAAGCGAGTTCTCACAATATAAATTCATTCGTATAAGTGCATTAAGCATTCCCGTACTCTTACATCCACTTAATTTACTAATATTAGGATTCTCTAATATTTCTCTTAAGTTTTGAAGCTTCTTTTCAGATATTCCGCATCCTGAATCACTAATCTCTATAAATAAATTCTTCTCATCTTTTGTGATAGCAATAGATATATCTCCTGACTTTGATACGCCTTCTATACCATGGATACATGCATTCTCTACAAAAGTTAATATGCTTAACTTTGGAATTTTAATTTTTTCACATCCTTCCATAACAAAACAACTGAAGGATATTTTGTCACCAAATCTGTATTTTTGGATATTAGCATACTGCTGAACAAAAAGTACTTCTTCTTCTATACAAATATAATCATTATCCCAAGATAGAGATTTTCTAAGGATTTGTGATAAAGCTCCTATAATATCCGCTGTCTCACTTTCTTCTTTTAGTAGACTTCTCATTCGTATACTTTCTAATGTATTAAACATAAAATGTGGATTAACTTGACTTTGTAAAGCTTTTAATTCAGCCTCTTTTCTGGCTAACTCTGATGCCTGTTTTTCTGCATTTTTTTTAAAGACAACTTCTATTAATTCCTTTATTTTGGTTACCATCAAATTGTAGCTTTTGATAAGATTCCCAATCTCATCCTCCCCCACATTTCCTTCTATTAATTCAAATTCTTCTTGTTTGACCTTATTAAAATAAAGTTCCATTAATTTTATTCTTCCACTAAATGACTTTGAAATAATAGAGATAATAATCGTTGGTAATACTAGATTAATTACGATTAGATACCATACTATTCGCTCAGAATCCTTAATCATTGTTCTTGTATCTATTTTTTTCGGCATAATATAAATTGTCCATTCATCCGATGCCACCTTAAAAGTTTCTTGATAAGTAGCCAGACTTGTATTGATTTCACTCTTTGCTAAAAATGCCTTTCTTGCATTTTCACTTATTTGATTTGAAAATAATACATAGTCTTCATTACATATGTATATATCCCCTTCTATTTTTTCATTTAATATTTCATTGAGCATAGCATTATATTGCAAATCAATTTTTACAAGCTTCTCAAAGTCATTTTTACCATAATTATTTAATTTTTTAATAAGGCTAATAGTTCGAGGAGAACTTTGTAAGTATTTCTCTTTTTCATCATAATAGGTAGCTAAATATGTGTTTTTTCCACTGTGTATAAATTTCTTATACCATACTGAATTTAAAATTGTATCTATTCTCCAAAAACTACTTCCATTTATTATAGTGTCATTATTAACATATAAAATAATTTGATTGATTTTTTGGGAATTATAATAATACTTAAGTACATTGTTTTGAAGTATTGCTTTATAATTATTAAAATATTCTAGATTAGACGTGTAATCTCTTGTCAAAAATTGATTAATTACTTTGTCTGTACTTAAATTATTTGTTAAGGTAATACATCCTTCTACTGCAGACTGAATGTTATATTTTATACGTTCCATAACATTTTGCATATTAATCTCTTGTTGCTTAAGTGAATGATTTTTTATAGCTGAAATAACTACGCTATTTGTCAAAGCCACAGGTATTAAAACACAAAAGATATAAAGAATAGTCAACTTTTTACTTATCTTGTAGTTATCCATTATATTCATTATCTTCATTTTAATTCTCCTTTTACAGGTGATTAATATACATTTTATCTAAACTAAGATCTTTTATTTATTATACGTTTATTAATTATATTATATATTTTTTATTAATTTTTATCAAATTTTATAAAATATTTTTTATATTTTGTTCATTGTCACGTTTAACTTAATATTTACTTCTATTTTTTATACTGCATAGAATTTGCCTTTTTATATATCAAAATCTTTATAACAAACAAAAAAGGCATGCTTATTAGCCATACCTTTTTTATTTTGATTAGCAAATCTCATTAAATAATTCTTTTACTGCAGGATAAATCTTAACAAATTTTTTGTACTGCTTATCATATTTTTTAGCAAGTTCTGTATCTGGTTCAATTGTATCAACTACTTTTATAACTGCATTAGTAGCTTCTTCAACTGAAGCAAATTCCCCACATGCAACTGCTGCAAGTAATGCCCCTCCATAAGCAGGACCTTCTTCTGTTTCAATAACATCTACCTTAATATTTAAGACATTAGCAATCATTTTCTTCCAAAGAAAACTCTTTGCTCCACCACCACAAATTTTAGTACGCTCAATACGAATTCCCAGCGACCTAGCAATTTCAAGTGAATCACGAATAGCAAAAGCGACCCCCTCTAGAACAGCTTGAGTCATATCTGCTCTTGAAGTATCCATGGTTAAACCAATGAAAGTTCCTCTAGCATTAGGATTATTATGTGGTGAACGTTCACCCATTAAATAAGGAAGGAAAAATACATTATTTTCCCCAAGCTTAGTAATTTTCTCTTGCTCATCTTTATAGGCTTTTGTGCCAATAATATCATCCATCCACCATTTATTACATGAAGCTGCACTAAGCATACATCCCATTAAATGATAATGCCCATCTGAATGTGCAAAAGCATGAAGTGCATTATTTTTATCTACTCCAAACTTCTTACTAGAAATAAAAATCGTACCTGAGGTCCCTAAAGATATATTGCACATACCATCCCCAACTGTACCTGTACCAACTGCTGCTGCTGCATTGTCACCTGCACCAGCTACAATTTTACATTTGGTACTAAAACCGAGTTCATTTGCAATTTGTTCTTTTACATTTCCGACAATTTCATAGCTTTCATAAAGTTTAGGTAGTTGTTCACTTGAAATACTACAAATATCTAACATCTCTTGAGACCAACATTTGTTTTTAACATCCATTAAAAGCATTCCTGAAGCATCAGAAACATCTGTACAATGTACACCAGAAAGCTTGTATGCAATATAATCCTTTGGTAACATTATTTTTTTAATTTTCCCAAAATTCTCTGGTTCATTTTCTTTCACCCATAGAATCTTTGGCGCTGTAAAACCCGCAAAAGCAATATTAGCTGTGTACTCTGAAAGTTTGTCTTTACCAATAACTGTGTTTAAATAATCCGTTTCTTTTACTGTTCGTCCATCATTCCATAAGATTGCAGGACGAATTACTTGATCATCTTCATCTAAAATAACAAGTCCATGCATTTGACCTCCAAAACTAATTCCAGCTATTTCAGCTTTATCACATTCCATGGTTAATTCTTTTAAACCTTCGATGGTTTGAATCCACCAATCTTCTGGATTTTGCTCTGACCAACCTGGATGTGGGAAATAGAGAGGATATTCTTTACAAACAATTTTTTCAATCCCCCCTTTCCCATTCATTAATAAAAGTTTAACTGATGAAGTTCCTAAATCTATTCCGATATATAACATATATTTTTCTCCTTCACTTGATACTAACAAAAAGGATTTTCAGTCGGATATCTTACACCCTTAGGTTGGTTATATCCGATTTCATCCACTTCTACCCCAATATACTTAAATACTTCATATAAAGCCTTTCCAAACTTGCCAAAAGCAACTGCTCCATGATGTGGATAGTTCTTTTCAATAAGTACATGACGATAAAATCTTCCCATTTCTGGAATGGCAAAAATACCAATAGCACCAAAAGAACATGTTGCGACAGGTAATACTTCACCTTCTGCAATATAAGCTCTAAGCTTTGCATCTGCAGTACTTTGTAATCTAAAGAACGTGATATCTCCTGGTATAATATCTCCTTCAAGTGTTCCTTGTGTTACTTCCTCCGGTAAACTTCTTGCCATAATCATTTGATATTTCATAGCACAAAATGAAAGTTTCTTTGTAGTCGTGTTACCACAATGGAATCCCATAAAGGTATCTTTCAATGTATAATCAAATTTACCTTTGATGTCTTCTTGGTAAATATCAGATGGTACTGTGTTATTAATATCTAATAAAGTTACTGCATCTTCACTAATAACTGTTCCAATGAATTCACTTACTGCACCATAAATATCTACCTCACAAGATACAGGTATCCCCATACCCGTTAAACGACTATTTACATAGCATGGTACAAATCCGAATTGCGTTTGGAATGCTGGCCAACATTTACCTGCAATCGCTACATACTTTCTAGTACCTTTATGTTCTTCAATCCAATCTAATAAAGTTAATTCATATTGTGCAAGTTTTGGCAGAATCTCAGGTTTTAAGTTACCATTTCCAAGTTCAGCTGCCATATCTTTTGCCACTTCAGCAATACGAGGATCTCCATCATGCTTTTTAAAAGCTTCAAATAAATCAAGCTCGGAGTTCTCTTCGATTTCAATCCCTAGATTATAAAGTTGCTTAATAGGCGCATTACAAGCTAAGAAATTATGTGGTCTAGGCCCAAAAGAAATAACCTTTAAGTCTCTAAGTCCAATAATTGCTTTAGCAATTGGTGCAAATTCAGCAATCATTTCTGCTACTTCACTAGCATTTCCAACTGGATATTCTGGTATATATGCTTTAAGATTACGAAGTTTTAAGTTGTAGCTTGCATTTAACATGCCACAAAAAGCATCTCCACGACCTTGTACTAAATTCTTGCCAGTTTCTTCTGCTGCAGCCACATACATAACAGGACCATCGAAATATTTAGCAATTAATGTTTCTTCTGTTTCTGGTCCAAAATTTCCTAAATAAACTACTAAACTATTGCACCCTGCATCTTTTACTTCTGTTAAAGCTTTTTGCATGTCTTTCTCTGTTTCTACTACAGTAGAACATTCATAAAGTTCTCCTTTATATGCTGCTACAACTGCCTTTCTTCTGTTTTCTGATAATGACATTGGAAAACAATCTCTACTTACTGCTATAATTCCTAACTTTAGGTCTGGTAAATTTTTCATTATATATCAGTTCCTCTCTATAGTTTTTAAAAGTATTTTAAAAAGTTGTCATAATGTAATATTTTTGCCTTTTAACCCAATAAAAGCACCATCTTTTTCTAATCCAGAGTCTGGATGAGCTATAAGCCATTTATTACGAGCAAATAACAAGTAGTCCTCTTTAATATTATGTTCTTTCTCAATATCTGTATTAGTACCTCTAGGCAATACCACAACGCATTTAAAACCTTTTTCATTAACATGACAAGGTGCATAGTGAAGTGTTGTTGCATAAATCTCTACTATAGTACCAGCCGGTAATAAGAAAGCTTCTGCTTGTGCTGTATCATATGTATAATCATCATTTATATCTTGCTGAGCACCTAAAATTAAAACTAAATCTGTCACTGCTATATTAATTTCAGAATCTCTATGATACTCAAAGGCATTAAGCATCTTATTATATCCATTACAATAGCCAACTTGTATAGGCATTCCTCCATATAAACTATAGGCAATCTTCTTTGTTGTTTTGCATGCCTCTAATAACTCTTCTGTAGGCACATAAACCACTTCTTTAGGTGTCTCAATTTCCTGCATAGCAGAAAGTATATCTTCGCACTTAAGATCACTAATTATCTTCCCGTATCTTTGAAAAGCTTGATCATTTATACTTTTAATTTCCATATACTCCTCCTTAATCGCAAATTAGTTTATTGAATAAACTATATCTTATGTATAACATTTACACTTTAAAATTGCAACATATATTATACAATTAATATTTATACAAAAATAAATCCAAGATTATAGATAATTCTATCTTATTAGGTGGTATTTGTATTTGTACTAAGAAATTTTAGGCTTATAAGACCTTAATATCAAAATAGCATGCAAAGATATATTTAATAATAATTTAATTAAATTTATATAATTTTTAGTGATTTCTCCTTTAATTATACCGTAGGTTTTATATATTTTAGATGATACCATTTAAAATATATAAATATTTTTTTCATTTACTGGTTATGTTGATTCAATTTACACAATTCGTTTACTTATTACTTAATCAGAAATCAATCTATGAAAGAAGGAGAATGCATATGGGTATACTAAAAAAACGGATGGCCTGCTTGACAACTTCAACCTTACTTGCTAGTTCAATGATAGGAGTAACACCTTCACTATTAGCTAACACAACACCAAGTACTGTTATTTACAATTTTAACGAAGATGCTGAAGGTTGGATAGCTAGAGGAGATTCACAAGTTATTGTCACAACAACAAGCCCAGGACTGACTATCGATTTAAATGATAAGTGCTTGTTCGTTTCAGGAAGAAGTAATAATTGGCATGGTATACAAAAAAATTTGATTGATACACTTAAAGAAGGTGAAAAATACACCTTCAGTGTATGGGTTAAATATGATGAAGGCAACGCTACTGAATCCTTAGCTTTAACTCTAGAAACTGGCCTTGATGGAAGCAATGGCTATATAACTATTACTAGTAACTCATCTGTAGAAAAAAGTAAATGGACTCAACTAACTGGTGAAGTAACTATTCCAGCAGGAGTCGAAAAAGCCAATGTTTATGTAGAAGCAACTACTAATGACCTTGATTTTTATATTGATGATCTCACAATTACTGGTTCATTTCCGGGTAATACACCAGAAACACCTAGTGGCGTACTTACTACTTGGGATTTTGAATCTGGTTTAGGAGACTGGTCAGTTAGAGGATCAGGTGAAACAACAGCACAGACTTCTACTATTGCACCTCATAGTGGTGATCAGTGTGTCTTTGTATCAGGTCGTACACAAGACTGGAACGGTATTCAAATTAATCTAACCAATTCAGCAAAAAAAGGTGGCAAGTATATATTTGAAGCATGGGTAAAGTATGATTCGGGCAAAAATGACACAGAGCAATTTGTCTTAGCACTACAATATAACTCTGAAAGCGAAAAAGACACTCAATATAAGTGGGTTACTAACGCTAATATTAAAAAAGGTGAGTGGACTAAATTACAAGGCGAATATACTCTTCCTAAAGATTTCACTGATATCTCTCTTTACATACAAGTAGACGGTAGTACAGTTGATTTTTACACCGATGATATTACTATGCAAGGTGAACCTGAACTTAATATCGAAATTCAAAAAGATATCCCCTCTTTGAAAGATGTTTATGAGGATTATTTTAAGTTCGGTACCGCTATTGCTTCTAACAACTTAAATGATCTCGAAAAAGAGTTAGTTCTTAAACACTTTAATAGTATTACTCATGAAAATGCTTTAAAACCTGAGTCAACCTTAGATTATGATGCTACTATAGCTTACATGAATGCTAATGAGGACCAAACACATCCTCAAGTTTCTTTAAGTTCTGATGCTAGAGCTACTTTAGATTTTGCTAGAGATAATAATATCCCAGTAAGAGCTCACGTTCTTGTATGGCATTCACAAACTCCAAACTGGTTGTTCACTGAGAATTATTCTAAAGCAAAAGATGCTCCAGTAGTTTCTAAAGAAGTTATGAAACAGCGATTAGAAAACTATACTTATGCCTTTTTCAAATTACTCTCAGAAGAATATCCTACTGTTGATTTTTATGCTATTGATGTAGTTAATGAAGCTGTTAATCCAGACCGCCCAGATGGTTTGCGTGCCCCTGCTACAGTAGCTACTACTTCAGGGGATGATGATAATGATGAAAATGCAAATAACTCAATGTGGATGACAACTATTGGGGCTGAATATATCGAAGATGCTTTTACCTATGCACGAGCAGCCGCTAATATCTATATGCCAAATACAAAGCTGGCTTATAATGATTACAATGAATGTGATCCTAAAAAAGCTGAAATTATCTATAACATTTGTAAAGATCTCTATGATAAAGGGCTTTTAGATGTTATCGGTATGCAAGCCCACTATAATATGACTTCACCAAGTATCTCTCAATTTGAAAATGCTGTACGCAAATATGCTTCAATTGGTGATAATGTTGAAATTCAAATTACTGAGTTAGATATCACTCAAGAGGATACTTCTAATGAAGGCTTAATTAAACAAGCTTATCGATATAAGGGATTCCTTGATACCATGAAGAAACTAGATTCTGAAGGTGTTGCTAATATCACCTCATGTGTTGTATGGGGGGTAAAAGATGATGAGTCTTGGAGAAAAGAAAGAATGCCTCTTCTTTTTGATGCTGACTACCAGGCTAAACCATCTTTCTGGGCAATTACTGATTCAAGCAAGCTACCTGTACTTGCACGAGAAGTAAAAGCATATGGCGTAGGAGACAAAGACTATTCTCATGCTTTCCTTATTCAAAACGGTACTTCCCTCGAAACTACTAGTGGAAATCAAATTGCTACTTTTAAAGTTGCTTGGGATGAAAACAATATTTATGTCAATGTAATTCCTACAGAAAAAGGTAAAAGTGGAACCGTTAAAGTTTTTGTTAATGACGATGTTAAAACGATGGATCTTACAGATAATACTTTAGTCACAGTACCTTTATCAAGTACCATTACTAACGGTACCACTTTAAACTTTGATCTTTTTGTACAATCAGGAAATGAAAAAGCCACTTGGAATGACCTCTCTTATGATGGTACCTCTACTCCTAATAAAGCAAACTTCGGTAAACTATTAATTAATAATGCGCCTAAATTTGCTACTGCTATCAAAGCTACACCTACTATAGATGGCAAAGTTGATGATATTTGGAGCAAGGCCAAATCCATAAATGTTGATAACTTCACTGTAGGTAGTTCAGGTGCTACCGCTACTGCTAAAGCACTCTGGGATAAAGACTATATTTATGTCTTAATGGAGGTTAAGGATAGTTTATTAAGCAAAGCAAGTACTAATAGTTATGAACAAGATTCTGTTGAAATCTTTATTGATGAGGATAATGCAAAATCTACTTCTTATGAATTAGGCGACATACAATATCGCGTAAATTTTGATAATGAACGCTCTATTAACGGTACATCTGATTCTGATAGTTTCATCACAGCATCTCAAGTTACAGCAGATGGTTATACTGTAGAATTAGCTTTGCCCGCACGTATTGCCAATTTTAAAGAAGGTCAAGTAATAGGCTTTGATCTACAAATTAATGACGATGCAAATGGAAATGGTAAACGTGATAATGTATCTAATTGGAATGATTTAACTGGCAACGGTTGGTCAAGTACAGCAAACTATGGTGTCTTACAATTAAATAAAACTAGCACTCCGGATGATTCATCTTCTGGTTCGTCCTCTGATTCATCTTCTGGTCCATCCTCAAATTCATCCTCTAATTTAACGCAAACATCAGATCAACTAATAAAAGATGCTTTAGATAACAATAGAACGCCTATATTAGATATGAGTACCACTCCTAAAATTACTATTAGTGAAAATTTATTTAAGCAATTAGTTACTAGTACAAAGTCTTTACATCTTAAATCTCAAAATGTAACTGCTATTCTAAGCTCAGACTTTTTTAATACTAATCTATCTCTTTCAAATTCTCTAGAAGCTAATGTAGCTCCTATAACTTTAAAACAACTAGATATCATTCAAGCCCAGTTATCTAAAACTAAAGACTTATCTATAGTAGGTGATACAAGTCATACTATTATACTAGATATTAAAGGTAGCACTTCTTTAGATACATTTACTGAACCTTTAACATTAAGTGTAGATTTGAAAAATACTACTTTTACTGATGCTTCTCAGTTAACTCTTGTTAGATACAGTCAACAATCTGATGGCACGTATAATATCATCAAACTTGGTGGAACGTACAATTCAGATAATCATACGCTTTCTGGCTATGTAAATAAACCTGGTATTTATGGCGTTATAACATCTAAGAACTTAACAAAGATTAATTTAGTAATTGGTAACAACGATGTAACAGTTAATCAAGTAGATGCTAGTAACGATGTTGCTCCTCAACTTATAAATGGAATAACTATGGTTCCTCTGCGTTTTATATCAGAACAACTTGGTATAATTCCTAAATGGAATGCTTCTACAAAAACTATAACTTTAAATGCCGATGATAAAGAATTAACACTGACCATTGGAAAAATAATTTCAGATGATGATATTGCTCCTATTATTAAACAAGGTAGAACTCTGGTTCCTCTTCGTTATATTTCTGAATCTTTAGGTGCTCATGTCCTATGGATACCAAGTACCAAAGGCATTGAAATTGTTAAATAGCTATATCTTCTTTTACTCCAACAATCTAGTAGGAAGTAGATAAGTTATCTTTTCAGGAAGTGTTGCGAAATGCATAAACTTCCTATGAAAATGAATAGCAACTCTATTATCTAGTGAAAGAGCTATAAAACTAGTATGAAATTTCTAGTTTTATAGCTCTTTATTCATTGAAGTTTATAAATATTAATTATGCGATAGCACCTGTGACTTTACAATTTATTTCATTCTGACAAACTTTTTCTTTCCAATCTTAAGAACGTCTCCTAACCCTATTTCTTGTTCTAAACTAGTTACCTTTATTTGATTAAGCTGCACACCGCCTTGCATCAATAAACGCTTAAATTCATTACTACTTGGCACAAATTTCTCTTTTACCAGTTGCGGCATGATAGACTGAAGAGTATTTCTTTCTCCTTCCAGTACAAGCTCTGGAATATGGTCTGGAATAGCCTTTTTACTAAAAGCTGCTTCATAGTAATTTTTTGCCTCTTCCAGTTCCTCAGTTGTATGGTATAAACCTGTAATTGTTTCTGCTAGATGATATTTGATATCTCTAGGATTTTCTCCCTTTTCCAGCCTCTCCTTGATGATATCAATTTCATCTGGATGCATATCTGTAGCTAATTCAAAGTATTTAAGGATTAAGGCATCAGGAACTTCCATTACTTTTTTAAACATCACCTGTGCACTCTCACTTACCCCTATATAATTGCCTAAACTCTTGCTCATTTTTTCTACGCCATCTAATCCTTCTAAGATTGGCATAAATATAGCAATTTGTTGCTCTTGCCCCATTGTCTTTTGAAGCGTACGCCCCATCAGAATATTAAACGTCTGATCTGTTCCTCCTAGCTCTATATCTGCCTTAATGTGTACTGAATCGTATGCTTGCATAAGTGGGTAAAAGAACTCATGCAGTCCAATAGGCGTGTTACTAGCAAATCTCTTTTGAAAGTCATCTCTTTCCATCATACGTGCTACAGTACTTGTAGCTGCAAGCTTCAAAACCTCTTCGAACTTGAGCTTGCCTAACCATTCACTATTAAAGCGGACTTCTGTTTTATCCTTATCTAACACTTTAAATATTTGCTCACAATAGGTTTTAGCATTTTCCTGTACTTGCTCATCCGTAAGTGCGACTCTCCCTTTTGACTTACCTGTTGGATCGCCTATTTTCCCTGTAAAATCTCCAATTAAAATAACTGCCCTGTGTCCTAAATCTTGCATTTGCTTAATTTTTCGCAGTACCACTGCATGGCCTAAATGAATATCTGGTGCGCTAGGGTCTAACCCTAACTTAATCGTTAATGGGCGATTTTCCTCTCTTGATTTTTGAAGCTTAGCACTTAGCTCCTCTTCATTTACAAGGGTATTCACACCTTTTGTTATAATACGTATTTGTTCTTGTACTGCTTTCATCTTATCTTCTCCTTTTAATATCAATAATGATTTATCAATATCAGCAAGCTCTATAAGATATTTGGCCATAAAAAAACTCTCGTCCTCTTGATTGTTTTCAAAAGGACGAGAGCATTCTCTCGTGTTACCACCTTAAGTTCATAAATTGCTCACGCAATCTACCTCTTCGAGTACGCCTTACACTTAAAAGGTTATACTCTAGCACTATAACGTGTGCAGGCTCCGTCACAGCCTACTTGACAAATAGTCGTTCAGTGTGAAGCTCAAAGATGTATTCATTATAAGTTTACTATGTACCTCTCATCAACCGGTAACTTTCTGTTTAGTAACTTCTTATAACTACTTGTTCTTCTCATGGCTTTTAATCTCTTATACTCCAAAATATAGCCTAGCTACAAATCTTCGTTATGCCGTTATTAAGTTATTTGTTATTATATCCATAGCCATTTTGATTGTCAATATCTGTTTTTCTAATTATATGCCTATTTAGAGCTTTATCTACTTTCTTTAAATAGCAATTTTACCTAATAATTTTGCTTTCATCACTTCATATTCTTCTTCTGAAATGACCTTATTTTCTTTTAAAGTACTTAGCCGCATGAGCTCCTCTGTCACAGATACAAAATTAGTTTTATTATCTTGACTGCTTTCTTTCTTGCCACATCTTATACTACTTACTAGCGAAGCAATAGCATATGGAATTCCATAGATGAGAGCTATAATTCCCCAACCTATAGCCGCTTCATAGTCCTCAATATTATTACTAAAACCTACTAGACATAAGAAGCTGAAACTAAAAACAACAATAGCTATAATGGACATTACTTTCACTGTTCTCATTCTTTACCTCCATTTATATATATAACTATATATATAAGCTGATGGCCTAAAAAATGCTTATTTTTTATCATACAACTTATTTTTGATCAATCTTAAGGAGCGTTTGAAGTAATACATTAGCCCCTTTTAAACATGCTTCAACAGGTGTAAACTCCTTTTCACAATGGCTATGACCTTTTACACTAGGTACAAAAATCATAGTAGTTGGTATAACATCTGCAATAAACTGAGCATCATGACCTGGTCCACTATACATTCTCTTAGTAGAATAACCATATTCCTCTGCACTTTTTTCTACAAAGTCTACATACTGGGGGAAATAAGCAACTGTTTTACGAGACCATGCCTCTTCATAGCTCACTTCACATTTTTCTACAACCTCAGGAATAGCCTTAATAACAGCTAATACTTGTTTAATAACCTCCAGGTCTTGATGTCTTGCATCTAAGGTAAACTTCACTTCATCTGGAATAATAGTATGAATGTTAGGATGAGCAGAGATTTTACCTGTTGTATAAACAAGCTTGCTATCTAATTTATCTAATTCATCATGTAAATACAAAATAGTCTTAGTAGCTGCATATAAAGCATCTTTTCTATATTTCATAGGTGTTGTACCTGCATGATCTGCTTGACCGATAAAGGTAAATTCATAGTTAATCATGCCACAAACTCCTTCAACAATGCCGATATCCTTTCTTTCTGCTTCTAATACAGGACCTTGTTCAATGTGTAATTCTACCAAAGCCATATTCTCTTCAGGTTTCATTCTATTGGCTTCTTCTCCTAAATAGCCACTCGTTTCTAAGGCCTCTTTAAAGGTGATTCCCTCTTTATCTTTAGAAGCTAGCATCTTATCCTTATCAAATTTACCAGTAATAACCCCTGAAGACATCATGGCTGGTTCGAACCTTGCCCCTTCTTCATTGGTCCATACCACTACAGTAATGGGATGACGATGAGGGATCTTTTCTATCACAATGGTTTCAGCTACCTCTAGTGCTGCTAAAACCCCTAAAATACCATCATAGTTCCCCCCCTGTTTAACAGAATCCATATGTGACCCAGACATAATAGCAGGAAGACCCTCTTCTCCTGGGAGAGTGGCATAAATATTAGCCATATCATCTGTTTTAATTGTCATTCCTAACGTCTTACATCTCTTACAAAACTCCTCTCTAGCCTCAAGAGCTGCTGGAGATAAAGAAAATCTCGTAATACCACCCTTACCTGTGTCCCCAAATTGACTAAAAGTCTCTATTTTATCCTTTAATCTCTCCTTGCTACATGTATTCATCACCTTTTCCTCCTCTTGATTATCTTCTATTTCTTAACAACCCGTTTCCCTGCTTCAATAGCATTTGTTGGACAGACTACCTTACAAAGATGGCATCCTACACACTTACTGGCTATTAGAATAGGTTTACCACTATCAGGTTCTTGCTCAAGTGCTTGATGCCCACCATCATAACAAGATAAGTAGCATCTGCCACAGCCTACACATTTGTTTTTATTAAACTTAGGATAACAAATGCTATTTCTATCTAGCTCATCACTTGGCACAATATGCTCTATGGCCTTACCTACTATTTCACTAATAGATTGATACCCTTCATTTATTAAATAAAACCTCATTCCCTCTATGAGATCTTCAATAATACGGTAGCCATACTGCATAACTGCCGTAGTCACCTGTAAATTTTCACAGCCTAGAGCTAGGAATTCCGCTGCATCCTTCCATGTTTCAATACCTCCCATACCACTTATAGGTACCTTACTTAGAGTCTTATTATTTCTCATTTCATAAATAAAACGAAGCGCAATCGGTTTTACCGCTTTCCCTGAATAACCTCCCACACTTGTTTTACCTCTTACCTCTGGTCCAGAGCAGAAGCTTTCTAAATCTACATTCATAATACTTTTAATTGTATTAATAGCCGCAATCCCTGTAGCCCCTGCCTCCATAGCCGCTAAAGCTGGGATTTCCATATGACTAAGATTAGGTGTCATTTTAGCTAAAATAGGTAAATGTGTCCCTTTTCTAGTAGCCTTAGTATAAGCTACAATTAACTCTGGACTTTGACCTACATCTGAGCCAAGACCATCTGCTTCCATATGCGGACAAGAAAAATTACATTCGATTATATCTGCTCCAGCTTCAGTTACTGCCTTGGCTAAATAAGTCCATCCTTCTTCATTAGTTCCCATAATAGAAGCCACGATTACTTTCGATGGGTAGTTGTTCTTTAGTCTTTTCAAAAAGGCTAGGTTTTCTTCTAAAGGATAATCTGAAATTTGCTCAATATTTTTAAAGCCTACAAAAGGCACTGCTTCCTTAGTTAGTGCATCAAAACGAGGTGACACCTCTTTAGGTACAAAGTTACCTATAGTTTTAAAAGCTACGCCTGCCCAGCCCATTTCAAAAGCCTTAGCTACCATTTCATAATTGCTACCTACTACAGATGAAGATAAGAAAAATGGATTCTCACAAGGTACACCGCAAAAAGTGATGGATAAATCCACCTCTTTCTTAGGTGTTTTAGGGTAGGTAGCTGCACTTATCATAATGTTATCTATTGGAACAGCCTTATTGATTTTAGACTTAACGCAGGCTTCTAAGCAGACCTTATGATCACATGTTATGCAAGCTACTTCTAAGGTAAGCTTTTCAGCCGCTCCTGACGTATTTTCAAAACGAAGGGAACGAATGACTTTATCTATCTCCACTCCGTAGGGGCAAGCTTTTGTGCAAGCTGCTTCACTACATAGTAAACAACCACTCACCTCTTCTTTAAGTGAAATCTCTCTATATAATGGATTCATCGCTTTCCCTCCTTTTATTTATTTTCTAGGTTCTCTTTTTACAAACTCGCCAAAACCTGGTGTACCCACAAAGTCTCCATTGTCATAAACTAACTTACCGCGTACATAGGTTTGAACTGGATAACCATGTACCCTTTTCCCCTCCCAAATGGTATGATCATAATCTGAATGCATATTGCTTACAGAAATGGTCACATCTTTATAGGGATCATACACAACAATATCTGCATCTTTCCCTACTGCTAGCGAACCTTTTTGTCTGCAGCCAAAAATCTTTGCGGGATTTGTAGCACATAATTCTACTGCTTTATTGAAAGTAATTTTCCCCTCATTAGCTGCTGATAGCATATAAGGATATAGATTTTCAACACCAGCACAGCCATTAGGGATTTTGGTAAAATCGTCTTTTCCCCAATCCTTTTCATAACTTTGGAAAGGACAATGATCTGTGGCAACTGTATCAATAGCACCTTGCCTAATAGCTTTCCAAAGTGCCTGCCTACTCTCCTCACCTTTCATAGGGGGTGAACAAACAAAGTTTCTACCATCTTCTCTTTTATACACATCACAGGTGAACTCTAAATATTGAGGACAGGTTTCAATATAAATGGTATGCCCTTCTCTTTTAGCAGCAATTGCAGTTTCTAATCCTTCTTGATCAGCCATATGCACCAGATATAAAGGAGCTTCTACTGATTTTGCCCAGTGGACAGCTCTTTTGTCTGCCTCTGCCTCTACAAATTCTGGTCTACTCATATAGTGATACCAGGCTGAGGTCTTACCTTCCTCTAAAAACTGAGTTGTATAAAGGTCAATTAAATCAGGATTCTCTGCATGAATATTGGTCATGGCACCGACCTCCTTAGCTTTTAATAAAACCTTGACTAAGGTACCATCATCTACCATCATGCCTTCTTTTTTGTATACTAGAAAACATTTAAAACTAGTAATACCATACTCTACGGCTGCTTCAAACTCATCTAAAAGCGTACCGTCATTTAAGTCGGTAATACAGCAATGAAAAGCATAATCTACACAAGCTTCTACGTCACACATGGCTTTTCTAGCTTCTACAGTTTCAATAATGCCGTGGCCTTTTCTTTGCATGGGATAGTCAAATACAGTGGTTACCCCTCCACAAGCTGCTGCCCTTGTTCCTGCTAAATAGCTATCTGCAGAAACTGTCCCTCCAAAAGGCATTGCCAAATGAGTATGCACATCAATAGCTCCAGGTAGTACAAGCTTGCCAGCAGCATCTACTACCTTTTCAGCTACCACAGGAAGATTCGTTCCAACACATACTATTTTCCCATCACTTACTGCAATATCCCCAACAAAGGTTTCACAAGCTGTTACTATTGTTCCATTTTTAATTAATAAGTCCATCCCTCTTCCTCCTCCACTATAAATTGAAATTTAAATAATAATAATAAAGCTAAGAGGCGGCTATGCGCCCTTGCTATTTATTTAATTTATATACAAGCACAAGTCCTGAGCGTTGATAGATTTGAGCAATCTCAATTAAATTCATACCACCAGCATTAGCTGCTGTTAAGTTAGACACCCAAGTTACGCCAAAGTCTACTTGACCCGTATAAACAGCTGTTGTTTCACCAATATCTCCGCCACCAGGTACAATGGTTACATTTAAGCCAGCATCTTTATAGTAGCCTTTATCTAAAGCCACGTAGTAACCCATGAATTGTGCTTGTGGTAACCATTTTAGTTGAATAGCTACATCTGTTTTTTCAAGAGGTGCAAATTTACCCTCTGCTGATGCCACAGCTGCTTCCCAATAAGAGGTATCTCTAATGTCATCTAAAGTTAACTTTTGAAGGGCATCTGCTGCTGTACTATCACTTAATTGAATATATTTTTTAGCTAACTCAAGGGTTTGAGACATAGCTTCTTCATTCATTTCTCCATAA
>JAEWMQ010000009.1 GCA_023393125.1 Bacillota bacterium
TCTTGTCTCAGTCTTTCGGCTTCTTCTGCTTCTTGTCTTAGTCTTTCTACTTCTATTCTTAAACTTTCTTCTTCTTCTGCTTCTTGTCTTAGCCTTTCAATTTCTCTTCTTAGTCTTTCTGCTTCTTCTTCCTCTTGTCTTAGTCTTTCTGCTTCTTCTGCTCTTAGTCTTTCCTCTTCTTCCGCTTCTTCTCTTAGGCTTTCAGCTTCCTCTTCTTCTCTTAGCCTTTCTGCTTCTTCTGCTTCTCGTCTTAGTCTTTCTGCTTCTTCATGTATCTTTTGTAATAATATTTCTTCTTCTATTTGTTCACTAGTTTTCTCTGGTATATGATATTCATATAATGATACTGTTTTATCTTCTATAGAAGATGGTGCTTCCTGGATATAAGTTGCTCCTAGTTTTTCATAAAATCCATTAGCAAATGGGTCACTAAATATATAGAGTACCTCTATATTATTTTGTCTGCAATACTGCTGTGCATATGCCATTAACTCTGTTCCAATACCATTTCTTATATAAGCTGGACGAATATAAATATGGTCTAGCCAATAACCTGCTCTAACAAACACTTCACCGTTCCAGTATTCCTCTCTTACCTCGACAATAGAAAAATATCCAATAATAGTATCCTTCTTCTGAGCTACATACACAACATTTTGCTCGATATAGTCTTCTGTTATAGTAAGCTCATCATGCCATACCTCAAAATATTCCTCTGGATAATTCCAATAACGCTTCGCTCCAAATGATATACTGGTTAAAAATAATGCATCTGATGGCAATGCTCTCCTTATAGTAAGTTCCATGTTATATATCCCCCTTTAAATAGGTACTCCTAATTTTTACCTGTTAACAAATATTTTTCTTAATATTTTTTATAATATAGATACCATTTAAACTTAGTTATAAATAATGCTTATCTTTTATCTCCTAATTTCTCCTCTTTTTTATATGAATATTTTATTTTTTCTTTTTTTAAATTTCTCTATATACAAAATATACTGTAATTATACCTTATCATCAATACATTTTTGAATATATTCTTAATATTTTAAATTAAATTTTGAACAAAAAAAATCATCGTATATGTAAACTTTATACGATGACCTTTTATTATTATTTTTTAGGAATGTTTCCTACCCCTTGAGTCCCAGAACTAATGGTATGTTTATAACCACTAGTAGAATTTCTTGCTTCTTTTGTATTATCTATACTACTTTGCATTTTACTTGTTAAATCATTACTCTTTGGCATGGTATCTCCTATATAGGTTAGTTATTCTAACACATTAATTTTTTATTATCCTTACTTTCTATATAAGAGTTTCCCCCATATGTTTTAAACTATTCATTATATACCAGACTTATTTACTTCATTATCTTCATAGTCATATGTTGCTATTACATTATTGCTGTTAGAATCATATACAATGCCTTGTATATCATAGTCTGTTAAGTTCTCTATATTTCTAGCAATATCTCTTAGAGATGATCTAAGAGTAGCATCTGTATCTAGACCTTGATTCATATTCCATGCATCCTTAATAGAGGACGTCACGTCAATATAGATTTTAAAAGTAGCTACTTCTCTATTATCACTTATGGATGCTTCAACTTTTTTGATACTGATACTCTGACTATAATCTTTAATATTAATACTATTTGTCTTTTTAACAGCATTAATAACATCACTCTCATCAAAGTCATAATAACTTCCATAGGTTAAAGAATCTTTTTTGGAATACGAGAATTCGTATTTATTGGTGTTACTTCCTGTATAAATAATAGTACCATCTATAATAATATCATCATGTCGATCTCGTACAGTATCACATATCTCCTCTACGAAATCCTTAATCTCTCTAGTTGATAAATTATTAACTGCCTTATTTTCAGCAGATGTATCATAAGAAATCTTAACACTTAATCTACTTCCAGAAACTCTTACTCTAAAGTCTAAATCTATATCTTCAAAGTAATCTGCATATACTCTCTCTAATTCATCTTGAGTAGCAGTAAGTTCTGTTCCTAAAATATCTGTTCCTGATGTACGGTCATATTGACTACCACTAGAAGTAATTCCGTTTGATTTTAATTTTGCTAGCTCTTGTTTAAGCGAAGCAATCTCATAATCTTTAGCTCTTAGTTCAGTTTGTAAACTTAAAACTGAAGAATAATTAGAACTACTTGTAACATATAAATTGCCATTAGTTTGATCCCAATTAATTTCTAAGCCGACTGCATCACAAAAAGCTCTCGCTGGTAAATAGGTTGTTCCATCAATTGAAATAGGAGTAGTAGATAAATATTTTTGGCCTCCATTGTAATAAAACTTAACTGGATGATAATTAACTGCCTTATTCTTTTTATGTCCTGCTGCTTGCATAGGAATACATGCGAGTAATGCTCCTACTGCAATTGTTATTAACCATTTTTTCCTGTTTATTAATTGCATAACAACTCTCCCCCTGTATAATTTTTAAAGCTATACAATTTTTATCGTCTTAGTCTAGGCAAAGCTTAAATTTCATAACTCAGTTTTATGAATTCATTAATATCTTCTTCAATAATAGCTAAGGAATTTTTCCAGAACTTCGCATCTGTTACATCTATATTAATTGTCCTTGTAACGTCTTCTATCTTTAGTTTACCTGTCACAGCTAATAGCTTTTTATACTCCTCTACGAAGTCTTTTCCTCTTTTAAGATACTCTGCATAGAGACCTTTGGCAAAAAGAAGACCAAATGCATATGGGAAGTTATAGAAATTCGCATCTGCATAATAATAATGACTCTTCCAAGTCCACATATAAGGATGTAAATATGCTGGATCTAGCCCCTCTCCATAAGCCTCTTTTTGCGCTTCTATCATTAACTCTTTAATACGTTTCACTGTTAAAGGACTATCTTCTCTCTCTTTAAAGACATTAGTTTCAAATAAATACCTAGAGTAGATATCTACAATAACCTGAGTACTATCACTAATTTCTGTCTCTAAAATAGCAAACGCTTCTTCCTTTGATCCTTCTTTAATAGCAGCCTTTTTAACGATTGTCTCACAGAAAGTAGATGCTGTTTCTGCTAAAGGCATAGGGTAATTAGTATTTAAAATACTTTCTTCTTTAAGACATTCTCCATGAAAACCATGCCCTAGCTCATGTGCCATTGTAATTGTATCTCCTAGATTGTCTCCATAATTAAGAAGAATTCTGCTTTCACCTATACTATGAACAGCGCAACAGAAAGCTCCTCCTACCTTTCCTTCTTTAGGTAGTACATCTATCCATCTGCAATCCATAGCTTTTTTTGCATAATCTCCTAAGCTATCATCAAAACTTCTAAATTGCTTTTCAATAAAAGCTTTGCCTTGTTCATAGGTATACTTCATTTCCTTCTCAATAACCGGGGCATATAGCTCATAAAAAGGTAAGCCATTGTTATAACCTAGCATTTCAGCCTTTCTTCTAAGATACTTTCTAAAGATAGGTAAGCTATCTTTCATAGCACTAAGCATAGCATCTAGAGTTGCCTTACTCATTCTAGAGTCTTCTAAAGTCATAGCTAGAGGTGATTCATATCCTCTCATTTTAGCGACAGTGATAACCTCTCCTTTAATACCGTTGAGTGCTGCTGCAATACCATCTTCTATTTTCTTATAAGAATCAAGTTCTGCTAAATAAGCTTTTTTCCTTAAGTGAGCATCTTTTTCATATGCCATATTAAGAACTACTGTTAATGGTAGTTCTTCCTTCTTTCCTTTAACTTCAAGCTCTACTTTATGGTTAGAAATGAGTAAGTTTTTATAGTTTACCCAGGCTGTTGAACCTGTATTTTTCATCTTAGCTAGAAGTACTTCTTCTTTTTCACTTAAAAGATGTTTACTATGTTCTACTATTTCTTTGAGGAAAAATCTATAAGGTTGCAAAGCCGACGAGCTATTAATTATATGATCAATATCTTTGATTTCACTAATCCATTTACTAATTTTAGTCTCTGCCTCTGCTAAATTACTTTGTTTTTGGTTGATAATATCTGCGTACTTATTACCTTCTTCATCTTTAGAATTAACACTTACAGTTAACTCAGAGAATACTCCTAACTTTTCAAAAGTTAAGCTTATCTTTTCAGCTAATGCTATGTAAGATTCCAGTTTTATTTGTTCATCTTCATGATTCTGTGTCATCTCAGCACTTAGCTTATTCATCTTAGTAATATACTTATCTAGTTTTACTAAATCACCTTGAAAAGCATCTCCCGAAAAAGACTCATATAACTCTTTTAAACTCCAATTCAAATCCATATTATTTCTCCCTTCTTGTTTTAACCTACTTTAACTTCTTATATTATTCTTGATCCTATTTTATTAAGGTTAGGCATTATATCCTTATATACTATTCAAATCTTTTAAATGAATTCTAAAAAACCATTAATAAACATAGTTAATTATAGAGATAAATATGTCTATCAATGGTTTATAACTACTATATTAAATCTTTTAGTGCTAAAAACAAGTAGCTTTCATCCGTTATAATACGGTAAATTCCTTGTGCCTCTAATTTACATACACCCACAAAAGCTAAATCCCTTGCTACTATCTCTTCACACTCAAAACCACCCTGCTCAAATACATTGTATCCAGTATCTTTAGCTAATTCCTTTAAGGCACTCGCCTCTTCCCTAATAGTTTTTGAAAGGTTTTCATTATTCCATGCCCATACCCAGCTTTGATCTTCATATCCCCATGAGCCAATACAAGCAACTTCAAAGCTTAATACCTCTCCACTACTTTTCTTTAATTCAAGGCTTTTATTAGCTTGACTAAAGGTATAATTTTCATACGTATTCAGTCGATACTTTTCATTTAAGCTATTTTGTTTCGCCCTTACTTCTTGCTGACATTTCATAAGAAATGCTTCAAATTCCTTGTCTGTCATTACTTTCTCCTTTAAACAACTGCTTTTATCTTCTACTCTTAACTTAACACTTTTTTCTCTTTTTGTGAACACTAGTAGCCTTTATTCTATATTAAATTTGGGTGTATTTTATTCTTTTCTTCCTTATATCCGTTTAATTTATGCGTACTTGGACCTTCTAGTATTTCTCCATCTATACTAAACCTTGAGCCATGAAATGGACAGTCCCAACTCTTTTCAGCACTATTCCATCTGAGTCTAGCACCTACATGAGGACAAACGATATCTACAATATGATAGTGTTCTTCTTCATCTTGATAGATCCCATATACATTACCATCTTCTAACTCTGCTACTATAGCCTCTCCCTTATTAGGGAAAACATCTTTAGGGACGGTTCTTAATTTCCCTTGGATATAATTCTTAATTCCTTCTACATTATGACTTACAAAGTTTTTTCCTTTATAAGCTGATATTCTTTGTGGGTTAAATAAATCCTCAAAAGGACTGGTGCCCATTAATAATAAATCTTTTAAAACAAGCGCCGCATTTGTAGCGTTACTCATTCCCCATTCATTAAATCCTGTAGCTACATATATGTTCTGGTACATCTTACTATTCAGGTATCCGATATATGGAACTCCATCAGGTGTAATATAATCTTGCACTGACCACTGATAAGATACTTCATCACTCTTAAATACTTCTTTTCCAAACTGCTTTAATTCTTCAAAATGTAACGCTTCATGTTCATCATCACCTACTCTGTGATGTCCTCCTACTATAAGAACTACATCTTTTTCATACACGGGTCTAATAGATCTAATAGGCTTTTCTACTGAAATAAAGCTGCTCTTAGGTAATTTTTCTTTATCTACATTTAATCCTAGCACGTATACTCTTTGCGCCTTAAGTCTTGTAAAATATAGACCTAATCCATCATACATAGGATAATGTGACGTTATAGCTATTCTCCGTGCAGAAATACGATGTCCTTTATCTGTTTCTAGCACGCTTACTTCACCTGGTGTTAAATTGCTAATAGGTGTATCCTCATAAATAAGCCCTCCAGCTTCAATAAACTTTTCAGCTAAGCTTGATATATACTTCTTAGGATTAAATAATGCGGCTCCCTCCCACTCTATTGCTGCTCTTGTAGCTATAGGAAGAGGTATCTGTTCCATATAATTAACCTCTATTCCTAATCGCTTACAAGCTTCTGCCTCATTTTGTATGGCTTTTACATACTTTTCATCTGCTGTATAAACAAAGGAGGATGCTGAGACTAAATCACACTTGATTTTTTCTTTGCTAACAGTATCTTTAATAAAATCTATAGCTTGTTTATTAGCATCTGCATATTGTTTTGCTTTTCCAGGACTCTTGGTATGCATCAGCTTATCATAGATAAGACTATGCTGAAGAGTAAGTTTAGCTGTTGTACGTAATGAAGTTCCCATGCCTATCTGGTTTGCTTCAAAAACTGCTACTCTTTTTCCAATATGCCTTAATAAATAGGCTAAGGTTATACCAACTAATCCTCCTCCAACTATAGCAAATTCTATTTCCATATCTCCTTCTAAGGAAGGATACTTCTTACTTTCCATACCATTAAGAAATATAGATTCATGTTTATCTAAGTGACTCATTCCCATTTCCCTTCTCTTAAAAAACCAATTTGGTCCTTTTTACTAGCTATTATGAATCCCTTTATTATTTATTATCCTTATTTTCTTATGCTATTGCTATTTGTATAAACTCTTTATATCCTTATATTGCATATTCTAATAAGATCTATTGTATGTTACCCTTAATGTATCCGTCTTTTAGATTTGTGTATCAATTTAATGTGAAATGTGAATAAAAATACTAATTGTCTTATAGATACTCACGTCAATTTGTCAATTTTATCAAAAAATTATATAATATATTGTCATCTGGTTATTTACTTAGTAAAATAGAGTAATTAATAAGATATTGAAAAGGGAAAGGTGATTAATGATGGAGAAAAAATTAAGAGTAGGTATCGTTGGTGGTACTGGTATGGTAGGACAACGCTTTTTAGCTTTGCTTGAAAATCACCCTTATTTTGATGTAAAAGTAATTGCGGCAAGTAGCCGTTCTGCTGGCCAAACTTATGAAAAAGCCGTTGAAGGTAGATGGAAAATGAGCACTCCTATTCCAGAAGCCGTTAAAAATCTCATTGTATTAGATGCTGCTAAAGTTGAAGAAGTTGCTTCTCAGGTTGATTTTGTTTTCTGCGCTGTTGATATGAAAAAAGATGAAATTAAAGCTTTAGAAGAAGCTTATGCAAAAACTGAAATACCTGTTGTTTCAAATAACTCTGCTCATAGATGGACACCAGATGTTCCAATGGTTATTCCTGAAATTAATGATGCACATTTAGAAGTTATTGAAGCTCAAAGAAAACGTCTTGGTACTACAAAAGGCTTTATTGCAGTTAAACCAAACTGCTCTATTCAAAGTTATGTACCTATGCTTTCTGCTTTACTTGACTTTGAACCAACTACTGTAGTAGCTTCTACTTACCAAGCTATTTCTGGTGCAGGTAAAACATTTAAAGAATGGCCAGAAATGATGGATAACGTTATTCCATACATTGGTGGTGAAGAAGAAAAGAGCGAACAAGAACCTCTTAGAATTTGGGGTAAAGTAGAAAATGGTGAAGTTGTTAAAGCTGCTTCTCCAGTTATTACAACACAATGTATTCGTGTTCCTGTTTTAGATGGACATCTTGCAACAGTGTTTGTTTCTTTCAAGAAAAAACCAACTAAAGAACAAATCCTTGAAGCTTGGAAAAACTACAAAGGTAAACCACAAGAACTTAACCTTCCAAGTGCACCAAAACAATTTATTACTTACTTCGAAGAAGATAATAGACCTCAAACAGGATTAGACCGTGATACTGAAAACGGTATGGGTGTATGTGTGGGTCGTTTAAGAGAAGATACTGTTTATGATTATAAATTTGTAGGTCTTTCTCATAACACTGTAAGAGGTGCTGCTGGTGGAGCTGTCCTCATTGCTGAACTTCTTACAGCACAAGGCTATATTACAAGTAAATAAGTTGAAATAAAAAAACTATCCTATTACGGACTTATATAATAGGATAGTTTTTTTATTATTTTATATTTAATCTATAATCTGTTTTTCATCCAGTATAAAGTATATATACCAAATATATTTAGTGTATTTTAATTATTTGTAATTATTATACTAATAATTGGTTTCAATTTGATAATATGTTTGTATAATTTATTTCCATTTATTCTTTTAATTCAATAAATTAAATATGTACTGTTTCATAATTCTATTATTGATTTATTCAAAATATAATATAAACAAGAATTGTAATGATGGAGTGATCCTTTTGAATCTCCCTTATAAAAATCTAGTTTTTTCCGGCGGCGGGGTATTAGGTATTGCTTACTTAGGTACTCTTGACTATTTATATAAAATTAACCTTATGCCGCAGATATCTAGGGTGGCCGGTACCTCTGCCGGAGCTATAACTGCTTGCTTAACTTCATTCAATCTTCCTTTTGATGAATTAAAAGAATTCGCTAATTCATTAGACTATACTAAAGTTCCTGGTAAAGATGATATTAGTGATGATTCCAAATCACCATCTAGACATTTTCCTCAAGCGATCAAGTCTCAATTAGATAAAATATTCGGCAATATTGACTGTGTATATAGACTCATTACACAATTTGGTTGGTATTCCTCTAGTTATCTTTACGAATGGTTAAAAGAACAAATAGCAAACCAATTTGATGTCACCCTCAAACCCCCACCTTACACCTTTTCAGACTTTAAGAATGCTAGCATTCACAAGAATCAAACTCCTTTTAAAGATTTATATATAGTAGGAACTGATATGTCAAAAACTTCTTCTATCATATTCTCTTATGACTCCACACCTAATATGGAAGTTGCAGAAGCAGTCCGTATTTCTATGTCCGTTCCTCTTTTGTTCGAAGCTATTAAATCTGATACTCGCTCTACTTCATCAACAGATTCTCCTCAGATTTATGTTGATGGTGGTCTTCTCTACAATTATCCCATCAACATTTTTGACACTATCTCTCCTACAAAAGAAACTTTAGGCTCTTACTTTAAAAGTGCACTACCTCCTGCCTCCATTAACAATTTATTAGACTTTATTTCTAGCACAATTTCTTGTACAACAAGTCTGCAGGCTGCATTGTTACAAGAGCACAAAACGAATATGATGCGTAGCATTCCTATCTTTACTAGTGATATTCGATCTATGGATTTTAATGTTGTTCCTGGAGACCCCACCTATCTTTTTCTTTATGAACAAGGATATCGTGGCGCGGAAGTATATTTTTCTCTGATTTCTCAAAACAATCATTTCTATACATGAAGTATTTTGTAATTTATAATTCATATTTTGTTCAAATCAAATAATTTTAATAGTCTTTTAATTCTATTTATAATTAGTTTAGATTAGCTTTTTAATAATTTATAGTCAGATGAGCTAAGTTTAATAATAGAAAAAAGTGTATAAGGATATCAATTCTTCAATAAAAAATAGGCAATGAGTAATATAATCATTGCCTATTTTTTATCTTAAATTATTTCGCAATTTATCAAACAAACTATCCTCAAATATAAAATCGTTAAAAGCCCATATCGTTCCTAAAAGAAAGCCTTGTGGAAGTTCACCGAATCCTACTAACACTGTTATAAACAATGTTATAATCGCTACCAACCCAAATATAGTGTACTGATACATCTTTTTCTTTTTTAATAATGCTCTTGTTTTCTTTTGTAGGGACTCAAATAACTTAATCTCCATTTTATTAAATCCTTCACAAAGAAAGCTAAACGAAACAAGCCCTAATAATATTCCCACAAAAATCATAGTCTCTTTTCTCCTTAGTTATCTTGTATGTATACACTTTTGTTCTACTAAAAACCTTCTATTTCAATAGATAAAGTCGCTTACATAACCATATGTAAGCGACTCATATGCTACTACTTTTATTATTAATTAAACTTATGAATTTACTATGATAATTCTGCAATAAGTGCTGCTACTTCTTTTTCTACCTCAGCAAGGTGTACAAGTTTTTTCACGCTCTTATCACGAGTCATAAGCTCTACTTTGCCTTCTTTAAGATTTTTCTCTCCTACTACTATTCTTACTGGAATACCAAGTAGATCTGCATCTGCAAATTGTACACCTGCACCTACATTTCTATCGTCCATAATGACTTCATATTTACCATTAAGTTTATTATAGATTTCATTTCCGATTGCATCCATATCTGTTTTCTTACTCTTAAGTACACAGATATGCACTTGCCATGGTGCTACTGACATTGGCCATATTGGTCCCCATTCGTCATGGCGTGCTTCAATAATACAAGCAAGTAATCTACCTACTCCAATTCCATAGCATCCCATAATAGGTGTTTTAGCTTTTCCATCTGAATCTATATAAGTCATTCCCATACTTTCAGAGTATCTTGTTCCAAGCTGGAATATATTACCCACTTCTACACCACGTTTGAATTGTAATTTACCATGGCAACATGGACACTCTTGACCTTCTAATACTTCTGCTACATCATGGAACTCGGCATCTTTAATATCTCTTGAAACGCTAATTCCTTTAATATGATAATCTTTTTTATTGCCACCTACTACAAGGTTTTTCTCGTTTCTAAGTGATTCATCAAAGATAATCTTTGCATCTCTTGCATCTAAGTTATATGGTCCCATGAATCCAAAGCAAAGATTTGGAGTGTCTTCATATTTTTCAAATGGTGTAATAGCAGCTTTAACTACTTTTTGCAATTTAGCTTCATTAACTTGAAGGTCACCTCTAATAAATACAATAAGAGGTTCTTTATGTCCTTCCATTTCAAATACACAAGCTTTTAAAGTTTTGTCAGCTGTTACGCCTAACATATTAGCTACCTCTTCAATGGTATGTGCATTTGGTGTGTGTACTTCTTCAATAGTACCTTCCTCAGTAGTTGCTACTGGTAATTTACCTGTTGCAACTTCCATATTAGATTGGTAGTCACAGCTATCGCAAATAATAATTGTATCTTCTCCGATATCTGTAAGAAGCATGAATTCATGTGCTACTTTACCACCCATCATACCTGTATCAGATTGTACACATACTGTTTCTGGCACACCTGCTCTAGCAAAGATTCTATGATATGCTTGTAAGCATTGCTCATAGTACGCTTCTAAGTCTTCTTGTGAAGTATGGAAAGAGTACGCATCTTTCATTGTGAACTCACGTACACGAATAAGACCACCTCTTGCTCTTGGCTCATCTCTAAATTTAGTTTGAATTTGATAAATCATAAATGGATAGTTGTTGTAAGACTTAGCTTCTGTTCTAGCTAAATGAACAGCTGCTTCCTCATGTGTCATACCTAATACCATATCTTTGCCGCCTCTATCTTTGAAGCGAATAAGTTCACTTCCTACTGCATCAAAACGGCCTGATTCTCTCCAAAGATCTCCTGGTAACGCCACTGGGAAAAGAACTTCCTGTCCATCAATACCATCCATTTCTTGACGGATAATATTTTCGATTTTAGATACGATTCTTTTTGCTGGTGGTAATAGAGAATATATACCATTTGTTACTTGTCTTACATATCCACCTCTTAGTAAATAAATATGACTGATACTAGTTGCTTCACCTGGTTTTTCTTTGAATCTTTCTCCGAGGAGTTTACTCATTAACATACCAATTCATCCTTTTCTTTTATTATTTTTTGATGATCACTTTAACAATGCTTTCCCATCCGAGATAAGCACTTTTATAGCTCACTTTTGCCCTAAGTTACTTTATTAGCTATTCTACCAAAGCATTTATGAAGTGGCTATAGGTTATAATAGCTTGTCATAGCCGATCTCAATATCTAAGATTTATTAAATCAAAAAGCCCCTATGCATATGTTATGCATAGGGGCCATTATCTACTCGGCGGTACCACCCTAATTAATCATAAAATCTTCTACTTGCTAACAACTAGCTTAATAGCATTTATGACTATCTTAAGTTACTCTATAACGGGAGTTCCCGCTGCACTTATGATTTCATGCAGGGCTTAGAGCTTGGACAATATGTTTTGCTTTAGAAGCCTTTCACCCGGT
The DNA here is from genome assembly GCA_023393125.1 of Bacillota bacterium. GTDB lineage: Bacteria > Bacillota > Clostridia > Lachnospirales > Cellulosilyticaceae > Cellulosilyticum. The sequence continues at coordinate 12,087 of JAEWMQ010000009.1, forward strand.
GGGCTTCCTCTCTTTATTGTATTTAAAAGCAAGTTACACGTATTGATTTCTCGTCATCACCAATTTATCAATATTTATCTATTATAAGCATAATCCTCCCCTATAACCTTGTCAAGTATCTGCTAAAAATTGCATTTTTTATTACTCTAATTAAGCCTTTTACAATTAATTTAATATAATTATTTGACTATTCATTAGACTAGTGCTATAATCTGTTCAACAATAAATATGATGCTAGGGGAGCTTTCGAGCTGAGAGTGCATATGGTGCAGACCCTTTAACTTGTCCACGGATAATGCCGCAGCAAGGAAGCGAATGTGCGATACGATTAGTTTTGCCACACATTCGTGTGGTTATTTTTATGCCATTTTATACCCCTAGCAAATTAATTTTTATATTTGAAGGGGGTTTTATTATGTCTAATATTTTTGCTAAATTAGGTGAAGTAAGTTTAGTGTCATGGAGTATTATTTTTATTATTGCCGTTTTATCTATTATTGTATTATTAGTTGTTTCAAAGAAAGATACACATTCTAACTCTACTATCACTACCAAGACTATCGTTTATGGTGGTATGTGTGTTGCTCTTTCCTTTATTCTTTCTTACATTAGGCTCTATAAAATGCCTCAAGGAGGCTCCATTACTTTAGCTAGTATGTTTCCTATTATTTTATACTCTCTAGTTTTTGGACCTGTCCCTGGTATTATTGCTGGTATCGCTTATGGTTTTATGCAATTTATTCAGGAGCCTAGCATGGTTCACTGGGCTCAATTATTCCTAGACTATCCTTTAGCTTTTGCTTGTCTTGGTCTAGCTGGATTTGCACCAAAGCTTTCTAAAAATATACATGTAGGAACTACTATTGGTATTATTATCTCTGTACTTGGCCGCGGTATCATGCATGTTATTTCAGGTGTTATTTTCTTTGCCGAATATGCTGGAGAACAATCTCCTTTGATTTATTCTATTGTTTATAACGCTTCGTTTTTAGTACCTGAATTAATTATTACCTTAATACTTGCCTTAATTATTATTTCTACACCTGTATATTCACAATTAAAACGCTCTACCTTTGCACAGTAGTTCTTTATTCGTAGTTACTCTAACTGGTAGAATTAAATTTATATATTAGTAAAAAAGGTAAGCCTTCTAAGTATTCTCTTAGTAGACTTACCTTTTTTATCTATTCCTATATTTTCATCTTCATCATCTTATATATTTTTCGTTACATATAAGTTTCTTATTTAGTCTCTTTTTAAAATATGAATGATAAATAATGATACTATACCAGTAGTAGTTATAAGTAAAAGTTTCTTTATTTGATTTTCTTGTTCTTTTACTTCAGGCGAAAATACAGCTACTTTTCTTTTTACATCCTGAAGTTCACCTAGTTCTTCATCTAGGTATATCTCTGCTTTTTGTCTTAGTTTACTCTTATACTTGTAGTTCTTTACCATTCCTACAATAGCCAGAATACCACTTACAATAGTTAATACTTGTAAAATAAACTCTATCACTCTTAGTACTTTACTCTTATTCATGTTTCCTCCTCCTAACCTTTAGTATATCCTAGCCTTTTTGATATCTCATTTGCTGTCTCTTTGATTAATGTAAAATGATCTGCCTTTTTATCTACAATAAACTCAGGTTCTTTTCCTCCTACACTAATAGCCGCTATAATCTGTCCTCTATAATCATAAATAGGTGCTGCTATACAAAAAATGCCTTCTTCATGTTCTTCATTATCGATAGCATAACCTTGCTTTCTAGCTGTTTGAATCTCAGCTAATACACTTTGGGGTGATGTTAACGTCCTGTGAGTAAATGCTTGAAATGTTACTTTAGATAAATCACTTAATATTTTTTCATCCGTTTTCTGAGATAAAAGAACTTTGCCAACTCCTGATGCATACAGTGGAATCCTTTTACCGATTTGAGAATACATATGAAATGTACTTATACTCTCTATTTTTTCTATAAATACAGCTTCATTTCCCTCTAAAATAGCCATCTGAACAGGTAAGCCTAACAGATTCACCAGTTTTCTTAAATAAGGTGCCGCTTCTGTTTTTAGCTCAATATTATTGAGTTTCATGCTACTTAATTCTACTAGTTTAAGGCCTATTTTATAGTTACTTCCTTGTCTCTCAACAAATCCTCTATTTTCTAACGTAGCTAATAAACGATGAACTGTTATTTTATTTAGCTCTAAAATACTTTCAAATTCTTTGGGCTGCATACCTTCTGGATGCTCTGCTAAGATTTCTAAAAGTTGTAATGCACGGTCTACTGTCTGCAATGTTGCCTTAGCCATACATCTCACCCATCTTTCTGTCTATATTATTTAACTCCTATTATATATGAATGAATAGTATAAAACAATCTAACCTTTCATAGCCTATTCCTTCTAAATACGCTATTATTCCTTTCTATATTCATATTAATAAAACCTTGATTAACATGATAGGTCCTTTCCAAATTATTAAAGTACCTACTATAAATAATTTTATACTCAAAAAAAAGGTTAGCACCAACTCCCTCTTTTAATACACCATAAAGTACCATAGATAAACTTCTATGTATTATACTTTTGTATTTCATGTGGGTTTGATGATAACCTCTTTTATTTATTACTATCTTTATCTTGCTAGCCATCCTCCATCTACTGCTAGCGTATAACCATTAATATATTGTGCAGCGTCTGAAGCTAAAAATACTGCAGCTCCTGCTAAGTCTTCAGGAGTCCCCCAACGTCCCGCCGGAATACGTTCTAAAATGCTTGTTTGTCTTTCTTCATCACTTCTTAGTGCTGCTGTATTATCTGTTGCCATATACCCTGGTGCAATAGCATTGATATTAATATGATGCTGTGCCCATTCATTTGCCATTGATTTTGTAATACCCATTACGGCACTTTTACTAGCTGTATAAGAAGGTACACGAATACCACCTTGGAAAGATAGCATTGAAGCTATATTTATAATTTTTCCGCCGCTTTCTTGTAATATAAATTGCTTTGCCACTGCTTGTGATAAGAAAAATGTCGTCTTTAAATTAATATTAATAACATCATCCCAATTTTCTTCTGAAAAATCTATAGTATCTTCTCTTCTAATAATACCTGCATTGTTTACTAAAATATCTATCTTTCCAAATACCCTTAATGTTTCTTGTATAATCTGCTCTATTGGTTCTTGTGAAATTAAATTAGCCTTGATTCCTACAAATTTTCTTCCTAGAGCTTTTACTTTAGCTTCCGTTTCTGAAAGATCACTTGTTCCAACACCTACAATATCTGCGCCCGCACTAGCTAGTCCCTCTGCTATACCTTGACCTAAACCTCTTGTTGCTCCAGTTACAATTGCTACTTTACCTTCTAACGAAAATTTATCTAATATACTAGCCATCCTATATCCCTCCACCATTAATTATCTTCTATATTTTTTTTGAAATTAATCTATCTTAACGCTTTTTGTTTCATTATATGTAATTACATTTCTTATAAAGTAATAATATTACTTTTATTTCTAAACGTCAACACTATTTCATTAAATATTTTTTTAACGATGTCTCTTGACTATCAACGAGTTAGTTAAGCTTATATCAATCCTTTAACCTGATACATTTATTCCTTTCTAATATAAATAAAAAGTACTATTTCCTTTAAATATGACTCAAATACAGACTTATTGTTAGAATAAAAAATGATTTTGTATTTTATGTAGATAATTTCATATTTAAGAATACGTGAATTCGCCTAATTATTTACAGCTCATATGCTACACTTAAAAAAAATGTTAGGAGATCTACAAATGAAAAAAATAAATAAACTTACACCCTGCACTTTTTTATTACTTCTTTGTTGCATAATCTGTATTTTACTGGCTTATCCTGGGCTTAATACCTTAGAAGCAGCTACTTCTCAGCAATCCATTAGTTTAGAAAATCTAGCAATGAAGCAAAAAAATTTAGAAACTACGCTACAAGACTTAAATCTAGGCCTAGCAGAAATCTCTAATAGCCTCAATTCTTATAATCAGAGATTTGCCACTTTAGAAACTGACCTAGCTACTACACAAAAACTGCTAGTGTCTTACTATATGGATAAATTATCAGACCCTAATTATGTTACTACTTATAATACAGATTACGTATGGTATACTGCAGCAGAAGCTCTTGGAGAATTAGGGAAACCTGCTATTCCTTCTCTTATTAAGCGCCTAGATACTACTAATGCATATGAGCGATCTCTTGTATTTTACGCACTTCTTCTAGCCTCTCAAGCTGAAAATGTAAAAGCCTTTTCAGGAAATGATTATATTCATACTTATCTAGACTTCGACACTGCCAATCATGATTCTCAAAAAAAGATAGCTCTTGAGTGGTGGGAAAAATATAAAAGTCACTTTTAATACAGATACTAAAAAGAGATATATTTCTTATTAAGAGATATATCTTTTTTAATGATCTATTTTAATTACCTTTTTCACATAAAATCATCCAGTCCTTTCAGTTATTCTATAATAATGTACAAACTTGCCAAAATATTTATTTTTATATTGTGTTTTTGTCTTTAAAATAATATAATATTCACTAAACTTAATGATAAGGAGCAATTTAAAATGGCATATTATTGTGAAGAACCTTCTCGTACCTTTAGCGAATATCTTCTCATTCCTGGGTATTCTTCAGCAGAGTGCACGACTAAAAATGTAAGCTTAAAAACCCCTCTTACTAAATTCAAAAAAGGTGAAACTCCAACTATTTCTCTGAATATTCCCCTTGTATCTGCTATTATGCAATCCGTTTCTGATGATAGAATGGCTGTTGCTTTAGCAAAGGAAGGTGGAATCTCTTTTATTTACGGATCACAGTCTATAGAAAATGAAGCAGCTATGGTAAGACGTGTTAAAAGTTATAAAGCAGGCTTTGTAGAAAGTATTTCGAATCTCAAACCAGATCAAACCTTGGCAGATATTTTAGCACTTAAAGAAAAAACCGGACATTCTACAGTAGCTATTACAGACGATGGTACTGCCAATGGGAAGTTAGTAGGTCTAATTACAAGCCGTGATTATCGTGTAAGCCGTATGGAACCTAATACGCCTATTAGTAGCTTTATGAGACCTTTTAGCGAACTCATATATGGTCACGAAGGTATTACCCTTTCTGAGGCTAATAATATGCTTTGGGATCATAAGCTTAATGTCCTTCCTATTATAAGTAAGGAGCAAAGATTACTTTACTTCGTATTTAGAAAAGACTATGATTCACACAAAGAAAATCCCAATGAACTCTTGGATGCTTCCAAACGTTACATAGTAGGTGCTGGTATTAATACCCGTGATTATGAAGAACGTATCCCTGCTCTTATAGAAGCTGGCGCAGATGTATTGTGTATTGACTCTTCAGAAGGTTTCTCTGAATGGCAAGCACGCACCTTACAATTTGTTCGTGAAAAATATGGCGATACTGTTAAAATTGGTGCTGGTAATGTAGTTGATAAGGAAGGCTTCCTCTTTTTAGCTAAAGCAGGCGCTGACTTTATTAAGGTAGGTATTGGTGGTGGATCTATCTGTATTACTCGTGAACAAAAAGGTATTGGTCGTGGTCAAGCTACTGCTGTTATTGAAGTTGCTAAGGCTAGAGATGAATACTTTGAGGAAACAGGTATCTATATTCCTATTTGTTCAGATGGTGGTATTGTTCATGATTATCATGTTACCTTAGCTCTAGCTATGGGCTCTGACTTTATTATGCTAGGCCGTTACTTCTCCCGTTTTGACGAAAGTCCAACAAATAAAGTTAATATCAATGGTAACTATATGAAAGAATATTGGGGCGAAGGTTCTGCAAGAGCTAGAAACTGGCAACGCTATGATATGGGAGGAGATAGCAAACTTTCCTTCGAAGAAGGCGTTGACTCTTATGTACCTTATGCAGGTAGCCTTAAAGATAATGTAGGTCTTACTCTTAATAAAGTAAAATCTACTATGTGTAACTGTGGTGTACTTACTATTCCCGACCTTCAAAAAAATGCTAAAATCACCCTTGTTTCCAACACAAGTATTATTGAAGGCGGCGCCCACGATGTTCTTCTTAAAGATCAGCATCGTTTTCCTGTTAAATAACTAACAGCTCTCTTATTGTAGAATAGGAAAGTAAAAATTTGTACTTGTAAGCACAGTCTAGCTTGCCTAGATACATAACATAAAACAAGGAGGCCTAAGCTAATACTTAGACCTCCTTATTTTATACTTTTAATGATATTGTCTATTTACCAATAAACATTTGTGTCCAGTAGTTTCCGTCTGCCTCATAACCAATACCAATATGAGTATAGTTAGCATTTAAAATATTGGCTCTATGTCCTGAACTATTCATCCAGCCTTGTACAACTTGCTCTGGTGTTTGATATCCTTGTGCGATATTTTCTCCAGCACTTTTATAACTAATGCCGTATTTCTTTAACATTTCAAATGGTGTTCCATAAGTTGGGCTTGTATGACTAAAATAATTATTTTTGCTCATATCTTGTGATTTAAGACGTGCCACATTTCTTACACTTTCATCCATTTCAAGTGGTTGTAAGCCTTGTTTTGCTCTTTCTGCATTTACAAGTTCTAATACTTTATTCTCATAAGCTGTTTGTGTGCTTACATCAGTATCTGTAGTAGAGTCATTTCCTGTGTTTGTATCATTATTAGTTCCGTTATCAGTTCCTGTACTAGTATCATTGTTTGTTCCGTTATCAGTTCCTGTATTGGTACCATTGTTTATATCACAATCAGTTCCTGTAGTGATATCATTGTTTGTTCCATTATTAGTTCCTATATTACTACCATTGTTTATTTCGCAATCAGTTCCTGTAGTGATATCATTGTTTGTTCCATTATTAGTCCCTGTGTTTGTACCATTGTTTATTTCGCAATCAGTTCCTGTAATGATATCATTACTTGTTTCTTTATCTGTTTCTACGTTTGTATTATTGTTTGGCTTTTGTGGTTTGTTTTGTGGTTTAGTAGATGTTCCTGGTTTGTAGCTCTCTTGATTATGAGGACGCTTACCTCCTGGTCTATGGCTTTTTGCATATAAAGAAGAGCTTGATCCTAAGATAGTTGCTCCAATAAGTGCTAATGTCATTGCTTTTGTAACTAATTTTTTTGATTTCATGTTTTTTCTCCTCTTATCGTTGGTCTCAATTTGGATTCAAAGTTATTACATTTTGTTTAACTCATGTAACAACTCTGTAATATTTATTATACATGATTTCGTTATATTTTCAACCTTTATTGGCTTCCTATTAATTCCATCCAGCATTCTTTGTTACACATTTATTACAAAGCATAATCACAATTCACCTAAAAAAGCACAAAAAAAGACGCCGGGAGTAGCGGCGTCTTTTTTGGAGTATCTATGTGATTATACGTAGAAGAGTAGGTCTACGTATGTTGGAAATGGCCAAGCTATTGAAGCTACCATTGTCTCTAGTTCATCAGCTACTACTCTAAGAGTTTGCATTGCTTCAAATACATATTCTCTATAATATTTAGCTGATTCAATAGCGTCTTCATAGTTTTTAGCTTCGAGTAATACTTTTTCCAGCTCTTCAATTTTGCTCATTAATGACTCTGTAAGATTTGATAATTTAGTAGCATAGCTCACTTCTTTCTCTACACTTACATTTAAGCCAAGCTCTTGTTTAACTTTAAGTGTTTCAAATACTTCTTTGTTGTATTTAAGCACAGCTGGTAAAATTTCTTTTTGTGCCATGTCTAGCATTGTTAATGCTTCTATATTAATTGTTTTAGCATAACCTTCTAATAAGATTTCACAACGTGATTTAACTTCTGTTGCTGTGAAAATACCATGTTTTTCAAAGAGTTTAATACTCTTTTCCATTCCAAATCTAGGAATAGCATCCACTGATGTTTTAAGATTAAGAAGACCTCTTCTTTCTGCTTCTTGTACCCATTCATCACTGTAGTTATTACCATTGAAAATAATTCTCTTATGTTCTTTCATCGTTTCTTTCACAATTGCCATCACTTCAGCTTCAAGGTCTGTAGCTTGTTCTAATCTATCTGCAAATTGCTCAAGCACTTCTGCTACACTTGTATTAAGTACAATGTTTGGCCCTGAAATAGATACTGCTGAACCTAAGCTACGGAACTCAAATTTATTACCTGTGAAAGCAAATGGAGATGTTCTATTACGATCAGTTGTATCCTTTACAAATCTAGGAAGTGCAGATACACCTGTTTCCATAAAGCATTTAGCTGTTTCATTAGCTGCTTCACCTTTTTCAATACATTCTAAGATGTTAGTAAGCTCATCACCTAAAAACATAGAAATAATTGCTGGAGGTGCTTCATTAGCTCCCAGTCTATGATCATTGCCTGCACTAGCAACAGATACCCTTAAAAGGTCTGCGTATTCATCTACTGCTTTAATAATAGCAGCTAAGAATAATAAAAACTGAGTATTATCCTTTGGTGATTTACCTGGTTCAAGGAGGTTTTCTCCTTCACTTGTAGACATTGACCAGTTATTGTGTTTACCAGAACCATTAACACCTGCAAATGGTTTTTCATGAAGTAAGCATACAAGGCCATGTCTTTCTGCTACCTTTTTCATCATTTCCATTGTTAATTGGTTATGATCTGTTGCAATATTAGTTGTACCGAAGATAGGCGCTAATTCATGTTGCGCTGGTGCAACTTCGTTGTGTTTCGTTTTAGCTAAAATACCTAATTTCCAAAGTTCATTATCTAAGTCTTTCATATACTCAGATACTCTAGTTCTGATATTACCAAAGTAATGATCTTCTAATTCTTGCCCTTTTGCTGGTTTAGCTCCAAAAAGTGTTCTACCTGTTAAAATAAGGTCTTTACGCTTTGCATACATTGCTTTATCTACTAAGAAATATTCTTGCTCTGGCCCAACAGTTGTTGTTACTCTCGTTACTGATTTACCAAATACATTAAGAATTCTAATTGCTTGTTTGTTAAGGGTTTCCATTGAACGAAGAAGAGGTGTTTTCTTATCAAGCACTTCACCACCATATGATCCAAAAGCCGTTGGAATGTATAAAGTATCGTCCTTTACAAATGCATAAGATGTTGGATCCCAAGTTGTATATCCACGAGCTTCAAATGTTGCACGAAGACCACCTGATGGGAATGAAGAAGCATCAGGTTCACCTTTAATAAGCTCTTTCCCTGAAAACTCTAAAATAACCTTGCCATCTGCAGTTGGTGAAATAAATGCATCATGCTTTTCTGCTGTGATACCTGTCATTGGTTGGAACCAGTGTGTATAATGTGTAGCACCTTTCTCAACTGCCCAATCTTTCATAGCCGCCGCTACTACATCAGCAATATCTTTACTAAGTTCTTTACCCTCTGCCATTGTCTTCTTTAATGCTTTAAAGGTGTTTTTTGGTAATCTTTCTTGCATAACTGTTTCATTAAATACATTACATCCAAAAATTTCACTTACATTTGCCATACTAAATTCCTCCTCAAATATCTTTTTATATTATTTTTTACTTGATATCACTATTTCCTGTTAAGGCTCCAAGCGATGTACATCTCTAGGAAACATACTTGCTTGCCTTACATTTTGTAAATCTAGGAGTTTCATAACAAATCTCTCTAGTCCTATACCAAGTCCGCCGTGTGGTGGCATTCCATATTTATGAATACTAAGATAATGACTTAATTCTTCTGGATCCATACCCATTTCTTTCATCTTCTCTACTTGCTGCTGATAATCATGGATACGTTGCCCGCCTGTTGTAATTTCTAATCCTCTAAAAAGTAAGTCAAAGCTTAGTGCAAATCTACTATCTTCTTTATCATTCATGGCATAAAACGGCCTTTTGGAGGCTGGAAAATGAGTGATAAAAAGGAATTCACTATCCCAATATTCTTTTGCATACTCACAAAGAAGTACTTCATCTTCTGGCTCTAAATCATACTTATTTCTTCCGCCCCTTCCTTTGATGAGGTCTAAAGCTTCAACAAAGGTTATAGAAGGAATATCTTTGATAATAGGGAGTTTAACATCTAACAAGCCTAAGTATTCCTTACAATGAGATTCTAGATAATTCATCACATACTTAATCATAGCTGTTTCCATAGCCATAACATCGTACATGCTATCTATATATCCCATTTCAAAATCTAGACCTATATATTCATTTAGATGTCTAGAAGTGTTATGCTTCTCTGCTCTATAAACAGGAGCTATTTCAAAGACTCTATCAAAGAAAGCAACACAAGTTTGTTTATAAAATTGTGGGCTCTGAGCTAAGAAAGCATCCTGATTAAAGTAATCCAGTTTAAAGATGTTAGCACCACCTTCAGCTCCTGCAGCTACAATCTTTGGCGTATGAACCTGAGTAAAGCCTTGGCTTTCCATAAATTCTCTGAACCCAGAGACAACGCCTTCTTGTACCTTGAAGATGGCTCTTTCATAAGGATTTCTAAGGGCTACACTACGGTTATCTAGATTTGCCTCTAAACCACAACCTAACTTCTTATGTCCTACGTTTAATGGATAATCTGCTGCTGGCGTACTTAAAATTTCAAGTTCTTCTAGCTGAAGCTCAAAGCCTAAATTAGCTCTTTCATCCTCTCTAATATGACCCTTAACTCTTACATAAGCGCCAACTTTAAGCTGCTCAATACTTGTTTTACATCTATCTTCTTCGTAAATAGCCTGCACAATATACTTTCCAGTTCTAAGAATAACAAATGCAAATCCACTCATTGTTCTTATTTTATGAATGCACGCTTCTATAATGACTAATTCATCTGGATTCTTTTTGATGCCCTCTATATCCAATACTCTTTTAAGTGATACTCCATCTATACTCTGCATAACACTACTCTCCTTTCCAAGGTTACTTTCGTTTGTTTAACTCCTCTTCAAGTAAGCCTTTAATTGTTTTTGGATTTGCCCTTCCTGCAAGTCTCTTTGAGCATTGCCCCATAAGGAATCCAAATAACTTTTCTTTTCCTGCTAAATAACCTTCTACTTCAGCAGGAAACTCCTCTACTACTCCAAGAACTACTTCTTTTATTTCTTCCTGATCATCATTCATAAGGAAACCTTCTTCCTTAGCGATCTGCTCAGGTGATTTATTCTGTTCTAACATTAATTTCAAAATGGCTTTTGCATTGTTTCTATTAACAATCTCTTCTTCTGCCATTTTTACCAAGCTAGCAAATGCATCTGCTGTGAAAGGAATACTTTTACTATCTAGTTCCCCTTCATTTACATATTTGAGTAATTCTACTACTACAAAGTTAGCAACTGCTTTATAGTTAGGATAACTCTCTACTGCTGCATTATAAAAATCAGATATAGCTTTGTCTGCTACTAGAATGATGGCATCTGACTGATTTAAACCATAACTATTTAGATAAATCTCCATTCTTTCATCAATCAGTACAGGCAATTCTGCTTTAATAACTTCTATATCTTCATCTGTAATAGCAATAGGTATCACATCTGGTTCTTTAAAGTAACGATAATCGTGGGCATCTTCCTTTGAACGCATTGGTAAAGTAACGCCCCTATTATCATTGAACTTTCTTGTTTCTTGAACAATCTCTTCTCCATTATTTAAAAGCTTAGTCTGACGTTCTATTTCATAGTCAATAGCTCTTACAATAGATTTAAGTGAGTTCAAGTTTTTAATTTCTACTTTTGTTCCTAAAGTGTTACTTTCTGCTCTTTTAAGAGAAATATTAACATCAGCTCTTAAAGAACCCTCTTCCATCCTACAAAGGCTAACCCCTGCGTACTGAAGAAGTCCTGCTACTTTTTCAATATAAGCTCTTGCTTCTTCTGCTGAATTCATATCTGGCTCAGATACGATTTCTAGAAGTGGCACGCCACAACGGTTATAATCTGCTAGGCTTGTATTCTCAATATCATCATGAATAAGCTTCCCTGCATCTTCTTCAATATGAGCATGATGAATACGAACATATTTCTCACCTAAATCAGCCTCTATTTTTACCTGCCCTGATAAACAAATAGGTAAATCAAATTGAGAAATTTGATACGCCTTAGGAAGATCTGGGTAAAAATAGTTTTTCCTATCTATTTTAGTAAAGCTTCCTACACCACAGCCTAGAGCAAGTGCGGCTTTTATACCATATTTAACAACTTGCTGATTAATAACTGGCAGGGTACCTGGAAGCCCAGTACAAACTGGACAACAACGTGTATTTTGCTCGCCTCCAAAATCTACTTCACAACTACAAAATATTTTTGTATTAGTAAGAAGCTGAGCATGTATCTCAAGTCCTATTACTGGAACATAACTTACCATATTAATCACCTACGCTTTCTTTAGCATACTAGGATCTATCTTTGTAAATTCTTTTTCAAATGCATTAGCTACTCCTATCACCTTTGCATCATCAAAAGCTTTACCTATAATAGACATCCCTATTGGCATACCATCTGAATCATAACCACAAGTTGTATTAATAGCTGGAAGCCCTGCAATATTAACTGTTACAGTACATATATCTGCTAAATACATCCTAACTGGGTCATTTTCAATAGCGCCTATTTTATATGCTGTTGTAGGTGTTGTTGGTGTAATCATAACATCACAGTTTTTAAAGATTTCTTCATATTCTTTCTTTATTTTTTGTCTAATATATAATGCCTTTTTATAATAAGCATCATAATAGCCACTTGATAAAGCATAGGTTCCCAGAAGAATTCTTCTTTTTACCTCATCACCAAAGCCTTCTTTACGTGTACGTGTAATACGTTCTTCGTAAGTTTTTGCCTTTGGTGTACAATAGCCAAATTTAATGCCATCATATCTAGAAAGATTTGAACTTGCCTCGGCTGATGATAAAAGATAATACGCTGCAATGGCATATTTTAAGCTTGGCATGGAAACCTCTATAATTTCTGCTCCTAAACTTTCATATTTCTTGATTGCCTCTAATACAGTTTCTTTTACCTCTTGATCTATACCTTCTCCAAAGAACTCTTTTGGAACGGCAATTTTTAGACCTCTTACATCTAAATCTAATTGACTGTTAAAATCTATTTCTTTATGAGATGATGTACCATCATGACCATCGTAACCTGATATAACATTTAATAATGCGCCGCATTCTTTTGCACTCTGCGTTATGGGTCCAATTTGGTCTAAAGAGCTACCAAAGGCAACTAGACCAAAACGAGAAACTGTGCCATAAGTTGGTTTCATACCTGTTACGCCGCAAAAAGCAGCTGGTTGTCTAATAGAACCTCCTGTATCTGAACCAAGGGCTACTACTGAAAGCTTCGCTGCTACTGCTGCAGCACCTCCACCAGAAGAACCACCAGGTACTCTCGTTATATTATAAGGATTTCTAGTTTTCTTGTAATACGAGGTTTGTGTTGAACCGCCCATAGCAAATTCATCCATACTTACTTTACCTAAGATCACTGCATCTTCAGCTAGTAATTTTTTAATGACTGTTGCATTATAGGGTGGTACAAAATTATATAACATCTTTGAAGCACAGGTTGTTAAGATGCCTTCTGTACAAATATTATCCTTAATGCTTATTGGAATACCTGTCAGTAGGCTACTGTTGCCTTCCGCAATCCTTTTATCTGCTTTTTCAGCAGCTTTGATCGCTTCTTCTTCACAAACTGTAATATAGCTATCTATTTGATTATCTAATTGTTTTATTCTATCTAAGTAATACTTGGCTAATTCTACTGACGTGATTTCTTTTTGATCAAGCATCTTCCTGAGTATAAATAGATTCTTATCACATAGTGACATACCTCTCCTCCTCACTCACTACTCCATAATCTTTGGTACTACGAAAAATCCATCTTTCTTATGAGATGCATTATTTAGAACGACTTCTCTGTTGTAAGAATTTTCTACCTTGTCTGGTCTTAAATCTTTTAGGCTTACTCCTTCACCGTTAAGATTTTCATCCTCTTCCATAGTGACCTCATTCATGGTGTCCATTAGCTCTACTATTGCACTCATTTCAGATACTAATCGCTTCTTTTCTGTCTCATCCATTTCTATCTTAGACAGTTTAGCTAAATAAGTAATTAAGTCTGTGTCTAACACCTCTTATCACCTGCCTCATGATTACTCCAAATTCGTTTTTACCTGCATTAATCTTTAACTACTCCTCTTTTCTCTCACTTTGTTTACTGATTCACTACTTTGTTTTCAATTGTTTTTGGATTGTTTTGTTACTATTCGTTTTGGATTGTCGAATAATATCTTTGTGTTATTTGATTTTTTACTTCTACTCCTGTTTCTACTCCAGGTACAAGTTACTCCTCAAGAACTGAAAATAAAAAAAGGCGCTAACTAAACACAAAAAAAATTGTGTTTAAAGTTAGCGCCTTTGCTAATTTCATGTTCTATTGAAATCATATTATAACTTTTTTTTCAAAATATCAAGACCTAATTCTCATTTTTTAACTAATATACAAAAAAATTATTTGTAAAGTTTAAATATTATCTATTTTTACTTTTATAGACCTTAATGATTTACTTTTACCACTTATATTTATTACCTTAAGTTAGTATATCCCATTAAGTACTCATCTACTTCTTTAGCTGCTTCTCGTCCTTCTCTAATAGCCCATACAACTAAAGATTGTCCTCTATGCATATCTCCTGCTGTAAATACTTTATCTACATTGGTTTTATACTCTCTAGGCCCCGTAGTTACATTTGTTCTAGCATCTACCTCTACTCCAAAGCTATCTGTTACATAGCTTTCAGAACCCAAGAAGCCTGCTGCAATTAAAACAAGGTCTGCATCTATTAATTGCTCTGAACCTTCTACTTCTTGCATTTCTCTCCTGCCTGTTTCTTCATTAGTAATAAACTTCACTTTAACTACTTTAACACCTACTAAATCACCATTTTCATTCTTACAAAACTCTTTAACTGTTGTTTCATAAATTCTAGGATCACAACCAAAGACTTCTATAGCTTCTTCTTGACCATAATCAGTTTTACAAACTCTTGCCCATTGTGGCCAAGGATTATTATCTGCTCTTTGATCTGGTAATTTAGGCATCATCTCTATCTGAACAATAGATTTGCAGCCATGTCTAATAGAGGTTCCTACACAGTCATTACCAGTATCTCCACCGCCAATTACAACTACATTTTTATCTTTGGCACTAATGTAAGTTCCTTCTTCTAAATTAGAATTTAATAAACTCATAGTTGTTGATTTTAAGAAATCTACTGCAAAATAAATTCCCTTTGCATCCCTACCTGGGGCATTAATATCTCTAGGATTAGACGCACCACAAGCTAAAATAACTGCATCATATTCTTTTAAAAGCTTACTTGCTTTATACTTTCTTCCTATGTCTGCATTGGTTATGAACTTAATGCCTTCTTGTACCATTAGATCTACGCGTCTTTCTATGATATCCTTTTCTATTTTCATGTTAGGAATACCATACATTAATAATCCGCCCACCCTGTCACTTCTCTCATATACAGTAACAGTATGCCCCCTTTTATTAAGTTGTGCTGCGGCTGCAAGCCCTGCTGGACCTGACCCAATAATTGCAACATTTTTTCCTGTTCTTACAGAAGGCTTTTTAGGTTTAATAAGCCCTGTAGCAAATGCATATTCAATAATAGCTTCTTCATTTTCTTTTATTGTAACCGCATCTCCATTAAGTGAACATGTACATGCATTCTCACAAGGTGCAGGACAAACTCTACCTGTGAACTCTGGAAAATTATTAGTAAGTAATAACCTTCTAGCTGCTTCTTCCCATTGTCCATTAAAGATTAGATCATTCCACTCAGGAATCAGGTTGTTAAGAGGGCAACCTGATGTTGCTCCCTTAAGCATTATTCCTGACTGACAAAAAGGTACGCCACAATCCATACATCTTGCCCCTTGTACCTGCTGCTTTTCTTTAGCAAGTGGTATGTGGAATTCCTTGAAATTTTTTATTCTCTGAGCAGGAGCAATACTCCTGCTTGTTGTTCTATCGTACTCCATAAATCCTGTTGGCTTTCCCATATGCGGCCTCCTTATTTCCTGGTATTAGCATAAAATGCTTCAATTTGTGCTTGTTCACTACTCATACCCTTTTCTTCCATAAGCAAAATCGTCTGTCTCATACGTGCATAATCATGAGGAAGAATCTTCTTAAATTTAGGTAGATACTCATCAAAGTGATCAAGTACCTCTTTACCTTTAACAGAATGAGTATGAGCTACATGCTCTTCAATTAGTTGTTTAAGTTCAAGGACATCATATTTTTCAGTAACTTCCTCTATAGAAACTAAAGACTTATTTAATTTTTTATACAAGTCTCTGTCTTCATCTAGAACATAAGCTACCCCACCGCTCATACCTGCTGCAAAGTTTTTGCCTGTTTTACCTAAGACAACAACTCTACCACCTGTCATGTATTCACAGCCATGGTCACCTACACCTTCAACAACTGCAAGTACCCCTGAATTTCTAACACAGAATCGTTCACCTGCTACACCATTAATAAAGGCTTTACCGCTAGTCGCACCATATAAAGCAACATTGCCGATAATAATATTTTCATCTTGTTTAAACTTAGAACCTTTTGGCGGATAAACAACTAGCTTACCACCAGAGAGTCCTTTACCAAAGTAGTCATTACTATCTCCTACTAATTCTAAAGTTAAGCCTCTAGGAATGAAGGCGCCAAAGCTTTGACCACCACTACCATTACATTTAATAACATAAGTATCATCTTCTAAAGTATTACCATAGAGTTTCGTGATTTCTGAACCAAATATAGTGCCTACTGTTCTATCTACATTTTTTACATCAATCTCTATAGATTTAGGTTGTTTATGCTTAAGTGCATTTTGTAACTTACTTAAAATAACTCTTTCATCAATGGTATTTTGAAGCTCAAAATCATAAGCATCTTTTGGATTAAAGATTCTTGGTAAATCTTGATTAACATATGGATTATTTAAGATATTACTCATATCAATTTTACTTGCTTTGTCATTTTCATCAAAAACTTTGACTGTTAGTAAATCTGAACGTCCTACTAACTCATTAACTGTGCGAACACCTAACTTAGCCATATATTCTCTAAGTTCTTGGGCTACAAAATGCATGAAATTAACAACATACTCTGGTTTACCTTTAAATCGTTTTCTTTGTTCTGGATTTTGAGTTGCAATACCTACAGGGCAAGTATCTAAATGACATACTCTCATCATAACGCAGCCCATTGTAATAAGTGGTGCTGTTGCAAAACCAAATTCTTCTGCTCCTAAAAGCGCTGCTACAGCTACATCACGGCCTGTTAAAAGCTTTCCATCTGTTTCAACAACTACTTTTGAACGAAGTCCATTCATAATCAGTGTCTGATGTGTTTCTGCAAGACCTAACTCCCATGGCAGACCAGCATTATAAATAGAATTCCTTGGTGCTGCTCCTGTTCCACCATCAAAGCTTGAAATAAGGATAACACCTGCTCCAGCTTTAGCTACACCTGCAGCAACAGTTCCTACACCTGCTTCGGAAACAAGTTTTACAGAAATACGAGCCTCTTTATTTGCATTTTTAAGGTCATAAATAAGCTGTGCTAAATCTTCGATTGAATATATATCATGATGTGGTGGCGGTGAAATAAGACCTACCCCTGGGGTTGAATGCCTCGTTTTAGCTACCCATGGATATACCTTCTCTGCTGGAAGCTGACCACCCTCACCTGGTTTTGCACCCTGTGCCATTTTAATTTGAATTTCTTTAGCACTTACAAGATATTCTGAAGTTACACCAAAACGCCCTGATGCTACTTGTTTAATTGCTGAACATCTTTCTTTATCTTTTAATCTCTCAGTACTTTCTCCACCTTCACCACTATTAGACTTACCACCAATTCTATTCATGGCAATAGCCATTGTTTCATGAGCTTCTTGTGAAATAGAACCATAAGACATAGCACCCGTTTTAAAACGTCTTACAATACTTTCTATACTTTCAACCTCTTCAATAGGGATACCACCATCTTCAGCAAAGTTGAAGTCTAATATATTTCTAAGATTCATTGTACGGTTTTCTTTATTAATAGCTGTACTAAATTCCTTGAAGGTATTATAATCCCCTGTTCTTGTTGCTTCTTGAAGTAAGTGAATGGTTTCTGGGTTATATAAATGCTCTTCTTTTCCAGTTCTTAGCTTATGACTACCAATGCTATCTACATCACTAGCTACATCTAATCCTAATGGATCAAAAGCACTTGAATGAAGCTGTTGTACACGTCTATTGATGTCTTTAAGAGTAATACCACCTACTCTACTTACTGTGTTAGTAAAGTATTTATCAATAACTTCTTTACTAATACCCATAGCTTCAAATATTTTTGAGCCTTGGTAAGATTGAATTGTAGAAATACCCATCTTAGAAGCTATTTTAACAATTCCTTTAAGAATAGATTTATTATAGTCATATTCTGCTGCATAGTAATCTTTATCAAGTACCTTTGTATCAATTAAATATCTGATTGTATCTTGTGCTAAATAAGGGTTAATTGCACATGCACCATATCCTAAAAGTGTAGCAAAGTGATGTACTTCCCTAGGCTCTGCACTTTCAAGAATCATGGCTACAGAAGTTCTCTTCTTCGTTGATACCAAATGCTGCTGCATAGCAGATACAGCTAATAGAGCCGGCATAGCCACATGATATTCATCTACTCCTCTATCTGAAAGAATTAAGATGTTTGCACCATCACGATAAGCTTTATCTGCTTCAATAAATAAATGCTCAATTGCCTTATCTAACGACGTATTTTTGTAATACGTAATAGGTAGGACCTCTACTTTAAGACCTGGTACTTTCATAGATTTGATTTTTAGTATATCCGTACTTGTTAAAATTGGGTTATTTACCTTTAGTACATGACAGTTTTTTGCCTTCTCTTCTAAAATATTGCCATCTGCTCCTACATAAACAGATGTAGAAGTTACAATCTCTTCACGTATTGCATCAAAAGGAGGATTGGTTACTTGTGCAAAAAGCTGCTTAAAGTAATTAAACAGTGGTGGATTAGTAGTAGAAAGTGGAGGTAGTGCACTGTCAGCACCCATAGCTGCTACTGGTTCTTCTCCTGTTTTAGCCATTGGTAATATTGTTGTTCTAATATCTTCATAAGAATACCCAAATGCTTTTTGTAATCTTTTAAGCTCTTTTTCTGAGTATCTCTCTACGTTTTTATTTGGAATATGTAGAGAACTTAATTCTACTAAATTACTATCTAACCATTCTCCATAAGGCTGACGGCTTGCATACTCTGTCTTTAAGTCTTCATCATCAATAAGCTGACCTTTCCTTGTATCGACCAACAGCATCTTACCTGGTCTTAATCTTTCTTTTCTGATGATTTTCTCTGCTGGAATATCTACTGCTCCAACTTCAGAAGCAAGAATTAAATGGTCGTCATCTGTAATATAATAACGTGAAGGTCTAAGACCATTTCTATCTAAAATAGCCCCCATCAGATCACCATCTGAGAACAAAATAGAAGCTGGGCCATCCCAGGGCTCCATCATCGTTGCATAGTATTGGTAAAAGTCTTTTTTCTCCTGTGACATAGCCCTATTATTATTCCATGGTTCAGGAATCATAATCATCACCGCAAGTGGCAACTCCATTCCTGACATCACCATAAACTCTAAAGCATTATCAAGCCTTGCAGAGTCAGAACCATTGGTATCTATAATGGGAAGGACTTTATGCATATGTTCTTTAAGTGGTTTACAACCTATTGACTCTTCTCTTGCTAACATCTTATCTGCATTACCTGTAATGGTATTAATTTCTCCATTGTGTACAATAAAACGATTAGGATGCGCCTTTTGCCAGCTTGGATTAGTATTGGTACTAAAACGAGAGTGTACTGTGGCAATAGCCGAAGTATAGGCTTCGCTTTGAAGATCAGCAAAGAACTGACGAAGTTCTTTTACTAAAAACATCCCTTTATAAACGATGGTACGACTTGATAAAGATACTACATAAGTCCCTTCACAGCTTTGTTCAAAAACTCTCCTTGCAATATAAAGTTTACGATCGAATTCAATGCCTTTTTTAACGCCATGAGGACGTTTTACAAAGGCTTGCATAATACAAGGCATGTTCTCAAAAGCCTTTTGTCCAAGAACTTCTGGATTAGTAGGTACTGTTCTCCAACCTAAGAACTCCATTCCTTCTTTTTGAACAATTACTTCAAATAACTTTTTCTCTTGATTCCTTTTCAGTTCATTTTGTGGAAAGAAAAACATACCGATACCATAATCTCTTTCACCGCCAAGAACTATTCCTAAAGGCTGCATTGCTTGCTTAAAGAAATCGTGGCAAATTTGGAGTAATATACCTACGCCATCTCCTGTTTTACCTTCACCATCTTTTCCCGCTCTGTGTTCCAGATTTTCAACAATTCTAAGTGCATTCTCAACAACTTCTCTTGATTTAATGCCCTTGATATTTACAACAGCTCCAATACCACAATTATCGTGTTCAAATCTTGGGTCATATAACCCTTGCTGCTGATACGGATTTTGATTTTTAAAGTTATCCTTCATCGTTAATCCCCCTATAAATTAGTGTATATAGCGAAAAAAATCAAAATCGATTCTCACAAATCATTCACTATGCAGAAAAAGGCATAATAAATAGAACTTGTAAAAATACAAATTTTGATTCCATAACTTGTAAATGAAACATAACACAAAAATCAGTTTCATAATCATATTCGATTATATCCAAAATAACATCCAAAACAATTGGAGTTAAATATACTATATAATCAGAAAACTGTCAAGTTATTTTGTTATGGTTTTTAATTTTTTCTACCCCTATTTTAATAAATATGCAAAATTTTAATTTATTATTTCTCTTTGATTTTATTTGCCTAACAAGAAAAATATAATATAATAATGCTTCTAAAACGCTTTATCCAAAATATAATTTACTTTACACGTCCTATTAAATCCCTTAAAATGTTGTTAACTATTTAGATAGGTCCCTAAAGATATAAGGAGGAATAATCTATGTCTTATAATAAGCTTGGCGCTTTAAGATTTATTGAAGAAAATGATGTTAAATTTATTAGGCTTCAATTTTGTGATTTGCTAGGGGAACTTAAAAACATCTCTATTACTTCAAACCAACTTAGTAAAGCTTTTGATGAAGGTGTTGCTTTCGATGCTTCATCCATTGCAGGTTTTAACCCTATTGAAGATTCAGAGTTATTTTTATTCCCTGACCCTACTACCCTTTGTATTCTTCCTTGGCGTCCACAACATGGTAAAGTAGCTAGATTTTTCTGTGATATCAAGACTTCAGAGGGAAAAACTTTTGAAGGCGATAGTCGCTATATTTTAAAACGTACGATTGAAAAAGCAAAAGAAAAAGGTTTTGTTTTTAAGGTAGGTGCTGAATGTGAATTCTTTTTATTTAAAACTGATGCAGAAGGCAATCCTACATTAGAACCATCTGATAAAGCAACCTATTTTGATATCGCTCCCTTAGATCAGGGAGAAAATACAAGACGTGAAATCTGCTTAACGCTCGAGCAAATGGGATTTGAAATCGAATCCTCTCACCATGAATCTGCCCTTGGGCAACATGAAATAGATTTTAAATATGATAGTGTACTAGAATCTGCTGATAATATACTCTCCTTTAAGGCTGTTGTAAAAACCATTGCTGGTCGTAACGGTCTTCATGCAACCTTCATGCCAAAACCTCTGATGAATACTAGTGGTTCAGGTATGCATATTAATATGTCTCTCTTTAAAAATGGCGAAAATATTTTTACTAGCAAGCAAAATGGTACCTTACCAGTTATTGCTGAGCAATTTATAGCTGGTATTTTAACACATATTAAGGAAATTACTGCCATTAGTAATCCTATTGTCAACTCCTACAAACGTATTGCTTCTGGCTTTGAGGCTCCTAGACATATTGCCTGGTCTTATAAGAACCGCTCCTCTTTAATTCGAGTGCCTGCTACTATGCATGGTCATAATCGTATTGAACTTCGTAGTCCTGATTCCATGTGTAACCCATACCTTACTCTAGCACTTATGTTAGCTGCTGGTTTAGATGGTATTGATAACCAACTAGTACTACCTCCTGCGCTTATAGAAAATGCTTATGAAATGTCTCCAGAAGAACTTTTATGTAAGAAAATCGATTTGTTGCCAGGTAATTTATATGATGCGCTTTTATGCATGAAACAAAGCGAATTTGTCAAAAACATACTTGGGGAACATCTCTTTGAAAGTTATTTAGAAGAAAAAGCTAAGGAATGGAATGACTATAATCAAACTGTACATCAGTGGGAAATCCAAAATTATCTTTAGAAAAGAGGCATTGTAAAACTATAATAAAGGAGCTGGAACCGTGGAAAAGGTCTTAATTATTTCGACCCAAAAAGAGTCTTCAGATACCTTATTCGATATTATCAAACCTCTTGATTTCTCTAGCTACGACTACGCTGCTTCCGGTGGTGAAGCAAGAAGAAAGTTTGATTATATGGATTTTGACCTCACTATTATTAATACTCCTTTAAGCGATGAATTTGGTACAGACCTTGCATTAGATATAGCAGAAAAATCTTTATCTGCTATTCTTCTGCTCGTAAAATCAGACATCAAAGAGCAAGTACATGATAAAGTTTCTGTTACAGGTGCATTTGTAGTAGGAAAGCCTATTAATCGCCAAGTCTTATTGCAAACAATACCGTTTGTATTAAATTCAAAACAAATCATCAAGTCTTTACGTGAACAAAATCAAGCACTTAAACGTAAAGTAGATGATGTAAAAGTCATTGAGCGTGCCAAGTTTTGTCTTATCAAATATCTAGGTCTAGATGAAAAACAAGCACACAGATATATACAAAAACAAGCTATGGACCTACGTATTTCACCACGTTCAGTGGCAGATAATATTCTTAAAACGTATGAACTATAATGTAGGGATGTGAAGACATGAAAATTAATTTTACTAAAATGCATGGCATCGGCAATGACTATGTTTATGTCGATGGCTTTAAACAAACAATTAAAAATCCTAATGCATTCTCTGAATTTATTAGTGACCGCCATTTTGGTATAGGTTCAGATGGGTTAGTCCTCATTTTACCATCTGAAGTAGCTGACTTTAAAATGCGTATGTTTAATGCAGATGGCTCAGAAGGTAAAATGTGTGGTAATGCTACTAGATGTATTGGTAAATTTGTATATGAAGCAGGTTATACCAATAAAAAAGATATTTCCCTGGAAACTTTAAGTGGTATTAAATACCTTACACTTACAACTCAAAATGAACAGGTTGTTTCTGTAGAAGTGGATATGGGAAAAGCAATTCTTAAACCACAAGATATTCCTGTTATTTCAGATCAAGAAGTCTTTATTAATACACCTATTAGTATTGATAATGAGACTTATTATGGTACCTGTGTTTCAATGGGTAATCCTCATCTCGTCCTTTACTGTGATGATGTAGACCAATTAGATTTAGAAACTATTGGACCTAAATTTGAATTTAATCCACTCTTTCCTGAAAGAATAAATACAGAGTTTGTACAAATAATAAACGATAACACAGTTAAAATGCGTGTTTGGGAAAGAGGTTCTGGAGAAACTTGGGCCTGTGGAACAGGTGCCTGTGCTGTTGCAGTTAGCTGTGTTTTAAATGGCTACTGCAAAAAAGACGAAGAAATCACTGTTAAATTGCGTGGTGGTGATTTAAAAATTACTTACAAAGAAGATGGTACTGTTTTAATGAAAGGACCTGCTACTAAGGTCTTTGATGGTACTATAGAATATGAGGAGGCTTAAAATGGCATTTATTAATGATCAATATTTAGAATTACAAGATAGTTACTTATTCTCTACTATTGCAAAGAAAGTAAATGAATATGTAGCAGCTCACCCTGATAAAAAACTGATTCGTATGGGTATTGGTGACGTTACTCGTCCCCTAGTACCTGCTGTTCTTAAAGCAATGCATGATGCTGTTGATGAAATGGGTCAAAAAGAAACATTTAAAGGATATGGACCAGAACAAGGTTATAGTTTTCTTCATGATGCTGTTCAGGCTTATTATAAAAGTCATGGTATAGACTTAGCATCTGATGAAATTTTCATCAGTGATGGTGCAAAAAGTGATGTTGGTAACATTACAGATATTTTTAGCAATGAGAATATCGTTATGATTCCAGATCCTGTATATCCTGTATATGTAGATACCAATATTATGGCTGGTAGAGAGATTGTTTATTTAGATTCTAATGCTACTAACAATTTCTGCCCAATGCCACCAACTGACAACGAAGTAGCTCCGGACCTTATTTACTTATGTTCACCAAACAATCCAACTGGTGCTGCTTATACTAAAGAACAGTTAGCTGCTTGGGTTGAGTATGCAAATGAAAATAGTGCCGTTATCCTTTATGATGCAGCTTATGAATGTTTCATTAGTGATCCTTCTCTTCCAAAGAGTATTTATGAAATTGAAGGTGCTAAAGAATGTGCTATTGAATTCTGCAGTTTATCTAAAACAGCTGGCTTCACAGGTACACGCTGTGGTTATACAATTGTTCCAAAAGCCCTTACAGCTTTATCTATTGATGGTGACCCTGTAAGCTTAAATAAACTTTGGCTTAGAAGACAAACAACTAAATTCAATGGTGTACCTTATATTATTCAAAAAGGTGCTGCTGCTGTCTTTACTGAAGAAGGTCAAAAACAAATCAAAGAAAACATTGATTACTATATGAAAAATGCACGTACGATTGCTGCTACTATGGATGAATGTGGTATCACTTATTACGGTGGTGATAATTCTCCATATATTTGGCTAGAGTGTCCAAATAATATGAAGTCATGGGAATTCTTTGATTACCTCTTGAATGAAATTGCCGTAGTTGGAACACCTGGTGCTGGTTTTGGTTCTAATGGTGAAGGTTACTTCCGTTTAACAGCCTTTGGTGATGCTGATAACACAGTTGAAGCTATGGAAAGATTTAAGTCTTTATTTAAGAAATAATGATTGATAACAAAAAAGTGATATCCTTCGCAAACAAGGATATCACTTTTTTTAAATCTTTAATCTTAATTATTCTATTTAGTTAGTGAAGAAATCTAAGATATTCCATCCATCTGAAGTTTGTGCTTTATAAAGCTCTGTATATCCGCACTTCGTACAACTTATGGTAACAAACTTTTTATTTTGTACATCAAAAATCTTTGCAAAGTTACCACCTGTAGCTTGAAATTGATCGCTTTCATACGTATTACATTGACATTTAGGACAGCTATATTCTCTTTTTTCCATTTCATTTCCTCCCAGCATCTAGCTAGCTTTATATAAGTATTCTATTTATACTATACCTTATTCTAGATTTAAATGCTTACTTACTATATAATTAATTCCCATAAATAATACTACGTCCAATACCAGTATTCCACTCATAGCAACCATTAAAGTTGTTGTACTAGACATAGTTGAAAATGGTATGAAATACCCAATTAGTCCCGTTATTAATTGTAATACGCTATTAAGAGCAAAAAATGCTACAAAAGAAATGATTCCTCTATACTTTGAGAATATAGGTAATTGTCCTGTCGCTAATGCTAAATAAATCATTAATATACCTTCTACATAAGAAAGTATCCCTGTTACCGGAATAGCCACTAATACTAATGCCACTTGCCCATTAAATTCTGTTTGTATTCCATTCATTAGCTCATTCCATAACTGAGGCCATGCATTTATAAGTTCTCTAAATACTTGATAGTCACCCATTAATATAACAAATGTCATTACCCCTACAATTCCACTTAAAATTCCCCAAATAACAGTTGTTATCAGCTTAGAGAAAATTAATTGATTAGGCTCTACAGGTAAAGTAAACATTAAATACCCTTCATCACCTAATAAATTTTTATTAAATCTTTGTATTGTCACCATAAGTGTTAGGACACCAAGAGCCACAAACAAGCCTACTAGTATTGCAGTCGTTAATCCAAATCCTAAATTTATATTTCCCATTCTAAATAGACGATTCCCTAAAGCTACAAGTATTAACGCACCATAAATAGGTAAAAATGTTCTTGAAGTGGCTTTAAATTCATACTTTAATAATTTTCCTAACATACAAACACCTCCCTAAAGAGGGCATCAATTGACTTGCCTTTTTCCTCTCTAATCTCATCTACACTACCTTGTAATACTACCTCACCTTTTGACAAGAAGATAACCTCATCACAAATATTTTCTATCTCTTGAATTAAATGAGTCGCAATTAAAATAGAACTTGTATCAGAGTAATTTTTTATAATGGTTTTAATAATATAATCTCTAGCAGCTGGATCAACTCCACCAATAGGCTCATCTAAAATATAAAGCTCTGCTTTTCGTGACATAACTAAAATAAGTTGTACCTTTTCTTTGGTTCCCTTAGACATTGTTTTTAGCTTAGCTTTTAAATCAATATTTAATTTATCAAACATATCTAGAGCTCTATTCATATCAAAATCACTATAAAAATCACTAAAGAAGTTTAATAAATCTTCTACTGTCATCCAGTTATTAAGATAGGTCCTCTCTGGTAAGTATGCTACTACTTTTTTAGTTTCAATTCCTGGCTTATATCCATTAATAGTTACCATTCCTGATGTAGGCTCTAGTAATCCATTAATTAACTTAATCATTGTACTTTTACCACTTCCATTTGGTCCAAGTAACCCCACTATTTTACCAGATGGTATGGTAATATCAACGCTCTTAAGTGCTTCTTTATGAGCATATTGTTTACTCACTTTTTCTAACTTTAAAAGCTCACTCATTTAACTGCCTCCTCTAATTCTTTTTATGCCAAAACCCTTACTTATGAATTTTATATATATTGTGTCTGTTTCTCTTCTTGCTCTTTTAAGTCTTCTTCAATCAATTTCAAAAGCTCTTCCTTGGTATAGCCTAGTTGTAATAGTGCTACTGTTACTTCTTTAATTTTAGTGGTTGCATATTGATTTCTCATGGTTTTTATTAATTCCATATCCTCTGTCACAAAACGCCCACTTGTCCTTTGACTATACACTAATTGATCTCTTTCTAATTCTGCTAATGCTCTTTGCATGGTATTAGGATTAACTCCTGCTTCCTCTGCTAGGTCCCTTACAGAATTAAGTTTACTTCCTGCTGGTAGCTGTCCTGATATAACCCTTAGTTTTAATTCCTCTACTAATTGTATATATATAGGTTTGCTATTATCAAAGTCCCATGGCATTGTGTTACCTCCTTACTGTATTAATTACTTAATACAATAATATGACCATTGTTTTAAATTGTCAATCATTTTTTATTTTAAATTCATAAAATATGTTTAAGAAACAATTACCTCTAAAAATAAAAGCAAGGGATTACAACTTTTGTCATAATCCCTTGCTTTCATTTTCTATATCTATACTAATTTGCTTTTGATTGTTTAAGTTCCTGATTTTTCAAATGTTCCATATAAAGTTTTGTCTCAGCTACTACCACACCAGAAAGGCCTAGTAAACCAATAAGGTTTGGAAATGCCATAAGTCCATTTACAATATCCGCAAGTGCCCAAATTTCTTCTAGTTTTAAGAATCCACTAATGGCAAGCATACCTACAAATACCCAACGATAGATATTGATTACTTTTACACCAGCTAAATATTCTAGACAACGTTCACCGTAATAGCACCATCCTAATATAGTTGTAAATGCAAATAAAGTTAAACAAATCGTAATAAGTACTGATCCTGTTCTAGGAAATACTTGTGAAAAGGCTGCTTGTGTTACAGCTGCCCCTTCTATACCTTCTTGACACCATGTACCAGTCACAAGAATAGTAAGACCTGTTAAAGTACAGATAATAATGGTATCAATAAATGTCCCTGTCATAGAAATAAGTCCTTGTTCAGCAGGCCATTCTGTTTTTGCTGCTGCTGCTGCAATAGGTGCACTACCAAGGCCTGATTCATTTGAAAATACACCTCTAGCAATACCCTTTTGTATAGCCTTTGCCATAGTTGCTCCTAAGAAGCCCCCAACTGCTGCTCTTCCTGAAAAAGCACTTACAAATACTTCTTCTAATGCAGGTAAAATATTTTTATAATTAACACCAATGATAACTACTGTTAATACAATATACGCAATAGCCATTGCTGGTACAACTTTTTCTGATACCTTTGAAATACTGTTAATCCCACCAAATACAATAACAGCTACTAATACAGCTACTAATATACTAATAATAGGAAATCCATTTATTGCAATCCATTCTCTTACCCCAGGTAAAATATTAAGTTGATCTAATAACCCTATTACCATATTCCCTACATGTTGATTTACTCCAGATACATTATTAATACTTGATGAAATAGAATTTACTTGTGAGAATGTACCTATTCCTAATAAAGCAACTAAAATCCCACTTATTGCAAAGAAGATTGCTAACGGTTTAAATTTCTTACCAAGCCCTAGTTCTATGTAATACATCGGTCCACCTGAAATCTGACCATTTGCATCTACTGTTCTATACTTAATAGCAAGTACACCTTCTGCATACTTAGTTGCCATTCCAAAAAAAGCTGCTATCCACATCCAAAATAATGCACCAGGACCACCCATCCCAATGGCTGTAGCAACACCTACAATATTTCCTGTTCCTACTGTTGCAGCTAATGCTGTACATAAGGCTGCAAAACTATTAATATCTCCACTTCCCTTATTTTCTGCTTTAAAAATAAGCTTAGCTGCCTTGGGTAATTTGAGTACTTGAATTAATTTTAACCTAACGGTTAATAAAATACCTGTTCCCACTAATAATATCAGTAGTGGGGCCCCCCATACAAAATCGTTAATTGCATTTAACACACTCAATAAATCCATAAAAAAATACTCCCTTCTTTTAATTAACGTTAAAATAAGAGGAGTTCCTTAAGTTTATAGACTTGCTCTACTATATTAATCTATTAATTTCATATTACTTAAATAATCAAGTTACAATTTGATAAAGATTCCTACTCT
This sequence comes from Bacillota bacterium, assembly GCA_023393125.1. Taxonomy (GTDB): domain Bacteria; phylum Bacillota; class Clostridia; order Lachnospirales; family Cellulosilyticaceae; genus Cellulosilyticum. The sequence goes on from JAEWMQ010000009.1 coordinate 41,202, forward strand.
AATCTTTTGTATCACATTTATATTTCCATAAATAAATCAATTATTTATACTCAATATATACATTTATCCCTGTTTATTTAACTATCTTGATTAATACAGCCTGCTCTGTCCTTTTGCCTGAGAGATTAAGCAAAATTGCTTTTGCCCCTTCGGCGCCCATAACTTGAGTCTCTCCAGAGTACTGTCAGCTATGCAGTCACCACTTATAAAATTTATAAGTACCTGAGAGTGTTACTCCTTCGGTGGGCTTTACTGCCACTCTTCTGTATAGCTTCATCCAGTATTTATATTACATAAAGTGATGATATCTCATTATTGTTTAGTTGTCAATATTTTTAGTTTACTGTCGGTTTTTATACATGAAAATAGACCACTATTATAAGAACGAATTTTTCTATCCTCACTTTCAATTGGGATATCTCTGCTATAATAATTGGTCTACTTTATAATAAGTCCTATTATTTATTGATTTACTGGTATAGTATATGGAATATCATACTTTTTTAACATTTCTTCCATAGTATAAAGTTCCTTCAGTGATAGCCTCTTTATAAACCCTTCTTTACCATAATGATAAATACTATATAAAGGTGCTATACTACTGATATGATCTTGAAAAGATATTTCAAACCACTTTAATATGCCATGCGGTAATAGTCTTTTATTTAATACTAATTCTCTTACTTCATCAGTAATTTCTCCTATATACCATTCTTGAGAGCCCTTTTCAGACGTTCTTATCTTCCTGCACTTCATATAATACAATAACTCTCTAATAATTTGCTTCTCATGACCCCAACATCCAATGCAAATATACTTACTTTGTTCTAATCCTATTTCTAGTATTCTCTGCACTACGTCTTGATCAATATATACTTCTCCACTTTTCTTCCTACCATGTATATAAAGCAGTGTATCCTTTAAAACATCTTCATCTACTTCTTTTTTAATGATAGCTTCTTGCTCTTTACTACTTATTTTGTTTAAAAGCTCTTCTTTTACATATATACTATGAAAACTAATGTTAGTTTCCTCTTGGCTAAAGTCTAATATAACAAAGTTTCCTTTGTTTTCACTACTTGTCATAGCCCCTGGATCTATTACATTCCCTTCTAAAAAAATCTTCTTTTCATAAGTCATTTCCGGTCTATGACTTCCACCTATAAAAATATAGCTATAGTCTTCATCTTTTAACTTGCCAATAGTGTGATGTGCTGATTTTTGAAGAATTTCTGCCCACCCATTGATATGACACATTAACACTTTTTTATTATTAATATTTATTACTTTTATACTAGGTGATAATTCTATTTTCTTTAATCTATCCTTACCTATTTTTTTTCTTATCCATTCTCCTTGAGCAATTTCCTCTGATTTTTTTACACTATGAAATAGACTATCTTCATCATAGCCTTTAATATTTATAAATCGTTTATCCGTCCAAATCCAATCAAATACTTCACATGGATTAGGTCCATTACTAATATAGTCCCCCAAATTTAAAATAAGCTCTACATCTTGCTTATTTATATAACTTATAAATGTATCTAGCATCGATAAGCTAGCATGAAGGTCTGAGATAATTGCCACTTTCTTTGCTTTCATAAAAAGTAAGACCTCCCCCATTATCCTTAACTGACTCTCTTATTATATATTTCGTCAATAATGTGATTTAATTAATATTACGCCCATATAATAAGGCCTTTTTCTGATATTTCTTATATCTTATTTTATTTTTATACTGATTATGCTATGATACAGTTATATATGCTATGATAAATATAAATTTTTAAATTAAAGGGGCATTTCTATGTATAACTTTTATAATCTTAATCCAAATCTTTCATCACCTGAAACCTCTGATCATGTTACCTTAGATATTAACTTTCCATTACATAATGATACATTTTATGAATTATTTAATACTTATACTACTGATCCTACTGAAGAAAACCAAGACAAGCTTGGTAGTTATTTAAATACAATCAACTACCTTATTGGATTCTTCCCTAACGACGAGTCTAATAAAGATGCCAATCAGTTAGTAATCAGTAAATATGATGATTTAAATTTACTAATCTGCTCTACACAAGAAAGAGAAGTATATCTTCCAGCTTTTACTTCTACTACTGAACTTCAAAGCTGGTGTAAAGAATCTATCAATACAATCTCCGTTCCCGCTGCTTGGTTATGGAAATTCGTTTTATCTCAAAATAATTTTATAGGTATTGTTATTAACCCAGGTAGTATTGGTTGGACTATTAATTATGATCATATTCGTTCACTGTTAGATGACATTAATAATGATTAGATGTCTATTAATACTTATTTTATCTAGAAAGGTTATTTAAATGAACTCTAAGCTTTCAACAAAGAATCTAACTATTTGCCGTTACCTACAATACTTATTATTGGGTATATCCTTTTTCCTTTTTTCTTCTAAAATTTCTATTTTACCTTGGTATATACCCCTAACTACTTATGCACTACTCTATATACTCATTCTTCTCATATTGCAAATTATATTACTTTTATATACTTGGTATATGTATGAAAAACAAGAATGCTTTAAAACCATTCGTAGAATATGTTTTTTTCATTTCTTGTTGCTTCTATTAATGTTTTTCTTATGTATTATAAGTATTAAGTGGTTCAATGTATTTAGTATTTTAGTAACTATACTTATTGGACTACTTATTATATATCAAAAAAAGAGCTATAAAATGATTTAAATCTAATCATTTTATAGCTCTTTTCTCTCTTATCTTTTTATAAACACAAAAAGTTTTAAAATAACAAAGGTCACTGGTACCCCTATTATGGCAGCTAATGCATAAGCAAACAGTTTATGGAGTTCTAGAAGATTAACAATAACAAATACAGCAATAAATTGTATTAAGAAATTGGGAATTGTAGAGATCGCAAATTTAATGAATTTCTCTACCGAAAACCTTTCTTTAAACGTAAATATACTGTTTAAAATGTACGATACAACAATTCCACTTATATAACCTGGTATAAAAGCAATAACAGGTCCCATTATTGCTGAATAAAACCAAGAGAATACAATACCGCTTAATGAATTGACACATCCAATAATTAAAAAACATATAAACTGCGTATTAAAAAACATTTGTTTTACTTTTGTTATCCCATTCATTTTCTATTTCCTTTATCCTTTTATAAGAAAAGAGTATGTGATTTACATACTCTTTTTATTCATTGCTTGTTCTATTGCTTGAATTTCTTCTTCAGATAAATTATAAGTAGACTTACCTGCTTTAATTGGTTTTGCATATGTATAGCAACCATCTCTACCATAGATTCCATTGAATACTACTCCATCATTTTGCTCATCTAACAAAGCCACTGTATAGGATAAGTCTGCCCCCATATTAGCAATTGCTTGATATCTAACTACTCCCACCTTTTGAACACAATTCTTAACGGCCTTTTCCATATGCTCAATTGAAGTTTGCATTTCTTTTTCATTTTGTAATAATACATTGAGTTTTTTAGTGTATTGAACTAATAATTCCTCTAGATTAATATCTTCTTTAGACATAAACATTTCATATCTACGTTGAATCTTTTTCATTTTACTCGCATTAATACATACTAAAATAATAAGTATAACTACTAATGCGCTTAACCCCAATACAATATAAACTAAATACTCATTTAATAATACCTGTATTTGTTCCATATTATCCACTCATCTTCTTTCATTTTACTTGTTAGCATTAATGATTTGTATAATTCTAGATAATTCTTCGTCTGAATAATACTCTATTTCTATTTTCCCTTTTTTTGCCCCTTTAGAAATAGCTACTTTTGTTCCTAAAACACGTTGTAAGTCTTCCTGTATTTCTCTGTAGAATGGATTGTATAGCTCTTTTTCTTTATTTTTTTGCGTTTTATCCTTATTACTTGATAAGTTTTGAATATATTTTTCTATTTCTCGTACACTTAATTGTTTTTCAATTACTAAATCTGTAAGCTGCTTTTGTAACTTTATTTCTTTGACCCCAAGAATAGCCCTAGCATGACCATAACTAATCGCATCTTCTCTTAACTTTTCTTGTACATAAGGTGTTAATTTTAGTAGCCTCATAATATTAGTTACAGCAGTTCTACTTTTCCCTACCTTCTCAGCTACTTGCTCCTGTGTTAAGTCAAAGCGTTCCATTAATAAGCTATAAGCACACGCTAATTCCATAGGATTAAGATCTTCTCTTTGTATGTTCTCTATTAAAGCAACTTCTAGAGTTTGTTGATCAGAAAAGAGTTTAATAATAATAGGTAATTCTGTTAAGCCAGCTAATCTTGCAGCTCTATAACGCCTTTCCCCTGCTACTATTTCATACTTATTATTTTTTTCTCTTACAATGAGTGGCTGAATAACACCGTATTCTAATATAGACTGACTTAGCTCTTGTAATTCTTCTTCACTGAATTTCTTCCTTGGTTGTCCAAAATTAGGTTCAATATCATTTATATCTACAATTTTAATTGTTGATTCGCCTTCTGCTGTTACATTTAGTGCTTCATCTGACAAGAGTGCGTTTAATCCTCTGCCTAATCCTCTTTGTGGCTTCATTATTATTTGTTCCTTTCCATAAATTCCTTTGCTAATGCTCTATATTGTTCTGCCCCTTTTGATTTTGAATCATAACAAATACAAGACATGCCAAAGCTTGGGGCTTCACTTAACCTTACACTTCTAGTTATCTTAGTATTGTATACTGTACTACTAAAATGATTCTTTACTTCTTTTACTACTTGTGATGATAAATTAGTTCGATTATCATACATCGTAAATAAAATCCCCTCTAAAACTAATTTATTATTCGTATTCTTTTTAACCAAGCCGATAGTTTGTACTAGTTGTGATAATCCTTCTAATGCGTAATACTCACACTGCATTGGTATAAGTACAGAATTTGAAGCTGTTAAAGCATTAATTGTAAGAATATTAACTGCCGGTGGGCAATCAATAAAGATATAATCATAGTCATCACTTACTGTTTCTAATTGCTTCTTTAGGATAAACTCACGTTGTTTTGTATTAACTAATTCTACTTCTGTTCCAGCTAAATTCATATTAGAAGGTATAATGTGTATATTTTCATGCTCTGCTTTTTTTATTACATCTTTTATATTTGCTTCATTTACTAAAATATCATATATTGTTGCTTGATTTTGACCTTTTAGTACGCCACATCCACTTGTTGCATTTCCTTGCGGGTCAATATCTACAATTAGAACCTTTTTCTTTTTTTCAACAAGTGCAGCTGCTAAATTGACAACTGTTGTTGTCTTTCCAACGCCACCTTTTTGGTTAACTACTGCAATGATTTTACCCATAACATTCTCCTTCATCTTCTTCTGTACTTCTTTAATAAAAGTATATCATAGGATAGTTTTTTTATAAACTGTTTATACTAGTATTTTGATAAGTTTCATCTATAATTTTAATTTTACATATTAACTATAGCTTTTATTAATGTTTCTACTTATAGAATATAAATCAAATGTTATGCCTTATCATTACACCCATGAAATTTCATTTGTTTTAACATCTTATTTATTTAATCTCTTATTTATATAATTTATACTCATTTCCCTTATATCACATAATCTGCTTGTTATACCTTCTTCACTAAATTACATATTTTATATTTATTTTTCATAGATATGTGTTTAAAAAACAATTAAAATGTTTCACGTGAAACATTTTAAGAAATTTGTCGTCCTATGTTTCACGTGAAACATAAAAAAAGTAGAAAATCTAATTGAGATTTTCTACCTTTCGTCAAAATATTACATTTGTATTGGTGCTTTGATTCCTAATAAATGTAATGCATTCTTAATGGTATATTTTGTAGCTATAACAACTGCTAATCTAGAATTTTTAACAGCTTCATCTTCAACTAAAATTGGTAGTTCATTATAAAACTTATTGAAAGCCTGTGCTAAATCTACAGCATATCTTGCAATATAAGATGGTTCATAATTAGCTGCTGCTGATTGGATTACATTTTTAAAGTTTGCTAATTCTTTTGCTACAGCTAAGACAGTATCATCTTTAATAACATCTTCTGATATTTCAAGTTCTGGCAAGTTATCTATATCTAATCCTGCTTTTTTAAGAAGGCTACATGCTCTTGCATGAGTATATTGTACATATGGTCCAGTTTCTCCTTGGAAATCTAATACGCGTTCCCATGAGAATTGAATATCCTTAATAATATTATTATACATATCATCAAAAATAACTGCGCCAATACCTACTTGATTTGCAACTTCATCTTTGTTCTCAAGATCAGGATTTTTTTCTTCAATAATTTTCTTAGTCTTTTCTACTGCTTCTTTTAAGATATCTTCTAAGAAAATCACATTTCCAGAACGTGTAGATAATTTAGCTCCACCTTCCATACTTACCATACCAAATGGTACGTGCACTAAATCTTTTGCCCATTCCCAATCCATTTTCTCAATTACTTTAAACCATTGAGCGAAATGAAGGTTTTGTTGAAGCGCTGTAACATAAATACATTTTTTAAAGTCATAAGTTTCTTTACGATATTTAGCTGCTGTGATATCACGAGTAGCATATAATGAGCTACCATCATTTTTAGTGATTAAACATGGTGCCATATTTTCCTCATCTAAACGTACAATTTTAGCACCTTCACTTACTTCAATAAGGCCTTTATCTTCTAAATCTTTAATAGCTGCATTCATCTTATCATTATAAAAAGCTTCACCATTGTAACTATCAAAAGTTACATCTAACATTTTATATACTCTCTCGAATTCATTTAAGCTTACTTCTTTAAACCATTTCCAAAGTGCTAATGCTTCTTCATCACCTTGTTCCATTCTAGTAAAGTAGTCTCTTGCTTCTTGATCCATTTCTGGATGTTCTTTAGCTTCATCATGGAATAATACGTAAATTCTAAGTAACTCAGAAATACCCTTTTCCTCTACCTGTTCCTTACTAGAATATTTTTTATAAGCTACTATTAATTTACCAAACTGTGTTCCCCAGTCACCTAAATGGTTAACTCCGATACAATTATAACCTAATGCTTCAAAAATATGATATAAACTGTTACCTATTACTGTCGAACGTAAGTGACCTACATGAAATGGCTTTGCAATATTGGGTGAAGAATAGTCAATCACTACATTTCCTTTATTCTTTTCTTTTTCTAAACCATAGTTTTCTTTATCATTTAATACTGCTAATAAAACTTCTTTTACATATATAGATTTATTTAAGAAAAAGTTAATATATGCATTTACATTTTCTGCTTTTTCTATAAAATCAATTTCACCTAAAGTATCTGCAATCTCCTTTGCAATCATAGGAGGAGCTTTTCTTAAAGCTTTAGCTAATTTAAAACATGGAAATGCATAATCTCCCATAGCTACATTTGTAGGTACTTCAATCATACTATAAATTTCTTCTACTGATAATGCATCAATTTTTGTATCTAAAAGTTTGGCTAACTCTAATTTAAAATCTTTCATTACTATTCTCCTTCGTCCAGTCAATGTATTATTATATTTTATCGAAATATACACATTATATCAAGTTATATTGCAGATTATCTTATATTAATCAAGCCATATAAACCACTTATATTCAATAGATTTACACTTAAAATGATTTATTTCTATTCTATTCACATTGCTTGTAATTATCACTTTTAGTAGAACTTAATCATTAGAATTACTCATTCTTTTATTGTTACCTATATTAGAACATATTAAGCATTCATATCAAATTAATCCTCTGGTCACAAATAAAAGCGACTTTCTATTGATCTAGAAGTCGCTTTATTTATGTAAACTACTGATTAATTGGTATTTTAATTCTAATTTCATAGCTGTCCGCATGTTCTTTCATTGTATACTTAGCGTCTACTCCTGCTTTTTGAATCAAGTTAACAGCTTCTGTAATTGTGTTAGTAACTAATCTCATATCTCTAATATATGATTTTACTTTTTGATTAGCTTTATGCTTAATCATATCTTCTTTTGTAATATCTACTAACATCTGTTCTATGATTTGCTCTGTCCTTTTTACATTAAGCTCTTGCTTAATAACTTTTTCTAAGGCCATTAATTGATATTCTTCACTAGGTAATTTTAATAATGCTCTTGCATGTCTCTCTGTTAAGTTATTTTCTACCAAAAGCTTTTGTACTGCTGGTGATAATTTTAATACTCTTAACTTATTAGCTACTGTAGATTGATTTTTACCTAATGTAGCCGCTAATTCTTGCTGTGTATAACCATAGTCTTGCATAATTTTATAATAAGCTTGACTCTCTTCTAGGAAATTTAAGTTCTCACGCTGTAAATTTTCAATTAGAGCAAGTACGGCACTATCCTTTGTGGTTACTTCTACAATTACTGCAGGTATAGTTTCAAGCCCAGCTAATTTAGATGCTTTTAATCTTCTCTCTCCTGCAATAAGCTCATAGGAGTTACCTATCATTCTTACTGTAATAGGTTGCATTAGTCCATGTTCTAAAATAGAATTTGCAAGTTCTTGTAATGCCGCATCAGAAAATACCTTTCTTGGTTGATATGGATTAGGTATAACGCGGTCAATTGCAATATGTTCTATTTTCAAATCTCTTTGCATTTAAGTTCTGCTCCCCTCTAAAATAACAGTTTTGCTATCTAACAGTATAGCATATTTTTCCTATAAAAGCCATAATATAATAAATTGAGCATTTTTCTACTTTATATTTGACATATAAAAAATAGGCAATAACATCTGTTATTGCCTAAAAATCAAATCTATTTATTTATTCATCACAAATAAGCTTAAGTTCACTTTTACATGTACTTAAGCTCATCTGTAATACCCAACCTGATATCCTAGTCAACACTACCTTTATATTTTCTCTATCTCCTTCTGGAATACCCCTCAGTTTCCTTCAGGAGATATTCACAATATATAAAGTAGTGCAAATGACCATTTTACCAGTGAGGGGTACATAAAAGCTCTCCATATGTTATGGGCCCGAGAGCTTTTATGCTTTGGAAAGTGGTAATGCAAATTTGAAGTATAAGCTACTTAATTTTTCTTTTCAACTTATATTAATCGCAAGGGCTAGAGCTGACTACAACAGTAGCTGAGAGTTGGCGCTGGGGATGCTAGAAAGTTTTAAGATGATTAAGTTTCACCTTATTTACTTCACTTATATATATGTCTTTAGTAAGTGTTATCCCTAAGTTTTTTTATTAATTATTTTTATTTCTATTACTAAATCCTTCTATCTACCAATTTATTACGCCCTCTACTCTATTAATATCATTAAATAATTATTATACACAGCTCACTCATTTTCTTTACACAATATCTACTTCGTCTTTTAGTTGTGGATATTTTTATTTTTTCTTTCTATAAATTTATCCACAAACACTTGTTTTACCTTTCTATCCACAAGACATTGGTTTTGATTCTACAACAAAGGATTATCCACATCCTCTCCTTTGATAGATTTATTTCTTTTATTATGTGGATAAATAAAAAGGATAAGCCAGGAGATTCTCTCATCTATTGGCTTATCCTTTTTAACTAAGCTTATATTATACTTTTAGATACCAAGAGGCGCCTTAGTTGGTTCTCCAGCTTTTCTTGGATATTTAAGTGCAGTTGGTTTTACTTTTTTGATTTTAGCTATCTTATGATCTAGATCTGTAAATGGTACACCTGTATGAACAACTTCTTCAAGTTCGCCACCTAATATCTGAATTGCTTTTTTCCCTTGCTCTAATTCTTCTTCTATCTTTTGACCTTTTAATGCCATAAGATAACCATCTACTTTTACAAATGGTAAAGTATATTCACTAAGCACAGCTAAATTAGCTACTGCTCTAGAAGCACAGATATCAAATCCTTCACGGTAATCTTTATTTTTACCTAAATCCTCAGCTCTAGAATGAACACATTTTATCCCTTTTAGTCCTAATTGATTAATCACTTCTTCTAAAAAGGTTAAGCGTTTTTTTAAAGCATCAACTAAGGTTACTTCTAAGTGAGGAAATGCTATTTTAATGACTAATCCAGGGAAACCTGCTCCTGTCCCAATATCAATCACTGTTTTTTGAGTGTTCATATCAATTGCTTTTTGAATGGTCATACAATCTAGGAAGTGTTTTGTCATTACTTCTCTATCTTCTGTAATAGCTGTTAAATTCATCTTTTCATTCCATTCCTGTAACAATGACTTGTACATCATGAACTGATCTAATTGAGTTTCAGTTAGGTTAATCCCTAGTTCTTTTGCTCCATCTAATAATAATTGTTTCATTAAACTTCCTCTTTCTCAGTACTTTCATCTTTATGGCTGCGGTTTCTTTGCTCTAAATATACTAATAACATTGAAATATCAGCTGGTGAAACCCCTGAAATACGTGAAGCTTGACCAATAGAAATTGGTCTTACTTGTTCAAGTTTTTGTTTAGCTTCAAGTCTTAAACTATAGACATCATTATAATTAATATCTGCTGGAATAAGTCTCTTTTCTAATTTTTTAAACTGCTCTACTTGACGCATTTGTCTTGTGATATATCCTTCATAACGTAATTCAATCATAACTTGTTCAATAACATCAAGTGGTAAATCTGGTCTATCTATATCTACTTCAGTAAAATCTTCATATTCCAGTTCTGGTCGTTTTAAAATTTCTGCTAATGCAATACCTGAACGAAGAGGTGTACTTCCTTTTTTCTCTAAAATAGCTTGTACTTTTTCACTTGTTCCCACATATACATGTTTTAATCTTTCAAGCTCGGCATCAATAGCTGATTTCTTAGCTGCAAAACGTTCATATCTTCCCTCTGATATAAGACCTGCTTCATAACCTTTCTTAGTTAAACGAAGGTCTGCATTATCTTGTCTAAGAAGTAATCTGTACTCAGCTCTTGATGTCATCATACGGTAAGGTTCCTTAGTTCCTTTAGTTACTAAGTCATCTATTAAAACACCTATATACCCCTCAGATCTATCAATAATCATAGGGTCTCTGCCATCTACTTTTAAAGCTGCATTAATACCTGCTACAAGACCTTGCGCTGCTGCTTCTTCATAACCAGAACTTCCATTCATTTGTCCTGCACTAAAGAAACCTTCGATAGCTTTAAGTTCAAGTGAATGTTTAAGCTGCATTGGATTAATGCAATCATATTCAATAGCATAACCAGTTCTCATGACTTCAACATTTTCCAGTCCTTTAAGTGTTCTAAGCATCGCAAGTTGAACTTCTTCTGGTAAAGATGAGCTCATTCCTTGAACATACATCTCTGTTGTATTTTCACCTTCTGGTTCAATAAATACTTGATGTCTTTCTTTATCTGCAAAACGTACTACTTTATCCTCAATTGATGGACAATATCTTGGTCCTGTTCCTTCTATAACACCAGAATACATTGGTGAACGATGTAAATTATCTCTAATAATTTGATGTGTCTTTTCATTTGTATAGGTTAAATAACATGGATGTTGATCTCTTTTAATATCATCTTCTTTGTTCTCGAAAGAAAATGGTACGATACGTTCATCTCCATGCTGTGGCTCCATTTTAGAAAAATCAACTGTTCTTGCATCAACTCGTGCTGGTGTTCCTGTTTTAAAACGTCTTAATTCAATGCCTAACTCTTTTAAGGCATCACTTAGCTTATTAGAAGTTTTAAGACCATTAGGTCCTGTATATTCAATACATTCACCTGTAAGACATCTAGAGCGTACATAAGTACCACCAGCTAAAACAATTGCCTTACATTCATATAATGCTCCTGTATTGGTTAATACACCTTTTACTTTCCCATCTTCTACCTTCACTTCAACAACTTCTTGTTGTTTAACCAGTAAGTTATCAATTTGTTCGAGTACTTTTTTCATCTCATGGGTATACTTAAATTTATCAGCTTGCGCTCTTAATGAGTGTACAGCCGGTCCTTTAGCTGTATTGAGCATACGAGATTGAATAAAGGTTCTATCAATATTCTTTCCCATCTCTCCGCCCAGTGCATCAATTTCTCTTACTAAATGCCCTTTTGAAGTTCCCCCTATATTAGGATTACAAGGCATCATAGCTATACTATCTAATGACATCGTAAACATAATGGTTTTTTTGCCCATACGAGCTGCGGCAAGTGCGGCTTCACATCCTGCATGGCCACCTCCTATTACGACAATGTCTACTTTATCTGCAACGTACATTTTTTCTCCTACTTTCCTAAGCAAAATCTACTAAATAATTGGTTAATAATCTCTTCTTTTAAAGATTCGCCTACTATCATCCCTAGATGTCCAAATGCATCATGTAAATCTATAGCTAAACAATCTTCTGGAAGCCCTAATTCAATGGCATCTATTACTTTTTCTAAACTCTTAATTGCATTAATAAGAGATTGCTTTTGTCTTTGATTAGAGATGGTAGCTTCATTCTGAACAGTAGCATTACCTTTAATAACAAAATTCTTCATTGCTTGTCTTAATTCATTAAGACCATACTGTTCTTTGGCTGAAACTTTAATAACTTCACCCATTCTAAAGTGAGTTTCCAACATTTCCTGGGTAATATTATTTTCTAAATCAGTTTTATTAAAAATATAAATTACACGTTTATTTTTTACTTGATCTAATATTTCTAGATCTTTATCTAGTAAACCTACATGACTATCTATTAACATTAATACTAAGTCGGCCTCTTCAATAGAAGATTTAGATCTTTCAACACCTATTTTTTCTACTATATCCTCTGTTTCTCTTATCCCTGCTGTATCTAATAATTGAAATGGTATACCATCAATATTTAAATAAGCTTCTACAACATCTCTTGTAGTCCCTGGGATATCAGTAACAATAGCCTTATTTTCTTCAAGTAAGGCATTTAATAACGATGATTTTCCAACATTAGGTCTACCTACAATAGCTGTTTTAACACCTTCTCTAATCATTTTTCCTGTATCAGCTGTTCTTAAAAGTTCTTTTAACTCTTCTAATAGTTCTTTTAGTTCAACTTCAAAATCATTAGTAATTGGCTCATCATCATCATATTCTGGATAGTCAATAGATACCTCTATTCTAGCAATCACTTGAATTAAAGTGTCTTGATATTCTTTGATTTTCTTTGATAAGTTTCCTTCAAGTTGGCCTACCGCCTGTGATAATGAGAGTTCTGTTTTAGATTCAATAATATCCATAATAGCTTCTACTTGTGCTAAATCTATACGCCCATTTAAGAAAGCTCTTTTAGTAAACTCTCCATTATCAGCCATTCTTGCTCCAGCTTTAATAACTTCCATTAATACTGCATTTAATGGAACTGGACCTCCATGACAGTTAATTTCTATAATATCTTCTCTAGTAAAAGTTCTAGGTCCTTTCATTAACATGATTAGTACCTCATCTAGAACTTTACCACTATCACTTATAATATGTCCATAGGTAATTGTATGGGAATCTACTTCCTTCAGAGATTTTTTGTTTGCCGCTCTAAATACTTTATCAACAATTTCTATTGTTTCTTTTCCACTTACTCTAATAATACCAATCCCACCCACGCCAATTGGAGTGGATATAGCTGCTATAGTATCTTCAAATAACAAAGTTATTCATCCTTTCTAAAAAAAAAACCAGTATTAAACTGGTTTTATCTATATGATCTATTTTGATAGTTAGGAGTAATAACCACTCTTCTAAATGGTTCTTTACCTTCACTATGCGTTTTTACAATTTTACTATCTTGAAGTGCTGAATGAATGATACGACGATCATATGGATTCATTGGTTCAAGAATAACAGGTTTTCTTGTTTTTTGAGCTTTCTTACTAAGTTTATAAGCAAGATTCTTAAGAGTCTCTTCTCTTCTTGCTCTATAGTTCTCAGTATCTATCATAATTTTAATATATTCTTTTCTTTCTTTATTGGCAACAATATTAACAAGGTATTGAATGGCATCTAAAGTCTCGCCTCTCTTACCTATTATTGTACCCATATTTTTACCTTCTAAACAAATACTAATACGATTATTGTTTACTACCTCAGCGTTTACTGTACAGTCAACATTCATTTCTTTTAATAATTTACATAAGAAATCTTTGGCACGTTCTATGACTCTATTTAGTTCTTCTTTGGTTACTATAACAGCATCTTCTGAGTCTTTGACTACTTCGGTTTTCTTAGTTGGTACTGGTTTTTCCTTAGTAATAGTCTCTACCTTTTCTTCAACTTTACTTACTTTAAACTCAAAATATTCTTTAGGTTCCTCTTCTTTAAGAGTAACTTTAACCTTTGCTTGTCTTGCACCTATTCCTAATAATCCTTTTGAACCTTTAGATATAACTTCAATATTTACTTCATCTGTACTTGCTCCAAGTTCAATAAGAGCTTCTGTTATAGCTTCATCAACCGTTCTTGCTACTTTTTCAATAGATTTCATATCCATACCCCCAACTGTTTATAGGTTTATTGTTTTACTACTTACCTTCATTTTGGGCTATTCTTGACTGTCTGCTTTCTTTTGAACAGGTACCTTTTTAATTACTTTTTTAGTATACGTTTTAGGCTTGTTATCACTCTCTACTAGAGTTTCTACTTTAGTTTCTGGCTTCTTTTCAACAGGAACTTTTTTCATTACTTTTTTAGTTTGAACTTTATTATTTTTTCTAGCCTCTTCACGTTCTTTTTCAAGCTGTGCATCAAGTTTTGCATCTTGCTTTTCTAGGATTTTATTAACAATCCATTGTTGTCCCATCATAATTACGTTCCCTGCAATCCAGTATAAAGCTAAACCAATAGGCATTGTGTATGCAAATACACCTGTCATAATTGGCATAACGATATTCATGGTTTTCATCATAGATTCCCCTGGATTTGCTGCACCATTATTTGAGCTAGCTGCTGCACTTTGAACTTGTCCATTTGCTGCCATAGTGATTTTTGTAAAAATGTATGTTGAGGCACCAGCAATAATAGGAATTAATATTGCCCACCATTGTGTGGTCATTAATACACTTGGTGTATCTACTACATTGAAACCTAAAAAGTTTTCAATATTATATTTAAGTTCTAAAGCAGGTTTTACAACATCCGCTGTACTACCCATGTTATTTAAAAACTCATTCCATTGTATTGTATTTAAATGACTTAAAAATTGACCTAATTGAACCTTATCACTTAAATCAAAGGTGGCACGAGTAGTCATCTCAATGTTACTTTTAAATGGCTCTAATAAACTTACGTAGTTTGACACAGAAGCCATAATTTTATCTGCAATAATAGTGTATTCTTGACCTAATTTTGTAATGTATTTAGCTGGCTCACGTAATACATTAAATAAGGCCATAATAAGTGGTAATTGAATTAATAAAGGTAAACACCCTGCAAAAGGATTAATCTTATACTTTTTATATAAAGCCTGCATCTCTTGGCTTTGTTTAAGCTGAGATTCTTGATCCTTTTTTCCTTTATACTTGTTTTGTATCTTTTGCAGCTCTGGTTGAATCTTACTCATACCTCTAGAGGTTCTTTGAGAAGATAATTGAAGTGGTGTTAAAAGTACACGCGCTACTAATGTAAATAAAATAATTGAGATACCCAATGCAGCTACTGGAGATATCAGTACAACCCCATCAAAAATAAAGCTTAATATGGCACCAAAAATGTCATTAATAAATCCCATTTTATTCCTCCTAGTTTTTCTTGTCGCTATTTTTTACCCTTTTCTCTGGTACTGGATCATACATAACTGGATGAAATGGATGGCATTTTAATATCCTCTTTACTCCAAGAAATGTGCCCTTTATAAAACCATGAATTTGAATAGCTTCATAAGTATATTGTGAACATGTTGGAGTAAACCTACAGTGTCCTCCAAGCATAGGTGATATTCCTCTTTGATAAAATCTAATAAGTATAAGTGCTACCTTCTTTGGAATATCTAGCATCATTATAATCCTTTCTGTAGCAACAACAATGTCCTGCTAACTTAACATTACATATTATACATGCACTTTATGTTGTTTTAATAAATTTATCAGCGAAGTAGAAATATCTTGATACGATGCACCATTAGATGCCGATCTTGCAATAACTACAAAATCCCAACCTTCTTTTTCAATAAACTCTTCATTTAATCTATAACTTTCTCTAATGAGCCTGGTTACGCGACTACGTACTACACTGTTTCCCACTTTTTTGCTCACAGAAATACCTAAGCGATTCTCAGGCAAGTTATTTTTATATTTATATACTACCAAATATTTATTAGCTAAAGATCTTCCTTTTCTATATACAGTTCTAAATTCGTGGTTTTTCTTTAGTGACTGCGCATATTTCATACCTAGTACTCCTAAATTTTATAGCAAAACAAGGCCACATAAGCGGCCTTGTTTTATGCTGTTAGTTTTTTTCTACCTTTTGCTCTTCTTCTAGCGAGTACCGCTCTACCATTTTTAGTTCTCATTCTTTTACGAAAACCATGTTCTTTACTTCTTTGACGTTTCTTTGGTTGATAAGTCATTTTCATTGCGAGCACCTCCTTTATTGGATAAGTTACCACACAATATGCACATAAAATTGATAAATAGGCACTGCACATGTCCTATCTATCTTCACACCAATAATAAAAAATATTTA
The DNA here is from genome assembly GCA_023393125.1 of Bacillota bacterium. Classification (GTDB taxonomy): domain Bacteria; phylum Bacillota; class Clostridia; order Lachnospirales; family Cellulosilyticaceae; genus Cellulosilyticum. Next base: position 57,874 of record JAEWMQ010000009.1, read on the forward strand.
CATTAAACTTATTAAATGTAAACAAGCACTATGGATAGTATAGAAGATTTATAATTTGTAGTCAAGCCTTACTTCATATATTATCAGAATAAATAAATGGTAATTTAAATTTTCCTTTCCTTATATATGCTATTTTATCTTTTACATATTTTTTTGTGTTTTACATGACAATATCTGAGATATCTTTCATTACTACTCCCTTTTTAACCTTACCTACTTTTTTAAAAGTTATTCCTCTCTTAATAGTACTTTTTTATACTTTTATCTATTCAGCAATTGATTCCCTCTATAAATAATACTTATTTTAGTTAAATTTTATCACCTTATCTACTCTAACATATTTTATACTGCTCTATTTTAAAATTTAATTCTTTTGTATTCTTACACTTTTTAGTATATTATTTTTCTTTTTGCTATTGAAATATTTGTTTCTATCTTTATTACACAAAATATCCACATGTTTTTTGACACCTTAGCTTGTGGATATTTTTCCTGTAAGGTTGATTTTCCACAAGTAATTTGATATTATAAAATTACTTGTAGATAAGTTGTTAATTTCATTAAGTTATTCACATTCTGTTGATAAAGTTGTGTATAACTTATATTTTTTCCTTTTTTTTTGCATTTTTTAATGTTTTAAGGGCTTTTTCTATCTTAATAACTTTATCCACATATTGTTTAACACATCTATTTTACCCATTAAATTTTAAATTTTTATCATATATGTTGATTACTTTATGCACATGTTGACTATACTTTAATAACTTGTGCATAAATAAATAAAATAGGAGGATTAAGTATGTCGCCGCTGTATCAAAAGCAATGGGAAGCTATCCTTAGCATTATAGAACTTGAGACTTCAAGTGTTAGCTTCAACACTTGGTTTAAGGAAACTGAGCTCTTATCTATAGAAGAAAATACTCTCATTATTAGCGTTAAAAACGAATTTACAAAAGAAATTCTTAATACACGCTACTTAGAGCTTATTCGTAATAGTGCTCTTCAAATTCTTAATAAGGATTACAAGATAAAATTCGTGCTTCCAAATGAACAAACTACTACTGACCAAAAAGCTGCTAAAAGAAACCTTGAAATTCAGGACCCACTAAATAATCCTAGTAACTTAAACCCTAGATACGTTTTTGATAGTTTCGTAGTAGGTAATAGTAACCGTATGGCTCATGCTGCAGCTTTAGCTGTTTCAGAAGCACCTGCTAGAGCTTATAATCCGCTCTTTTTATATGGTGGTGTAGGTCTTGGTAAGACCCATCTTATGCATTCGATTGCTCACTATATTTTGGATCAAAACCCTAGCGCTAAAATTATCTATGCTTCTTCTGAAAAATTTACGAATGAGCTTATTAATTCGATTCGTGATGACAAAAACGAAAGCTTTCGTAATAAATATAGAAATATTGATGTGCTCTTAATAGATGATATTCAATTCATTACTGGTAAAGAACGTACTCAAGAAGAGTTCTTCCATACTTTTAATGCTCTTTATGAGGCTAATAAGCAAATTATTATTTCTAGTGATCGTCCTCCTAAAGAAATTGCAACTTTAGAAGAACGTCTACGCTCTAGATTTGAATGGGGCCTTATTGCTGATATCCAGAGCCCTGATTTAGAAACTAGAATCGCTATTTTAAGGAAAAAAGCTGAAATAGAAAGTTTATCAGTACCTGAAGATGTTCTTTTATTCATTGCCAAAACTGTTATATCCAATATTCGTGAGCTTGAAGGTGCTTTAAATCGTATTTTAGCCTTTTCTTCCCTCACTAATAAACCTATTACAGTTGAACTTGCTAATGAAGCTCTTAAAGATATTATTTCTAAGGACAGGCCTAAAATTATTACAGCTGAATATATTCAAGAAACAGTTGCAACTTATTTTCACCTTAAACCTGAAGAACTTAGGTCTTCTAAAAGAACTCGTAATATAGCCTACCCAAGGCAAATTGCAATGTATCTTTGCCGAAAACTTACAGATCTTTCTCTCCCTAAAATTGGTGAAAAATTTGGTGGCCGTGATCATACCACTATTATTCATGGCTTTGAAAAAATCTCTAGGGAACTTCAAACTGATATTGAGCTTACTCAAATGCTCAATGAACTTGAATCTAAAATTATAGCTAAATAACTCTGTGTATATTCATGTGAAATAAACGTGAATGATTTGTGGATTATTTTTGTAGTTTTTTTTTGCTGTTAACAATGTGGATAAGCCTCAAGTAAAACTTCAACTCATCCACATGTGTATAAACATCATTTTTTATAACGCTATTAATGGCTTAAGGGGGTTATCCACAGTACCCACACCCCCTACTACTATTATTGCTAAATTAACTTTAATAATTGTATTGGTTTTACACGAAAGGAGATATCCACATGCATATCTATTGCAGACAAGATCTTTTGCTTAATAGCATTAACACTGTGCTTAAAGCATGTTCAACAAAAACAACAATGCCTATTCTAGAATGTATCCTTTTAAAGGCTTCTAATAATAAACTTACTTTAGTTGGTAATAACCTTGAGCTTGGGATTGAAAGTACTATTGATGCTGATGTAATTAATGAAGGATATATTGCTCTAGAATCTAAGATTTTTTCAGAGATTATAAGAAGAATGCCAGGAGAAGTTGTTGAAATATCAGCAGATGACAACTTTATGACTAGCATTGTTAGCGAGAAATCTAAATTCCAAATTGCTGGCCAATCAGGTAGAGACTTCCCAGCGCTTCCAAATGTGGAAAAAACAAATGTTTGTACAGTTAATCAATTGGCTCTTAAAGAAATGATAAGACAAACTATTTTCTCAGTAGCCCAAGATGAAACTAGACCTATTCTTACAGGTGAAATGTTACAAATTAAAAATAATAACCTAAATATGGTTTCTGTGGATGGTTATCGTATTTCATATAGACAACTTCAACTCTCAAATGAGAATGGAGAAATAGAAGTTGTCATTCCTGGACGGACATTATCTGAAATTAATAAGATTTTAGCTTCTGAAGAAAATGAAGAAGTTACAGTTTATTTTGGTGATAAACATGTACTCTTTGACTTAGGTGATAGTAAAGTTGTTTCACGCTTACTTGAAGGTGAATTTCTGAAGTATGAACAAGTATTTTCATCAGATTATGAAACAAGAATCATGGTAGATCGTAAAAACTTTTTAATGAGTATTGAACGTGCAGCATTAATTTCTAGAGAAGGTAAGAAAAATCCAATTCGTGTAGAAATTAATGGAGAAAAGATGATTATTACTTCTAATGCTGAGCTTGGTACAGCTAGGGAAGAGCTTGATGTAATACTTGAAGGTAAAGAGATCACAATTGCTTTCAATCCTAAGTATTTAATTGATGCCCTTAAAGCAATTGATGATGATAAAGTATGTATTCACTTTATATCATCTCTTACTCCTTGTATTATTCAACCTGAAGAAGGGGAACACTATAAATATTTAATTTTACCAATCCGTGTAAATGCATAATTATATGAACCACAATCGCTCTACAATTCATCTAAGAATATTAGGGCGATTTATTCATTGGTATTTTGTATACAATATACTTTTAGAAACGAAGGAGAATAAAAAATGAAAGAGATTAAGATTGATACTGAGTTTATAAAATTAGATCAACTGATGAAATACGCTTCTATGGTTCAAACTGGAGGAGAAGCTAAAATGCTTATTGCAGGAGAATTAGTTTTAGTAAATGGAGAAATCTGTACACAAAGAGGTAAAAAAATTAGACCTGGTGATGAAGTCTTATTTGATGGAGAAACCTATAAGGTTAAATAACAAGGGAGAGCTTTATGTATATTAAAGAGCTAGCTTTAACAAACTTCAGAAATTATGAAGAGCTAAACATTTCCCTAGATAGAGGTATTAATATTTTTAAAGGTGATAATGCTCAAGGAAAAACCAATATTCTTGAGTCTATTTACCTTTGTGCAACTGCTAGATCACACAGGACCCATAAAGAAAAAGAAATTATCAAATGGAACGAAGAAAGTGCACATGTAAAGCTTGCTGTTCAGAAAAATTATGTACAAGATATTATAGATTTTCATTTAACCCCTAAAGCTAAGTCAGCTATGATTAATAGAATGCCTATTGGTAGATTAGGTGAATTGTTTGGATGTCTTAATATTGTTATGTTTTCACCAGAGGACTTACAGCTTATTAAAAATAGTCCTAAAGAACGTAGGCGTTTTATAGATATTGAATTATGTCAAATTGATAAATTGTATTACTACTCTCTTCGCCAATACCATAAAGTACTTAAACAACGTAACTTAGCATTAAAGCAGTACTTTAATAATAAAGATACATCCATGTTAGATGTGTGGGATATGCAACTTGAAGAATATGCTTCTGCTGTTATTAAAAAAAGGCATGAATTCATTGAAGAAATTAATCAAATAGCTTCTAAGATTCATGATGATATATCAGGACATAAGGAAAAGCTTCAAGTTATTTATGAGCCTAATGTACAGGTAGAGGAATTCGAGAAAAAAATGTTAAAGTATAGAGAAAAGGATATTCTTTATCAAACAACATCTATAGGTCCACATAGAGATGACCTAACTTTTTTAATTAATGATATGGATGTAAAAACATATGGCTCTCAAGGGCAACAACGAAGTGTGGTACTTTCTATGAAACTAGCAGAATTAAATATTATGAAAAAATATATAGGGGAGGAACCTATTCTCTTACTTGATGATGTTCTTTCTGAATTAGATCATAATAGACAGGGTGACTTGTTTAAATACACGCAAAATATTCAAACTTTAATAACTTGCACAGGAATTGAACAAAGTGTATGGAATACACAAAAAATTGGAAAACTATATAATGTAAAAGCTGGAAGTATAGAAAATATTGGCATATAAGTAGCATGATAAATGTTTAAAATAGTTAGTAAATTTGCCTTTATTAATACTTTGGTATATAATAAAACTTAGATAAGTATGCTTATGAGTAAATATTAAAGGAGTGAGATCTTAGTTATGGCAGCAACGTACGATGAAAATCAAATACAAATATTAGAGGGGCTGCAGGCGGTACGAAAAAGGCCTGGTATGTATATAGGTAGTACCTCCGCAAAAGGTCTTCACCATCTTGTATATGAAATAGTAGACAATGCGGTTGATGAGGCATTAGCTGGGTATTGTAGCCTTATTAAAGTTACAATACATGCAGATAATACAATCTCTGTTCTAGATAATGGACGAGGTATTCCTGTGGGTATTCACCCACAAAAAGGTATCTCAACAGTAGAAGTCGTATTTACCATTTTACACGCAGGTGGAAAATTTGGTGGTGGAGGTTACAAAGTATCTGGAGGTTTACATGGTGTAGGTGCATCAGTAGTAAATGCCCTTTCTGAATGGCTTACAGTAGAAGTATACACAGATGGAAAAATACACCAAGAAAAGTTTTCAAGAGGTGATGTAACCCAACCGTTAACTGTAATTGGTGATACTGATAAAGTTGGAACTTATGTATGTTTTAAACCAGATGCCGAGATCTTTGAAGAGGTTATCTTTGACTATAAAATATTAGAGCAACGTTTAAAAGAAACAGCATTTTTAACTAAAGCTCTTAAGATTGAACTAGTAGATGAGAGAGAAGGTCAAGAGCAAAATAAGACTTTCCACTATGAAGGTGGTATTAAGGAGTTTGTACAACATCTTAATAAACATAAAACACCTATCTATGATGAAATCTTTTATTGTGAAGGAGAAAAGGACGGGATAGCAGTAGAAGTAGCATTCCAACACAATGATAGTTACGTTGAAAACCTTTTTAGCTTTGTTAATAATATAAATACACCAGAAGGTGGAACTCACCTTTCAGGGTTTAGAACGGCAATTACAAAGAATCTAAATGATTATGCAAGAAAAATGGGGCTTTTAAAGGATTCAGATAAAAACTTAACAGGGGACGATATTCGTGAGGGTATGACTGCTGTTATTAGTATTAAAATCGGAGATCCTCAATTTGAAGGACAAACTAAAACAAAACTTGGATCTAGTGAAGCAGCTGGAGCAGTTCAATCTGTATTTGGAGACCAATTAACTTATTTCCTTGAACAAAATCCAAATGTAGGAAAGGTTATTATCCAAAAAGGTGTAATGGCAGCAAGAGCTAGAGATGCAGCGCGTAAGGCTAGAGAGCTTACACGTAGAAAGAGCGCTTTAGAGGGAAATGCCCTTCCAGGTAAACTTGCAGATTGTTCAGAAAAAGATGCATCAAAATGTGAAATATATATTGTCGAAGGGGATTCAGCGGGTGGTTCTGCAAAGAGCGCACGTTCTCCTAAAACACAAGCCATTTTGCCACTTAGAGGTAAGATTCTAAACGTAGAAAAAGTTAGAATCGATAAGATGCTAGAAAATCAGGAAATCCGTAATATGATTACTGCATTTGGTGCTGGAATTAGTGATGACTTTGATATAAGCAAATTAAGATATGGAAAGATCATTCTTATGACTGATGCCGACGTAGATGGTGCCCATATTAGGACCCTTCTACTAACATTCTTATACAGATACTTTAGAGAACTAATCGAGCAAGATCATGTTTATATTGCTCAACCACCTCTTTATTTAGTTGAAAAGAATAAGAAAAAGCATTATGTATTTAATGATAAAGAACTAGAAAAGTTATTAGAGGAAATTGGTAGAACTGGTATTACGCGTATGCAACGTTACAAAGGTCTAGGAGAGATGAATGCAGAGCAGCTATGGGATACAACAATGGATCCAGCAACAAGGGTACTTGTGAAAGTAACTATTGATGATGCAGCAGCAGCAGATGAAATCTTTACTAAACTTATGGGTGATGATGTTGAACCAAGACGTCAGTTTATCAATGAGCATGCCCATAAAGTAACTTATCTAGATATTTAAGGGCAAGGAGAATAATAAATGGATACAAATGATGTAACTTATGACAGAATTATTCATAGAGATATTAACGATGAGATGCAAAACTGTTATATTGATTACGCTATGAGTGTAATCGTATCTCGTGCCCTTCCAGATGTACGAGATGGATTAAAACCAGTTCATCGTCGTATTTTATATGCTATGAGTGAGCTAGGGTTAGGTTCAGATAAACAATACAGAAAATCAGCACGTATTGTCGGGGATACCATGGGTAAATATCACCCTCACGGTGACTCTTCAATTTATGGTGCAATGGTACGTATGGCACAAGAATTCTCTACAAGATATCCTCTTGTAGATGGACAAGGTAACTTTGGTTCTATTGATGGTGATGGTGCAGCTGCTATGCGTTATACTGAAGCACGTATGAGTAAAATGACAGCTCTAATGCTAGCTGATATTGATAAAGATACAGTTGAATTTAGACCAAACTTTGATGAATCATCGAAGGAACCTTGTGTTTTACCAGCAAGATTTCCTAACCTATTAGTTAATGGCTCATCAGGTATTGCTGTTGGTATGGCAACTAGTATTCCACCTCACAACTTAACTGAAGTTGTAAATGGCGTTATTAAAATGATTGATAACTACATGGGTGAAAATGAGGAACAAGAAATTCGTGAAACAGATATCGAAGAGCTTATGGCTATTATTGAAGCACCAGATTTTCCTACAGGAGCTACAATTTATGGTCGCTATGGTATAGACCAAGCTTATAGAACCGGTAGAGGTAAAGTTAAAGTTAAAGCTAAGGCTGAAATTGAACCTATGCAAGGTGGAAAGAATCGTATTGTTGTATCTGAAATTCCTTACATGGTTAATAAGTCAACTCTTATTGAAAAGATGGCAGACTTAGTTAAAGAAAGAAAAATAGATGGTATTACAGATATTCGAGACGAATCAGATAGAAATGGTATTGCTATTGTTATTGAGCTCAGAAGAGATGTGAATCCAACAGTTATCTTAAATCAGCTTTATAAATATACTCAATTACAAGATACTTTTAGCATTAATATGCTTGCTTTAGTAGATGATAAACCTAAAGTTCTTAACTTAAAGCAAATTCTTGAAGAGTATCTAAAACATCAAAAAGAAGTTGTTACAAGAAGAACACAGTTTGAATTAAATAAAGCAGAGGCTAGAGCTCACATATTAGAAGGACTTCGTAAAGCTTTAGATAATATTGACTTAGTAGTTTCTCTTATTCGTGAATCAGCTAATGTTCAAGAAGCTAAAGATAAATTAATGGAGGCTATTGAACTTACTGAAATTCAAGCTCAAGCAATTGTTGAGATGAGACTTCGTGCTTTAACAGGTCTTGAAAGAGAAAAGATTGATCAAGAATATGCAGAACTTATTGAAAAAATTGAATACCTAAAATCAATTTTAGCTAGTGAGTATAAATTATTAAGTGTCATTAAAGATGAAATTACAGAAGTAAAACAAAAATATGGTGATGGACGTAGAACAGATATTACAATTGATGAAGATGAATACGATATTGAAGATCTTATTGATGAAGAGAATATCGTTGTAACCATTACTCAATTAGGTTATATCAAACGTATTCCATTAGATACCTATAAAAACCAAAATAGGGGTGGTAAAGGAATCATTGGTGTTAATACTATCGAAGAAGACTTTATCAAACAGCTTTTCGTAACCACTAACTTTAATTACATTATGTTCTTTACTAATAAAGGTAAGGCATATCGTATTAAAGGCTACAGAATTCCAGAAGCAGGAAGAACTGCTAGAGGAACAGCTATTGTTAACTTATTAGAGTTAGATAAGGATGAAAAGATTACAGCAGTATTCCCTATTAAAGAATTTGAAGATAATACATTCTTAACCATGGTTACTAAGAAAGGGCAAATTAAGAAAACACCTTTAAAAGATTTTAGAAATATTAGAAAAGGTGGACTCATTGCACTTTCGCTTAATGAAGAAGATGAATTAGTTGATGTACATCAAACAACATCACAAGACTCTATTTTAGTAGCTACTAGAAATGGTCAAGGTATTATGTTTGATGCCACAGATGTAAGACCAATGGGTAGAACGGCAAGAGGTGTACGCGCTATTAACCTAGGTGAAGGCGATGAGGTAATAGGTGCAACAGTGCCAAAAGAAGGTGAACAAATTCTTACAACTACGGAAAAAGGATTAGGTAAGAGAACTCAAATAGAAGCTTTCAGAGCTCAAAAACGTGGTGGTAAGGGGTTAAGAATTAATAAAATTACTGAAAAAACAGGATGTATTATTGGTGTTGCTTCAGTAAGTGAAGAAGATGAGTTATTACTTATTACTTCTCAAGGTATTATTATTCGTATTAAGGTTTCACAAATATCTTCTATAGGTCGTAATGCTCAGGGTGTTAAGCTGATAAATGTTGCTGATGATGTACAGGTTGTATGTATGGAAAAAGTAAATGAAGAATTCATTGATGATAATGTTCAAGAGGGTTCTGTAGAAGAGATACCTAGTGAAGAAATTATTGATGAAGATGAATAAGTAGAGGAATAAATGAAGAAAGTAAGTGTGTTTATTCTTTGCACAGTATTCATAATTACAATTGTAGGTGGGGCATATATCTATTATGTTAAATATAATAGTGGTGCTCTGCCTACTTTTATAAATAAACCTACATCAAATAAAAAGTATATCATCAAAAAAGCTGGTAACATCGTAGATGAAGCTGATACTGTAGAAGAAGCTGTGTCTAAGGCTGGTAAAATTAAACGTAGTATAGCAATTAACACATTGAATAATGAATGGGTTTACAGTGAGTTTAAACCTTTTTTAATTATTACAGATACAGCAGTACATGATTTTGATAGTTTCAAAGAAGCAGTTAATTATGCAAAAGATAATCATCATGATAAGATTTATCTTCATAATGAATCAAACCTTATTTGGGAAAGACAAAATGAAGACATAGAGGTAGAACCCCTTAATGTTCCTTTGATTAGACAATATCCAGAATTACCTAGAGGTTGTGAAGTAACTTCGCTTGCTATGTTATTACAATATAACGATATAGATGTTGATAAAATGACATTGGCTAAAAAGATAAAAAAAGATACTACTGCTTACTATAGGGACGATAAGGGAAGAATCTATTATGGTAATCCATATGATGGTTTTGTGGGAGACATGTATAATATCAAAAATAATGGGTACGGTGTATATCATGGGCCAATAACAGAACTAGCTAAAGAATATGCTGGAGATAGTGTAATGGATTTAACAGGTGTAGACTTTAATGATATCATTTACTTTTTAAAAAATGGATATCCTGTATGGGTTATTACTAATGCAAGCTATAAACCTCTAGATGATACATATTTTGAAATCTGGCATACGCCATCTGGCATTGTAAAAACAACTAAGAAATTACATGCTGTTGTAATAACTGGCATTGATGAGGAGAATATATATATTAATGATCCCTTTTCAAATTATCCTAATAAAGCAGTGAATAAAAATGATTTTAAACTGGCATGGGAGCAGATGGGACATCAAGCAATTACAATAGTAAAATAAAATCAAAAGGGAATAGTAAGAAAAATTCTTACTTTATATAAAAATGTTTACTTTGTACTAAATATTAATTGTAAACTACAGTATAAGATGATATCATAATACATAAGATGTTATTATTTATCATTTCAACAAATACTTTACTCATTTAATTTGGAAGAAGAATATTGGATAGTTGAAAAAGTTCTTTTTCTATGAAATAAAAAACTGTGCAAATAACAAATTAAACTTATAAGTGAGTTAAGATATTTTTATATGTGAAAGGTAAAGCATCAAAGATATTCCAACAAATTTTACCCTTACGTTTCAAAACGCAAGGGTCTTTTTATATTAAAAAATTGATTTTAAAAAAGGCTTGACATAAAGAATAACATTTGATAATATATATCTTGTCCTGACGAACAGGCAATAATAAATCATTAATAATTCGGAGAAGTACTCAAGTTGGCCGAAGAGGTGCCCCTGCTAAGGGTATAGGTCGGGTTAACCGGCGCGAGGGTTCGAATCCCTCCTTCTCCGCTTTGTTTTTATCAAAAAAAACAAAAAAAGATTGACATAAGTTAAGTGATAGCTTATACTTATAAGAGTCTTTAACAAATGAACTTTGAAAACAAAATAGTAACTATAAACCAGTCGATTCATTACGTCTCTATTATAGAGATGAGAATCAGTACAACTTGTACTAAGTAATATAGTCAGTAGTAGAAATACTACACGGA